>CALFCG010000001.1 GCA_937951315.1 uncultured cyanobacterium
GGCAACGCCATCAATGACCGGATGAATAAATCCCTGGGGTTGATGGTCCAGCATGGGCCGGTGATCTTCTAGAGGATAGTGCAATACCTCGGGTACAGGCTCATTTAAGGCCTGGTACAGGGCGGTGAGGTGCTCGCGAAAGAGCTGATCAAACATCGCATCGTGGTTAGAGGAATGACCCTCACCAAACCACCAAAACCAGTCGGACCCTTCCGCCGCAAAGAGTGCTTCCCATGCTTCAGGATTGTTCTCTTCCGTCGCTTCAGGATGGTAAGCCAACGTTTGTCGGGCCTCAGTGAGTAAATCCCAGGCCCGGTTTTTAATCGGGTCACCAATCCAGGTGGTAAAGCTGCCATCGACCCAGGAGCCGCTGTGTAAGTCTTGCGCAGGCAGGGTTTCTCTGACCGGAAATTGATCAAGATATTCAGAGACGGTCACAAGGCGAATGTCATTGCGATCGCTCAACTGCCCATAAAGGCTCTCTAAAAACGGTAAGCCATCCTGCGGATAAAACTCCCAGCAGTTCTCGCCATCTAAGGCAATGGTGACCAACCAGGGTCGAGCCAGCTCGTTCTCTGCTTCAGACTGACGCTCCCTGAGCGTAGTTGCGATCGCATCCAAATGCCCGACTAAATCCGAGGCAGCCTCCTGCGGATCCATAGCGCTATAGGTGAAGCCCACCAAATCAGATAAACGATGATCTCGGAACACAATCGACAGATCACCCTGTGGCGTTTCTAAGCGATAGGGCTGGTAAAGGATCTCCGGCTCACAGACATTCCCTGATTCATCCCGGTGGAAGAAGTGCTGTTTCGTCCACCCCAACACCGCTTCATCAGAACACAGCCATTTGAACCCTTGCTTAGCCACATCAGGCAGCATCTGAGGACTGACCGATTGCTCCGAAGGCCATAAACCGCGAGGTACTTGTCCAAAACGACTCAGGTATTGCTCCCAGGCTCGCTGCAAATGTCGAGGAATATCACCCGCCCATTGAAACGGTTCCTCAGGCAAGTCCATTTCTGGGATCGCAACCCGACCAGAGTTTGTATCGGCTAAAAGGGGCAAAATGGGGTGCGTATATGGGGATGTGATCACCTCAAGCTGCCCCGCCTCCTGCATCTTTCGATGTTGAGGTAAGATGCGGCCCAGAATTTCTTGATGCTTCGCAATGATTTGTTGGCGATCTGCCAAAGAGAAATCTTGCCCCTGGTCTAGCCATTTAGCAATATCTGGCTCATCCCAAAAGAGGGGATCTATCCAGGCGAGGTTATGCCAAGCCATCAGATCGCTATAATCTTTCGATTGCCAGTTCTCTAGGCACCAAGCTTCACCTTGTTCTTGACGCTGTCTGTAGAGATCGGCATAGCGTGGATGGGGATCAATAAGCGTTTGATGATGGGCATCAAAAAAGTGGCTCAGGATAAATGACCGCTGCTCAGCAGAAAGCTGTTCAGTGGACTGCAACGAAGCCTGAAGATAGGGATCCAGGGCAGTGCCTGCAGCATAGTCTTCAATCTGGGCGATCAGTGAAGGAACTAGATTAACCGTTTGATGTAACTTGGGATATCGCTCTAGCAATAGCACCAAGTCAAGATAATCTTTAGTGCCGTGGAGGCGGACCCAAGGCATACGGTATTGACCGGTTACCCGACTTTTGTATAGAGGTTGATGCTGGTGCCAAATGAAGGCGACATATAGGGGGTGGGTCATAACACCTTAGGTGAAAGTCTCTAAATCAGCAGTAGGGGAAAGATCTCCCATAGAGAACATTGGGCTTGTTCGCAATAGAATCGATATCACCTGAAGCAACTTGGCTCATGCCACCAGCCTCAAACCATTCGAGAACAAGTTACCCATACTGTAGTTAATACGGCTCAATAACACCTATCTCTGCTCAAGAAGCCTGAGGAGATAGATCGCTACGTTCAAACCATCATAAGCACTGATGGTCAATACCGCAGTGCCTTTAAGCTTTTCTGACTATCTAAACCCCAGGGAGAATAATTGACTGGGCAACCGAACAAATCGGAGCACTTACTCGCCCGATAGGGAATGAGTGTTGAGATCCTGAGAAAAAGTGCAGCATCAACGCACATGCACCTTTGAATATGACGCATACTTTCCTGGCATGGGCGTTACCAGCGGGGAGCATCCCCTTAGCAACAGTGCTTTACCGAAGTCGCTGAGGTAGAGGCCGCTCTAGCAGTCAACTCTTTAGTCACACGCATTCAAAAACAGCCCTGCCACAAGATTATGAACGCAATATCTCAGCCCTAAAAAGTGATGAGATAGCGATTTATACTGGGCAAAAGGTGTTCGCTAAAATCGAGAATTATTTTCTTCGCACTCTATTTCGCGAACATGAGGATGTCACGCAATTCGCAATGAGGCATGTCGTCCAGATGATGAGCCAATTGCAAAAAAGCCAAATAAGCCTAAATCAAATTGTTGTGGCTTCTAACCATGCCACAAGTTCTTCCATCGTTTCTGCATACCTAGACTTGCCCGTCCGTGGGTCATGCGCATACCAAGCACTTGCCCCCGAAGGAGTCTGAATTTGCTCGATACTAATTTGAGTACGTTGAGAATACAAGTTTTTGATTAATTTCCAGAGACGAAATATTTTCCGTTTTCCGACATTTTGTTTAGAGAAGCTCTCTGCCAGTTCTTGTCTTCCTAGCGGAAGCTGAGATCTATGAAGTGATG
>CALFCG010000002.1 GCA_937951315.1 uncultured cyanobacterium
TCTGCATGCGATCGCAAACACTCTCAAAGATCGCCAACCGGAAGAAGGAACTGCTCTGGCCAAACCTTGGCTAGTCACGATTGCATTGGACGGCGAAAACTGCTGGGAGTTTTACGAACGGGATGGCATTCCCTTCCTAGAAAACCTTTACCAGCAACTCAGCGACGTCGATGATCTCAAACTCGTCACGGTCTCAGAATATCTACAGCAATTTCCACCTCAAGAATCCTTACCCACCACTAAATTACATAGCGGCTCCTGGGTCGATGGCAGCTTCACCACCTGGATTGGTGACCCGATTAAAAACCGTGCCTGGGATTTACTCACTGAGGCCCGACAAACGTTGGCTTACCACCCTGAAGCGACGGAAGAGAACAATCCTGAAGCATGGGAAGCACTCTTCGCAGCGGAAGGGTCCGACTGGTTTTGGTGGTTTGGTGAGGGGCATTCCTCTAACCACGATGCAATGTTTGATCAGCTCTTTCGTGAGCACCTCACTGCCCTGTATCAGGCCTTAAATGAGCCTGTACCCGAGGTGTTGCAATATCCTCTTGAAGATCACCGGCCCATGCTGGACCATCAACCCCAGGGATTTATTCATCCGATCATTGATGGCGTTGCCGACAAGCAGGACTGGGATCATGCGGGGCGGATTACGGTGGCGGGTGCGCGAGGCACAATGCACAAAAGTAGTGTGGTGCAGCGGCTTTGGTATGGTCTTGACCACCTCAATTTCTACCTCCGGTTCGATTGCCAGGTGGGTAAGAAACTGGGGGTTGATTCCCCGCGAGAGCTGCATTTGTTCTGGTATTACCCCGGACAAACGATGCACAATAGTGCGGTCCCACTCACGAAAAAGCCTGACACCGCTCCCCTTAATTATTTATTTCACCATCACCTCAAAATCGATCTTCAAGAGCAACAAGCGTCGTTACAAGTTGCGGGGGGCGAGCAGCCCTGGTATCCGGTGCCCCAGCAGGTGCAGATTGGGTTAGATCAATGTTTAGAACTTGCTGTGCCCTGGCAAGATTTACATGTAGAGCCGGATTGGTCTGTGGAGCTGGTGGCGATGTTGGCCAACGAAGGTGCTTTTGTGGAGCACCTTCCGGAGAATGCGTTGATTCCGTTTCAGGTCCCATAAAAACGGTCTTAAATTCTCGTTCACCCCTGTCGAATATCTATCTGTGTTCCTGGGGAATGGGTGTGCCCTGGTGGAATCTTAGTTGCCAACCGTCTATCGATTTTGACCAGAGGGAACTTCGACGACCATACTCAATTACATCACCGTAGGTGACTTCACTGACGTAGGTAACCAGAACAACGTTCGTCTCTATCAAGTGAACGGTAAAGTCTTTCAGGGGTAGAACAGCATGAATTGTTTGGGAAGGAGCGCTTAAGGTTTCATCTCTGCGGTAGGAACGCCCAGAACGACCAAATTCAAAAAAATCGTAGGCTAATGTTTGATCCATGAAACCTCTATCAAATCGCGTCTGTGAACGCCATAAACATTCCTCCAGCTTTTGTAATTCGTGAATGTCTTCCGGTGTCAGTTGCATGGAGAAGGGTTACATCATCAACAGCTCGGCGGTTTGAGTTTACTGCACGTCAGAACCTAGGTTTGCGATCGCAGCTGTCTTCACCACCGTTCTCTGTTTGAGATCAATAATGCTTGCTGTTTTGGCTCCATTTTTGACATAGACCGCCAACATTCGATCGGAGCTGAGATGTTTGAGATTCAGAAGCTGACTAATGCCTGTCAGAACTTCTACGTACTGCTTGCCAAAGGCATCTGAAAGACCAATGGTGCGGTGGTCATCACTCCCCAAATATCCATCCTCATTGGTATCTTGTTTCAAGATTTGATAAACAAAACGGGCGATCTTTTTATTTTTCTTCTTACCCTTTGGCTCCTGATTGCTCAATGGATATTGCTTGGCTTCGAAAACGGTGTACTCATTGGTTTCAAAAAGACGATGGGACTCTAGAGAAGCAGAGTCCAAGAAAACGAGATTACTGATGTCTCCTGCTCCTCGTTTATAGGAAGAACCTGAAGAAATTTGGCGAGATCCTTTCCAGTTGCCTTGACTAATATTTGCGACTAGGTATGGGGTACCAGCAATGGATTCAAAGGGTTGTAATATCTTGTCTGCCTTTTCCTCTTGATCCGTGGCTTGAGCCGTTCCGTTGGACCGAGGCTGTGTGATCGGTAAGTCACACCCCCCGACGAGACCTGCACTCAGGAGCAAAACTAAGGATGTGGTACTCACAGATGGCTTGATCATTCCAAGATATTCTCTTACTAAAGCTTTCAATTGAGTCACTGGCTCTATGACCAGCGTTTCCATCATTATTCCCACTCTGAATGAAGCTGCCTATCTTGCCCGAACGCTGCGATGTTTGGAGCAACTCGATCCCCCTGCAACTGACATTATTATTGTGGATGGTGGTAGCACCGATGACACCTTGGCCATTGCTCAGGTTCCTCAGGCCACTGTTCTCTCGGCTACCCAGGCCCAAAGATCTGTGCAGATGAACTTGGGGGCAGAGGCCGCTACTGGAGACGTGTTGTGCTTCCTCCATGCTGATACTTTGGTCCCTGATGATCTGATTGATGTTATTCAGTGGGTGTTGAGGGACTCTCAGGTTACTTGTGGTGCCTTTATTTCAGTGATGACTGGGGGCAAGAGTATTTGTTGGGGGGTAACCCTGCAAAATCTGCTGAAGACCTATTGGGGGCCGCTTTTCTTTCGTCCCCATCTCTTCTTTTTTCATGGAATGCGTTTGTTCTTTGGCGATCAGGTTATCTTCTGTCGACGTCAGCCTTTCTGGGATTGCGGTGCCTTTGACGCCGCAATGCCGATCATGGAGGAGACTGA
>CALFCG010000003.1 GCA_937951315.1 uncultured cyanobacterium
AGCAGGAAATAGCTGCTCTCGTTAGGCCTCAACGCAAACTAACTCTCGAATATTCAGCCAGTTATGGCGATGCATGAGCCAAGGGAGTCCGACAAAAGCCATCGCGAAAAGGACTGCTAATCCTGTGCCTAGCCCAAGGCCAACTGTGACGGTCGCGCCCATATAGGTCAGCAGGAACGTTGAAGGAATCATGCCAAATAGTGTCGCGCTGGCATAAATAGGGAATGACAGTCCTGAAATGCCTGCACCGTAGCTGATCAAATCAAATGAGAAGATTGGCAAGAGGCGTGTTAGAAAAATGAGTCCGCCAATATAGGTTTCGCCGCGTTCAGTGGAAAAGGAAATACTTTTGCCGGTTAGGTTTTTAACTGCGGGTCTGCCTAAGCTATGACCTAGACCGTAGGCGACTACACCACCTAAGAATGCTCCTAACACACTGTAAATTCCAGCCAGGAATGGTCCCCAGATAGCTCCTGCTGCTAAGGCGAGAGGAACACCTGGAATTTGACTGACCACCACGGAGATGGCTAAAACGCCGATATAAAATAGAGGCCCCCAAGGCCCTGACTGAGAAACAATCTGTTGCAAACCGCTAGGTGTCAAGATTTCAAGATCAGATTGCCAGCCCCACCAGAGTCCCAATCCAGTCAGTAGGAAACCCAACCAAGGCAGAAACTGACTCCATTTGCGTGAACCCATGCTCTCAGGCCCTTGGGCAACGGTTGTTAGTATTGTGGTCGCAAAATTATGTGAGTGTTTTGACATGATTGCCTCCAGGCCAAGCCGTTGAGACTATCATGCCTGCCCCTCCTGAAGGGAGCCTAATGGAAATCTGAGAGAGGCCTGAGGCGATCTGAAACTTTGCTTATAAAGCCGTCACAAAGGAAAAGTCAAAGCGGCCAAAATTACTGCTCCAGGCTAGATTGAGCTTTTCGAGACAAGCAACAAGCCATTTTACGGTGCCCTGTTGCTGAGATTCGTAATGCTTAAACAGCAGAGAGAATCGATTCTCTAGGTAGGGTTTCACTTTTTTGCACAGCAGCACGACCTTGAGGAGTAGGCCTACTGTCACTGTTGAACCTAAGTTATTGATGAGGTCCATAAAGACAATATGATTTGGTCGCTGGCGACTTTCAACGACTAAGAAATTGAAAAGCTGATTACAGGTGCGCGTCAATAGAAAATCGTTCATGGGGCGCTCATTGCATTCTGGGAGCAAGGCATCAAACTGCTTCTGTAACATCTGATTGAATCGGCACCGACCAAATTTAGTGTCCACAGATTCCACCAGATAATCGTAGAGATTTTTCTTAAAGCCCAAATAGGATTTTGTTGATTGATTCCGCAAAATGAAGTGTTTGGCTCCATCTTGATAGGAACCGCGAGGGTCAACACGCCCTACATAATGCTTCAATGTGTTGCACAGCTCATTGTCCCCCAGTAAGGTCGGGTTCTTGGAGTGGATTAAGGGTCCAGAGTCAGGCAGAATTAATTGAGTCCGACCTGTCGGCTGAATTATTTCGCTGGGTGGGGTTGGGCGCCTAAAGATGCCAGTTAAATACTGTGATAGATCAAGTTCAAACTGCTCTTGGGCCTGTTGCTGAACCTGGCGAATGCTGGACTGATGTTCTTGACTATCTTCCTTCGTAACCAAGCAGTGTTGGTAAAGGTAGGGATAGCGCCGCAAAATGGTGCCGAGCGGCTTACGCGAGGACGTTGTGGCCTGGGGTGTAATGAACTCAGCAAAGCGGCGGAGACGTCCGTAATAAGAGCTCTGGGCAAATTGCTGCATTAAAGTTCGCAACCGTGTTTTGGAACGGGTCTGACCTAAGGTGGCAGGGGCGGCACTCATACGACTGAGAACGGCCACCAGCTCGGGAATCATGCCGCGACAGTCCGGCTGATTTTGCCATGAGTTGATCAGGATATAGCAGCAACGGTTAAAAAATAGAGCGAAATCTTCCTTACCCTTAATCGAGACCACAATCTGATTTAAGGCTGCTTTGACAGTGGGCTCTGGATAGTTCCGTCCTGCAATAAAGAGTGTGTGAAATCGTTTCAGAACCTCATTTGCAGACTCTGTCCGCACACACTGAAGCAAATGGTCGTATATTGTCTGCTTATGAGCCTCGATATTGATAGTTTTATATTGATGTGTGCAGGCGTTCACGTATTCTTCTTCTCGCGTTTCTAGACGAATCTTGACTCAAAAGGAACACCAGCTCTTTAACTCAGAAGTGGGGAGAAGCCGCATCGCAATTGACAATTATCAATGCCTAAATAGCCCCAAAACTGAAAACAATCTTGATCTCAACGACAGATTTTGTGCCGGATTGATGAGGTCGCATTCAGCGGTTCTGTTGCGACTCAACAAGAGGGGAGAAAACGGAACTGAAGTAACTTCTTCTCTTTCTTAAAGATACCCAGACCTTCCATAAGAGTAGGCAGTTTATCAAAGGGTTGGTGTGATGAAAAACACTGATTTAAGTGATCTAGATCACTTTTCTGTTGATTGTTTATGAATGTATTTACCCCGTCGATGTTTCTGTTTGTGGGGTCTGCAACGCCTTGAGAGCCTGCTGCATTTGAGGGGGGACTTTGCGGAGGATGCGGCCCTCTTTGCGATTGATGGGGACCAGCGTCACCTGAGCTGTAACGGAGGGCTTTAGCTGCTGTGCACTGTAGATGTGCTGTTGCCAGTAAAGTCTGACGCCCTTGATTTGAGAGAGGCAGCTTTTTACAACCGCAATGTCGCCCATTTTGAGTGATTGGTGATATCGCAGAGACAGTTCAATGACGGGTAAGTCACAACCGAGCTGCACGAGGTCAGTAAAATCCACGCCGACCTGACGGAGGGCTTCAATACGAGCTGCCTCCATCCAGTTAATGTAGGTGCCATGCCAGACGATGGCGGCATAGTCGGTGTGCTGAGGCTGGACGCGGACAGAATATTCAAACCAGTTGGCAGACTCTTGGGAAGATGGCACTGCCTTAGTCCTGCATGGGCACCGCATCAACGTCGACGGTTGCTTCTGACTCACTGGCTTCAGGGCCGGGGCTATCTTGGCGTGATTTAAGACGACCCGCGAACATTTGAGAGAGTTCTGCCATCAGTAGTGTGAGGACAGCCAAATCGTCAATTTGTCCTGCGATGGGGATGAAGTCTGGTGCAATATCAATGGGACTAAATAGATAAACACAGGTTCCGAGAATAATCCACCAACGGTACTTTGGATTACGAAGCGTTTCTTTGTACCACTGGTAGATTGAGTTAATGGAAAAATTCATGGTTAAAACTCCTAGCTATCAAATATCATGCCAGGACAATATCTGAATGTCTGGTGTGGATTTCCGTCAAGTATTGCCTATAATGAGGCGATATTTTGGGTGTTGAAAGATATCGTATCGCTGGCAAGATTTTTTAGACTGCAGATTGAACGGTAAACTATCTCTCAATAAACCCACTTCTCAACTATTATTCCCTCTGCACCCTGCCCATTGATCTTAAGGAATATTCGTGAATATCTTTGAATTTGTCCAGAAAGGTGGTCCGGCGATGTGGCCTCTGATGGCCCTCTCCGTACTTACTATCGGCACAGTTTTTGAGCGACTCTGGTTCTGGAGCAGCATTCTCAAGGATGAGCGCAAAACAGCGGGCCAAGTTCTAGAGGCCTCCCGGCGTGACTGGGATGAAGCGACTCACCTCGCAAGACAGGTGAGTAATCGTCCCATTGGTCGCTTCTTGCACACACCTTTACGACTCGCCAACAAAGAGCCAGAAGTCTTTCGGTTAGCATTAGAAGCCTCTGCTGACGAAGAACTGAATGCGATGCGTCGGGGTGACAAACTGCTGGAGGCGGTGATTGCATTGTCGCCACTTTTGGGTCTGTTGGGAACGGTTCTAGGTTTAATTAGCTCTCTGAGTAATATTCGGTTGGGTGATATTGGTTCATCTTCGACCAGTACGGTGACTTTGGGTATTAGTGAGGCCCTCATTAGTACAGCGTCTGGACTGATTATTGCGATTGTTGCTTTGGCTTTTTACCGTCTCTTTCAAGGGTTGGTGACGAATCAAGCTCGAATCTTTCGCCGGACCGGCAATGAGTTGGAGTTGAACTACCGCCAGTTTTGGTCACAATCTCAGCAAAGAACCCAAGAGTCTTTGCCTGCGTCGAGTCCTTCTGGTCTGTTGGAAGAATGATGTACTGCTTAGTTTTGGATCCGAAATAAGTCTATGAGAACCTATATAGATTCAGAAGAACCAGAGGTTCGCATTGAAATTTTGCCTCTGATTGATGTCATCTTCTGTATTTTGACCTTTTTTATTTTGGCGGCAGTGGGTCTGACACGCCCCGAGGGAATTGATCTAGATTTGCCGCAGGCTGAGACGGGAAAAGCTCAACTGGGGGCGACATTGCCGGTTCGTGTTGATGTTTTGGGACAGCTTTATGTTGATAAGCAGCCGGTTTCACAGCAACAACTGACGCAAACGCTGGTGAGCTATATCAAGGCTAAGCCTCAAGGGGTTGTGGTGCTTAATGCTGATAAGCAAGTTAGCTATGACGATGTGGTGCAGGTTTTAGATTTGTTGCAGTCGATTGGTGGCAATCGAGTGGCCCTCGGTACAACAACGCCGTCGTCTGAGACCAATCAATCACCTGCTACACCTGGGACAACGATTCCCGCACCCCCTGTGAATCCTGGCACGACACAACCGCTAAACCCTGGCCAGTTGCCGTCATTGCCGGGGCAAGCACCTAATACCTTCTCTCCTGCTCCACCTGTACCGGGTAGTACCGTCCAGCCCAATAAGCCCACCACTGCTCAGCCGAAGCCGCCTCAGCAAACCGCACCTGCGGCTGGAGCGACGGGCTCAGAGTCCTTGAATCCAGCTGAGTAAGTGTTATTGAGCTTTATAGAGAATAGGGTTGATGGCCTGGAGCTGGCTATCGGTGCCCAGGCAGATGAGTAAATCCTTTGCCTGAAGGGGCGTTTGACCTGTGGGGCTCGTGATGAGGGTGCCGTCGTTTCGACAGATTGCGAGGATGGTGGCACCTGTTTGCGATCGCAACTTTGTCTCGCTCAATTGCTTGCCGATGTAAGGACAGGTTTCTGACGTTAATAGGATCTCTTCGATGTAGATTGCTGGATCCTTACCGGTGAGGGCGACATCAACAAAATTCAGGACTTGGGGCCGCAGGGCCGCAATGGTCATTCGTTTTCCCACTGCCATGTAGGGGGCAACCACTACATCTGCCCCCACTTGTTTCAATTTTTCAGTTCCTTCTTCTGAGTTGGCCCGAACCACGACTCGCACCTTGGGATTGAGAGTCTTGGCCGACAAGACCGTATATAGATTCTCTGCGTCGGAAGGGAGTGCTGAAATGATGCTGTGTGCTCGCTCAATCCCGGCTTCTCTCAATGTCTCATCTAGAGTCGCACTGCCCTGAAGAACAAGATATCCCAGGGCTTGGGCACTTTCTACTGCGTCGGGATTGGTCTCAATGACGATCAGATCTTTCTCTTCTGTTGTTAGGGTGCTCGCAACCTGACGACCTGTGCGTCCAAAACCGCAGAGAATATAGTGGTTGGTAAGATTATCCATACGTCGCTGGCTCTGTTGAAACTTGAAGCCATCTTGAAAGTATCCCTGAATCAGGGCTTCCGTAAACCGATTGACCACATATCCTAGCCATACCACACCTAAAATAATCAAAACTATGGTGAAGAGATGCCCCCGATCTCCCAATGGATGCACTTCCAGAAAACCGACCGTTGAAAGGGTAATGATGGTCATGTAGAGGGCCTCGGTCCACCGCCAGCCCTCGATTAGCCAGTACCAGAGTGTTCCCAGCAAGATAACGGCGCTGGCGGCACAAATGCCAAACAATAGATCCCGCTGCAGCCGCCGATATTGCTCGGCTCTCTCGTTCATACCTTGTCTTGGGGCGGTGGGGTAATCCCTCGTTTAATAAGAACTTGATCAAACGTTTTCAGGAATGCAAAGTCCTCTTCTGGTAGATCTGGCGAATTTGAATCAGGACTGGGGTGCTGCTCAAGGAAGCTAAATGCTTGGCGAAATTGCTGGGGGGTTGTTTGGACGGGTGCATCTAAATGGCAGGGGATAATCTGTTGGACGGGCCAACGGGCAACCTGATTTGCCCAGTCGATGACAATTTTGGGGCCCCGATTGAGCACGAGTTTTTGCAGAATAGGAGCCACAAAGAGTCGTCCTCCCCCGCGAAGGGCGTCAAAGGTGTCTTTCCAGTTGGAATGCCATCGCACTGGGAAGAGACCAAGATAGGCTTTGAGGGATCGATCTCGGGCCTGCCAAGCATCCCGGAAACTTTGTCCCCAGCCGGTCACTTCGAGGGCGCTAGGACGAAAGAAAAAGGCAAATATCGCAATACGCTGCCAGCCTTTGCGGCGAATGGTCGGGGTGTCTTCTACGATGTCACTCGCGTCATCTTTGGCGTGGTAGAGCATGGGATAGGGCTCTTGCTCTAGAATCTCAGGCGGATCCTCGGGGACTGAAACCACGATATCTGTCACCAACAGTGTTTGTGTGTGCTGATGGAAAAAGGCGACCTCAGCAAAGGGACCCGGACCCAGATCGACCGGGCCGAGGGTTTGGTAATCAAATTGGTCGGCAAAAGGTGCGTCGACGCTATTGTTTGGCAATATTTGGGTGCGACCCGCCGGTAGTCCGAGCCAGCTCAGCGGTAGCTTGATGGGGAAGCTCCATTGGCCTGGGACAACGAAAACCTGAGCGGTGGGGAATTTTTGCGCGAAGGGACCTGCAAAGGCTTTATGTTCAATGCCCGAGGCCGTAGGCATGATGATATATTGCACGGGACCATGCTGGTTCACTAGCTCTTGCATCAGGTTTAGACATTCCTTGGTGGGGGCAACGGGTGCATAGACAAAGAGGCCCCCCTCTTTGAGCTTGATCACGGTCATCCGTACCGGGACAATGACATAGAGAATGCCCTGGAGTTGCTCAAAGGTCCAGATTTGATCTTTGACCACTTCTTTGCGGAGGGTCCGGCGCCTGTTATAGGGATAGAGGGGTACCAACGGCCACAGGGGCCAGAAGCGGTCTCGCCGCTTTCCCTGTTGGGTTTCTGAGGTGGAATTGATGCCGGCTCGATTCCCGCTACCCATGGATGCTGCTAACTCGATTCAAAAAAAGTTTATTACCCTGATTGTGATTGATGATGCCCAATCTCACAAACCTAGATGATCAAAATAAAGTATCGTCTCAACCTCTAAACCTGAAGACAAAGCTCACCTATGGGGTGGGGGAAATGTCGAATGAGGTGCCGGGGAGTATTTTGGTCTTTTTCCTGCTGTTTTTTCTAACCAATCGAGCAGGACTGAATCCTGGTTTGGCGGGTAGTGTTCTATTGGTGGCTAAGATCTGGGATGCGATTAATGATCCGTTGGTGGGTTGGCTCAGCGATCGCACTGCTTCTCGCTGGGGGCGTCGCTATCCTTGGATGCTGGCGGGGGCGATTCCGTTGGGGATATGCTTTTGCTTGCTGTGGTGGGTGCCGCCTTTCACGAACCAGGGTCTGTTGTTTGGCTACTATGTTGCGATCGCAATTCTTTTCTATACAGCTCTGACGGCGGTTGCCGTTCCCTATACAACGTTGAGTGCTGAATTAACCCAGACCTATGATGAACGGACGGTGCTGGCCAGCTTCAAGGCCGTCTTCAGTATTGCCAGCAGTATTTTGGCCCTTGTAGTGGCCCAGATCATTCTTGGAACGGTGGCGGATCCGAAACAGCAGTATTTGGTATTAGGTGCGATTGCAGGCATTGTTGCTTGTTGCGCGGCTTTTATCTGCATTTGGGGGACACGCCCACGATTTATGTCGATTCAGTTAGAGCGTCAAGCTTCTATTCAGGCCCCTGTCCTGAACCTTTTTCAGCAGTTTAAAGTGGCCCTGAGTAATCGTCCCTTTCTATTTGTCGCCGGTATTTATCTCGCTTCTTGGCTAGGGGTTCAGGTGACTGCGGCTATGCTGCCCTACTACATCGTCAACTGGATGGGCTTGCCGGAGAAACACTTTACGCAAATGGCCCTAACGGTTCAAGGGACAGCGTTTGTGATGATGATTTTTTGGAGTATTCTCGGTCAGCGGATTGGCAAGCAGGCCGTCTATTGTTGGGGTGTCCCCTTAACATTGGTCGCCCAGTTGAGCTTATTTTTGCTGCAGCCGGGGCAGGTGACGTTGATGTATGCCGGGGGTGTTCTTGCCGGTTCAGGGCTGGCTGTGGCCTACCTGGTGCCTTGGTCACTATTGCCTGATGTGGTGGATTTGGATGAGCTGAATACCGGGCAACGGCGAGAAGGAGTGTTTTTTGGCATGGTGGTGCAGTTGCAGAAAGTCGCGCTCGCACTGGCCATTTTCTTAGTGGGCAAAATTTTAGATGCGTCAGGCTTTATTGCTGCCAACGCAGATCAGGCTGTGCCGGTTCAGCCTGAGAGTGCGCTGTGGGCGATTCGCTGGCTCATTGGTCCCGTGCCCAGCGTTGTTTTGATTGTGGGATGGCTGCTGGCGTATTTTTATCCCATTACTCGCCAAGTTCATGGAGAGATTTTGCTCAAGCTTAACCAGCGACGTCAAAGCTAATTAAACGGCAGCCCATTTTTGTAAGAGTTTCTCTCGCACCTGTTTTGGATCACCCTGGTCAATAACGCGGCCATTCTCTAGTAAAACTGCACCATCACAATACTCCAGCTCTTCTAGCCGGTGGGTCACCCAAAGGGCTGTTAAGCCTCTGCGTTTAACGATGCTTTGCACCTGT
>CALFCG010000004.1 GCA_937951315.1 uncultured cyanobacterium
TCAAACTCAGAAATATTTTGTTTGGCTGCTTCGAGGGTTTGCTCTAGCTCCGTCAGTTGTTGCTGTTGTGATTTATTGAAGGTGGTGAGCTGCTTTGAAACCTGATCTTTTTTGGATCGTAGATCCTGCTGAAAACCTTGGGCATCGTCACCTAAATCATTGCTCAGTTCTTCGGACTCTCGGAGAACATTCTCGACTGATTCGCTGGCCAAGGCGAGCTGTCCTTTGAGGTCCTTGATTTCTCTAAGGTGGGACTGAACGACTTCGGTCACTTCATGAATGACGGCCCGTCGGAGGAGCCAGAGACCTGCGATCGCAACCGCTGCAATTAAAGCCAGGACCACCAGCATGATGTTAAAAAACGTTGTACTGCGGTCCAGACGCTTGATGGCATCCTGCTCTTGAGTTGTGGTTACCGTATTGGGCGCTAATGTTTGAGCCTGAACGATGCCGCCAGACAGCACAACCGGAAGAAGGATACTTTGCAAGATCCTGACCTGAATCTGTCGATTGTGGTGCGTCATCAAAACTCCCTTTGTCCGGTTAATCGCCGACCTACAACTGAAATGATATGGCTCAAGATTATTTCAATCTAAGGGTTTGCGGCGTTTCACTCAACCCTATGCTGGTTGTGATTTCCACACCCTTGTTTGAAACGTATTGACTGTGTGTCACGGATACACCGATATTTTACCGGCCTCTCATCCTGACATATGGGTCGTCATTCCTTCAAATTCCTGCGATTACGAGTAACATCCGTACTTGATAATAAAGTGTCATCCAATTCCCTTCTCCTTTATGACCTTCTTTGAACGTCCACCTCAGGTCAAAACCCTTGTGGAATTGCTGCGATATCGGGCCAGTCTTCAGCCCGAGGAATGGGCCTATACCTTTTTGGTGGATGGTGAGCAGGAAAAAATTCAATGGACCTATGGTGATTTAGACCGCAGGGCGGATGCGATCGCAACCCATCTGCAAACCCTAACAACCCCTGGAGAAAGGGTCTTGCTGCTTTACCCGCCGGGATTAGATTACATCGCAGCTTTCTTTGGCTGTCTTTACGCAGGCATGATTGCAGTGCCAGCCTATCCGCCCCGACCGAATCGGTCTCTAGAGCGTCTAGAGGCCATCGTTGCCAATAGTCAAGCCATGGTGGTGCTCACCATTGACTCTATTTTAGAAACCCTCAACCGGCGAATTGCAGACATACCAGCCCTGGAAAAGCTGATCTGGCGCACCACGGATGCGCTGCCTGTGCAGTCACTACAGAAGAGACCTGATCTAACATCGGACCACCTTGCTTTTTTGCAATATACATCCGGCTCTACGGCGATCCCTAAAGGTGTCAAAATCAGTCACGGGAATTTACTGCATAACCTTCAGGCTCTGCATCAGTCCTTTGAAATTAATCAGCAGAGCAAAGGTGTTTTTTGGCTGCCGCTTTATCACGATATGGGTTTGATTGGTGGGGTTTTGCAGCCGCTTTACAGTGGCCGCCCCGCGATTTTGATGCCCCCGTTAATGTTTATTCAAAAGCCTGTGCGCTGGTTAGCCGCCATCAGTCAAGAGCAGGCGACGATTAGCGGCGGTCCTAACTTTGCCTATGAACTCTGCATTAAAAAGGTCACCGAAGAACAGCGCGCTGCCCTAGATTTGAGCCATTGGACCTTGGCCTTTAACGGTGCAGAGGCGATTAATCCCAGAACTTTAGAGGCCTTTGCTGAGACCTTTGCTTCCTGTGGGTTTCGAAAAGAAGCGTTCTTCCCCTGCTACGGCATGGCGGAGGCAACCCTGTTTATCTCGGGTGGTTTGAAGGCACAACCGCCCGTTCTAAAAACGATTCAGACTGAGGCTCTAACGCAGAACACTGTTGTGGAGGCGCAGTCCCTGGATTCCAGTGTTCAAACTTTGGTGAGCTGTGGGCATTCGCTTCCCGATCAGACACTCAAGATTGTGAATCCAGAGACACAGAAATGTTGTCATGCATCAGAAGTCGGAGAGATATGGGTCTCAGGCCCTAGCATTGCTCAAGGCTATTGGCAACAGCCCGTTCAAACCCAAGCCACTTTTGCCGCGCATTTGGATGGAGAGGGGCCTTTTCTGCGCACGGGAGATTTGGGCTTCTTGGTGGATGGAGAGATCTTTTTCGCCGGACGTTTGAAGGATGTTATTGTCCTCAATGGAAAAAACTATTATCCCAAAGATATCGAGGCAACCCTAGATCACTCTATGCCCGAACTGCAGTTGAGTGGTGCGGCTGTTTTTAGCGTTTCCGTTGCTGGAACCGAGCAGCTGACAGCGATGATAGAAGTCGATCGCAAGATGATTTCACGCTGTCGTCAGCCAGCGGAAAGTGAGATGATTTTTACCACCTTTCGCAAGGCTGTTTGGTCCTCTCATGAACTAACAATTTCAAGGTTCTACTTGCTCAAACCAGGGGGCTTGCCCAGAACCTCTAGTGGCAAGATTCAGCGTTATCTCTGTCGAGAACGCGTGATGGAGGGGGGAGTAGATGCGATCGCAACCCAGGATGCCACATTGAATTGAAAAATCGAAGATGACAATAGGAACCGAAAAGGACGAGGGTTTGTCTGCTGGGTAAGTTGTGAGAACGCAGAATTATCGATATCGAACATTCTGTCCCAGAGATAAATCCCACAGTGCCATTACCGCAATGTATTAGCGGCGGTAAATCTTGTATTGGTTTATCCCGTGCTGGTTAATTGAGTGGTTGAACAGAGGTGAATGGGCTAATCCTCAGTCTATTGAGGCTGAATTTGCTTCCTTTGTGGATGGAATTTCAGGCAGCTCTGACTGTGACGTCATGTTTCTCAATCCCAGCCATATTCCTGCTACCACGGCTAGTGAACCAACGGTGGCAATGACTTTCGTGATGATATCTGCATGTGCTCTTTTCGGTGAGGGTGCTGTGAGCTGTTTTGTTTGCTTGTTCTCGGACCCCAATGGAACACGAAGATTTTTAGGGGCTCGGGATCGATAAGCCTCACTTAACTCTGATACCAGCCACAAAATTGGGGTGGCGGTACCTTGTGCTCTGACAACCGCAGGTCCGTTAGTCGTGATTAGTGACACAGATGATTTGAAGCGCCGGTAAACAGCATTTGTGCGGTCTAGTCGCTTAGCAACCGATTGCCACTGCTGCTCTACTTTCGCTAAAGTTGCGGGGCCAGCCTGAAGCTGATCGCATTTAGTTAAGATCAACGCAAATAAGTATCCCACCTTGTTCTGAGTCGCAAGGGAAGAAATAACTTCAATTTGTTTAATGGTTTCTTCGAGGCTTGCTAGGTAATTAGGGTCTCTGACAAGGGCCTCGGCATCAATAAAGACGCAACAACCATGGGATTCAAGCATCATGCTCTTGAAATCGGGGTTGCCGAGACGACAGATTTCGCCCGGAACGTCTGCCCACCGAAACTGACAGAGGGTTTCGTTTTGATGGGGAGCTCTGGACACGACTTTAAAAGTAAAGTCCTTAATTTTCATCGTGGGCGCAGGATATCGACTTTTTGCCCTCATATAGGACAGCAGCTGATCTAGCATTTCCTGCGATTGTTCATCCGTCCCTTCGAACCACATCCCTTGTTTGGATTCGATCCGTTGGTTAAACATGACTTCGGCATAGCTGCCCGCTAAGAAAACGGATTTACCGACTCCTCTGTGGCCAATACTGAGTAAATTAAAAGTAGGTGGGGTCTTAAGAGCCATATCGATTCTCCTCTCCTAAATCAGAATTTAGGCGTTAAAAATAAGAATAGGCTTATATCGTGAGCATCTGGAGAATTTTCTGTCTCAAAATGAGAATTTCTTGCTCAAAACCCCCCGACTAAAATCCCATGGTCTCCATAACTGCTGTCATTTTTAGGGATTCAATGGAATTTGGATAGTGCAACTTTAAAGATGATATTTATCGAGTTTATCCTCAAAGACAAAAACTGGAAACTGATGTCATCAGTTTCCAGTTTTCTTGTGCTATTTAGCGAGATGTCTTTATGAATTGTTGAGGGATAGCGTTCAACAAGCTCTATAAGTTTGAATTCATGACGCCTAACATCTTTTGACCTGAGGCATGAAGGTCAGGAGCATGGAACTCTTGCAGCGCTAAAGCTTTAGAAAAGTTACCTTGCTGAGCCACAACGGTCACTTCTTGCTCAAGTTGCTGGGCGATGGCCATTGTGGTCACGTCATAGGTCTGCATCACCATCTTGGGATAAAGACCAATACCAATGATGGGGAGCAACAGGCAAACTGCGATAAAAATTTCTCGGGGCTGAGCATCTATCCAGGCAGAGGCCGCGACATCTCCTGCTTTGCCGTAGAAAACTCGGCGCAACATAGAGAGTAAATATACCGGCGTTAGAATCAGGCCGACGGCTGCTAACAAGATCACCATCACTTTGAAAGATGATGTATAAACGGCTGTGTTTGCAATGCCTAAGAATACGGTTAGTTCGCCAACGAAACCACTCATGCCCGGTAGTGCCAGTGAAGCCATACCGCTAATGGTGAAAAGTGCGAAAACGGTTGGCATTAGCTTGGCCATGCCCCCCATCTTGTCGATGGTGAGAGTGTGGGTGCGATCGTAGGTTACCCCTGCTAGGAAGAAGAGTGAGGCGGCAATAAGGCCGTGAGATACCATCTGCAGCACTGCACCATTGAGTCCAAGGTTGCTGAGGGTCGCGATGCCAATGAGAACGAAACCCATGTGGGAAATGGAAGAACAAGCTAAACAACGCTTCAAATTTCCTTGACTAAAGGCGTTAAGCGCACCGTAGACAATGTTGACGACACCCAAAACTGCCAATATTGGTGCCAGGTGAATATGAGCATGGGGCAGCATTTGGATGTTCATCCGAATCAAACCATAGCCTCCCATCTTGAGTAGGACTCCTGCTAACACCATTGAGACAGGGGCAGAGGCTTCTCCGTGGGCATCTGGCAACCAAGTATGGAAGGGGAAAATGGGGAGTTTGACGCCGAAAGCAATTAGAAGACCCGTATAGCTCAGCATCTCGAATGCTAGTGGGTAGTGCTTCTGGGCTAGAGCGGCCATGTCGAAGGTTGTGGTGTCACCGTAGAATGCCATGGCGAGACCGGCGACCAAGATAAAGATGGAGCCAACGGCTGTGTAGAGAATAAACTTGGTGGCGGCATACTGACGCTGCGGCCCGCCCCAAATTGAAATCAGTAGATAAACCGGAATCAGCTCAATTTCCCACATTAGGAAAAAGAGCAACATGTCCTGGGCGGCAAAGACGCCAATCTGAGCACTCAGCAGAATCAGCATCAAGCAGTAAAAAAGCCGCGTTTTTTTCGTAACGTTCCAGGCGGCAAATATTGCTAGGGCGTTAATGAAGCCAGTGAGCAGAATCAGCGGCATCGATAAGCCGTCAACCGCTAATGACCAGTTGAGACCCAGTTGCGGGACCCATGGATAGGACTCAGCAAGCTGAAGGTCTGCAAGTTCAAAGGTGTAGCTACCCCAGAAGGCATAGACCATCAAGGCAAGTTCGATTAAGGCTGTTGATAATGCATACCAGCGAATCGTTTTCCCGTTTTGATCTGGAAGGAAGGGAATTGCGATCGCAGCCACTAAAGGAAATGCGATGAGAACCGTCAGCCAGGGAATTTGAGTAAGCATAATGATTGACGCTAGGGCGGTCAGAATATTTAGCCGGTTTATAGGTTTGAGCGAAGAACGTATCTTGCTTGACAGACCAACGAAACCATCCTTGGGTAAACCCAACTCAGATTGCCTGAACGGTGGCTACGCTAATCAAAAGTGTTTGTATTAGTAATTAATACTTAGTATACCCAAATCTTACAAAATATTAAGCAAATTGAAGAAAGATTTTTTTTGTCTGCAAGGATCGTGACCTTTTTCGCTTTGTAGTGTTTGTCCTGCATGGCGTCTAGTGTGGGAGTGTGTAACGATATTTCAGTTGGTTGTTTTAGGTTTGCAATGCCTGTTAAAACCCTCGACTTGCTGGAATGGCCTCGCCTCTGTCAGCATCTATCGACTTTCGCGGCTACGAAATTAGGCGTTGCTGCTGCACAGGCTTTGGAAATTCCCGAGCAAGTTGAACAGAGTCAGGTGCTCCTGAATCAGACTCAAGAGATTTATGACCTGGAAAACCGTCTACTGACGCCGATGGTTTTTCACGGCATTTACGATATTCGGAATGCCCTAGAACGGGCTGAGAAGCAGGGGGTCCTCAGTGGCGAAGAACTATTGCAGTTGGCAACGACCCTTGCGGGTGCGCGTCAATTAAGACGCCAGATTGATCGTCAGCCTGAACTGACTGAACTCAATGGCTTGGTGTCTGATTTGAGAACCTATCCTGAGTTAGAACAGGAGATTCATCACTGCATTGATGATCGGGGTGATGTTGCCGATCGTGCCAGTGAGAAGTTGGTGGGAATCAGAGCTAAGCAGCGTCAGACCCATGCTCAGATTCAGAAAATTTTGCAAGGCTTGCTCCAGCGTAAGGCGGGCGCACTACAGGAGCTGTTGGTTACCCAACGGGGTGATCGCTTTGTTTTGCCCGTGAAAGCGCCTCAAAAAGATGCAATTCCAGGGATTGTCCACGATGTATCTACCTCTGGGGTGACCTTTTATATTGAGCCGCAGTCAACGGTCAATTTAAATAATCAATTGCGTCAACTGAAGCGAAGAGCAGAGGCTGAGTCTGAAGCCATTCGGCGGCGTCTGACGGAAAAAGTGGCTGAGGTGCAGATTGATCTAGAGGCTTTAGTCAACATCGTTGCCACTTTAGATCTCGCAACAGCTCGGGCGCGCTACAGCTATTGGCTGGGGGCTAACCGTCCTCGATTTATTGATTCAGAAGAATCATTAACCTTACGCCAACTCCGCCATCCTCTTTTGGTTTGGCAGCAGAACCATGAACAGGGTGATGCGGTGGTACCGATCAATGTCGTGATCTCACCTCAGATTCGAGTTGTTGCGATTACAGGGCCGAATACAGGTGGAAAAACCGTCACGCTCAAAACCTTGGGACTGGCGTTTCTGATGGCAAAGGTGGGGTTGTTTGTTCCGGCTCAAGAGCCAGTGGAGCTGCCTTGGTTTGATCAGGTACTGGCAGACATTGGTGATGAGCAGTCATTGCAGCAGAGTCTATCGACTTTCTCGGGACATATCCGCCGGATTCAATCGATTATTGAGAGCCTGACCGATCGCTCCCTCGTGCTGCTGGATGAGGTCGGGGCAGGAACTGATCCGCTGGAGGGGAGTGCTCTTGCCATCTCTCTGCTTCAACATTTGGCTGATACCGCTAACTTGACGGTTGCAACTACTCACTTTGGTGAGCTGAAAGCGCTAAAGTATCAAGATCCTCGGTTTGAAAACGCATCCGTGGAGTTTAATGATCAAACCCTCTCGCCGACCTACCGTTTGCTTTGGGGCATTCCGGGGCGTTCGAATGCCTTGATTATTGCGAGACGTTTGGGGTTTCGAGAGTCGATTCTTGAGCAGGCCCAGCGGTCTATTGGTGGTGGCACCCAGGAAGTGAATGAGGTGATTGCGGGGCTTGAAGATCAGCGGCGCCAGCAGGAAACGAAGGCCGAGGCGGCGGCTCGCTTACTGCAGAGTACAGAACAACTGCACCAGAAAGTTTCAGACAAAGCCTCGGAACTGAAGTCCCGTGAACGGGAACTCCGGCAGCAGCAAGAGAGAGCGATTCAGCATGAGATCAAGGTGGCTCGGAAAGAGATTGCTAAGGTGATCCGACAGCTTCAGCAGGGACCGATGACTGCCCAAGCGGCTCAAGAAGCAACTCAGAAATTACAGCAAGTTTCTCAAAAACGTCTCCCCTCTCAGAAGCCTGTGATGAAGGCTAAGGCGCCCACCTTCAAGCCACAGGTGGGGGATCGGATCCGAATTCCGAGTATCGGTCAAAAGGCAGAGGTTATCGGTCTTGCACCGGGGGAAGAAGAAGTGACAGTGCGCTTTGGTCTGATGAAAATGACGGTTAATGTGACTGAAATTGAGTCAATGACGGGCGAGAAAGTTGAGCCGAAGCCGAAACCTGTCTCCGCAGCCCCAGCCCCGAAACCGTTGACTGTTCGAACCTCTGAAAATACCTTCGATTTGCGTGGATCACGGGTGGCAGAAGCTGAACGCGTTTTAGACGATGCGATCGCACAGGCCCACGGCTCGCTTTGGATCATTCATGGTCATGGGACCGGAAAGCTGCGGGCGGGGGTCCAGGCTTACCTCAAAGACCATCCACAGGTTCAGCGCTATGAATTTGCTGAACAGTCTGAGGGTGGCACCGGCGTCACCATTGCCCACTGTTTCACTTAAGCGCAGTGGGCAATGGTGACATTTACTTAAACGCTTCGACAAACTGCTTAAAGCCATCAATGTCTTTGCCTTTATTGTGAGTTAAAACGCGTTCAACACCAATTTCGGCATGGTGGTCTTCAATTTCGTTTTGGAATTCTTCGCAGAATGCTTTGCCTGCCTTGCGGTGCACTCGGAACATGGTCTCTAGCATTCCAGGGCTAAAGGCCAACGTGCCCTCCGGATGTTGATCATTCCAAGCCCGTAAGGCATCGAATATATGTAGTGCTCTTTGACCAGCTTTTCCCCTCTTTTTAGGCTTTGGGCTGGTAGAGCGGACCGTCTTTACTGTTGTGTTTTTCAGTTTCTCTTGTGCTGGAGGCTGCTTGATGTCTTCATTCCCCAGCAACAGCTGCCGGAAGCTATTTAGTTTTGCCTGTGCTTCTTCAAGCTGTGTGGCCATTTCTTGTTTATCTTGTTGCGCTTGCTTGAGCTGTGTGACTAATGTCTCTCGTTCTGCTTCTAGCGCTTCAACCTGTTGTGAGAGTTGCTGCACAGCTTCGGGGTGTAACTGTTGCTGCAGTTTAGTGAGTTGCTGCTTAAATTCTGTCTGAAGAGCTGTGATTTGTTCTGACCAATGTGCGTGAAGGTTCTGCTCCACTTGTTTGAGTTCCTGCTGCCATTCCTGCCGAAGAGATGCCTGAAGCTTTTCAATATCCATTGCTTTACCCTTTCTTCTGTGTGGCGCTGTACTTGTTTCTTCTATGAATAAGTCCCGTTGCTGTATTAACTCTTGATCCCCTCGTGCTTCTTCTGGGATCTCGTCAAAGACGAATTCTTCTGAGGCCTCATTGATGTTGTGATCGATTTCTAGAAGCGGTAATGGAGGGACCTCCTGTCGCTTGATGCCCTTTTGCTGTAGGAGTTGTCCTTGACTGTCGACCAAGAGGTATCGAAAATAATGCCCTGTTGCAGATGACTCTAAAATATGCCCCAGGTAATGCTGTAAGAAGGCATACTCATGCTGCTCCGGCGGACAAAATAGAAGTGTTGCGATCGCACCCCAGAGACTCCTGAGATTGTGAATGGTCACATGTTCTTTGCCATCTAGGGGGGGCATCACCCCTGGCTTCATCAACAGCTTGTCGCACTCACGATTGACCTGGACATCAAATTTATTAATCGCTTGTTTGAGATCGGCCCCCTGCTTTTTTGCAAATGGACGCAGTTCGGACATCTCGCGCAGACGTTCGAGGTGCATCAGCACGATTTCGGCAGGTATCAGCGTAATAATGTCATAGCCATCGCGTTCACTCTTTTGCTGCCCTTCAAAATGAAGCAAATAAGGATGGGAGGTTAATGAGAATGAGCCGCGAGCAACGACCTCCCCAAAGCGTCGTCCTGTCAGGCCCACTATGGCAATTGTTCGATGTCTTGCGGCAAATTTCCCTGTGGCTAACAGCAGTTCATTGAGGACATCGAGATACCGCCAAGGGTTGACCTTTTGCAGATTTAACAGCCTTTTGCGATTGGTCTTTGCCTGCCGACGGTCCAGATGTTCGTATTCTTCCTGCGAATATTTAAAGAAGGTCAACGCCCAATGCTCATCGCGTTCTTGGGGAAAACTTGTTAAACGCTGGTGGTGCAGATATTGATGTTGGGAAGGCGCTAGCTTTTGGGTTGCGATCGCCTCAGAAATGGCTCTTCGGTAACGTGGAATATAGTCACTGGCAAGCGTTAACTGTGGATATCCTTCTTCTAATAAGGCAATCTCATCTTTGCATAGCTTTTGAATTTCTTCTGGCTTCTGCAGTGGTTGAAGTCTCTCAACAAATGCCTTAACTAAAAGTTCAAACTCTGCTTTATATAGTCGGACGTGTTTTCCTAGGGCGACTCGCTGTCTATATTGCTCAATAATATTGAGCCTCTCGGAGTAGTTAGCCATTAAGTCCAGTATCGAAATTTTATACTGTATATATCACTAACTACTATACGTATAATTTAGTGGATGTACAATATTAATCTCTTCTTTTCAAATTAACCTGATGCCTTTATTTAATGGACAATCTTACAATTACGGCATCCTAACGGCTTATCTCTGTATAAGTAGAAGGCTATATTGACATGGAATTTCCTCATTTCCGCGTATACTATGTATATTGCGAGGTTGCTATACATTGATGCTCTGTCAGGCATAAACTATACTTCAAAGGCTAGTAGCTCTGGCTTGTATCGTTCTCCCT
>CALFCG010000005.1 GCA_937951315.1 uncultured cyanobacterium
AAGCTATCTCCAGTTAAATTCTGCCCAGCAAAATCACGGTCTCGCAAAATTTCTTTGTTATAGTCAGCCGCCACAACAGGCCCAGCGATCATTCCAAAAAGCAGCCACAGGAAAAGGCAGAAGACTCCGATCCGCTGGAACCAATGCGTTTGCTTAAGTTTGCACCAAAAATCCATAGTCTTCGTCCTGAACATTAATCGGTTGAACCGCTTACCGCTTTGATCCTAGCTGACTCTGCCCCTGTCATGCATCCTTCTTTTCACTCCGAATGCTCTAAGGTGAACTAGAGTCCAGATTGGCTGATTTACACTGTGCAATGTCGACGAAGAACAAAAGACAGCAACTTGAAGCAGGAAATCTGGGAGAACAACTCGTTGCTCACTGGCTCCAACAACAGCGCTGGGATATTCTCGCCCAAGGCTGGCACAGCCGCTGGGGAGAGCTAGATATTGTCGCCTACAAACCCAAAGCAGAAGCTGAAGAGTGTCTAGCCTTTGTGGAAGTGAAAACCCGCAGCCGTGGGAATTGGGATCTAGACGGCCTATTGGCAATCACCGCAACCAAACAAGCAAAGCTCTGGAAAACAGCACAGACGTTTTTAGCCAAACATCCTGATTGGACCGAGTGCCCCTGCCGCTTTGATGTAGCACTGGTGCAATACATCCAACGGCCCATGGCGAAACCCAAACCTCCAGCACAAAGCCACAACCCAGCCTCTTTACACCAATCTTCCAACAGGACAAAAGCACAAACGCAGCAAGCCCAGCCATCCTTCCCAGCAGGGTTCGCCTTAGGAGATACCGCCAGGGTCCATGAATATGCACTCACTTTAGTGAAATACATAGAGGCAGCCTTCTCAGGCTAGCTAGTCATTCAAAGCAGCCAAAGCTCCTTATTGCTCGTAACCTAAGCGACGACTCACCTCAATAAAAAGATCGCGCTGCAAACAAGGATAGTCACTGACCCAAAGATCAGAGTCTGGCAGATATGCATCTGAGACCTTATCCACTTGGCTTAAATCAGGACGGTTAGAAAGAATTAACATTTCAGCAACATCACCGGGTCGAATGGATTTATGACTCCGTTTTAGAGGCGCCTGCACTTGAAAAGTAAATCCACTCTCATCACCCACCTCTAAGTTAATCCGACGCTCCCGATTTTCGACAATGACCAGCTCGCCCTGCTGATTCACATTTTCTTCTTTACCAATCAATTCTTCTGAAACAAAGACATCCAACACCTGACCCTGCCAAAAACCACTGTAGCCAAGCCGCCGATATTTGCCATTTCTTAAGCTGGCCCACATCGCAGGAGCCCATAGCCAGTACAAACCAGCAACAAGACCAAAGATGAGCTGGAGACCGCCGCCAAAAATACTCCCAACAGCAAACACTGCTACCAAGCTCAAGAACGAAATCAAAAATCGCCGCAACAGGTCAGGCCCCTTCCCCCAGTAATAGGAATATTGAGGGCCTGTTGCCACCGTTGGAATCAATTCCTCAAATTTTTCGCGTGTGATGGGGACCAGCATCTCGACGAACCCAACCTAAATTCGCTTCAATCTTCGAGTTTCTACTCTAGCAGTCCACAGAAGCGAAAGACGGGGATCATGCCAGGGATCAACCCAGCGATCCCATGTCATGAATTCATAACTCATCGATCCCCAAAACCCTATCCTTTCCGTACAACCCTTGAAGAACATGATCACAAGCCCTTGACGGGAGCCGTGCGAATACGTCATATTTTGTTACATAAGCGATCCCCACTTGGTTCCTAAAACAACTGGGCAAGAAAAACGGTTTTAACAAGAGAGGTTTGTGAAAATTATGGCTCAAGAAAATTTGCCCCTAGAACAAATGACGCTCCGCCAGCTGCGCCGAGTGGCAAGTCAATACGGTGTCTCGCGCTATAGCCGGATGCGCAAGGAGCAGCTTCTAGAATCAATACAAAAAGCTCAGCAGATGTCTTCACCTGCTCTTCAAGCGCACTACTCTCCAGAAGAAGCGGGGATGCCTGCACAAGAACAAGTCGAAGCCGCCAAATTTGATCTCGGCTCTGAAGACCTTCAGGATTTAACCTTGGCCTCCGTTGATGAAGGACTGCCTGATCTACCCGAAGGGTATGGAGAGACCCGCGTTGTCTTAATGCCTCGGGATCCTCAATGGGCTTATGCCTACTGGGATGTGCCGAATGAGCACAAGATGGAGTTACGCAGTCAGGGAGGGCAGCAACTCGCCATTCGTTTATATGACGCAACTGACATAAATCTGGCAACTCAAGCCCCCCATAGCGTTCAGGAATTTCCATGTGATGAGCTAGCTCGCGAGTGGTACCTCCCCATTCCGGTTAGTGATCGGGACTATGTTGCCGAGATTGGCTACCGCTGTGGCGATGGTCGGTGGCTCACATTAGCGCGCTCTCTACCAGTCCATGTGCCTCCCACCTACCCCTCTGATTGGGTCGATGATCAATTCGTTACCGTCGATTGGGATCAAGACCTACGAGGGGGTCAAATTGCAGAACTGAATCCCCCAGAACGTAAGGTTGTCGCCAAGGGCAACGAGAACGCCATCTATGAGCAAATCTTCGGCATGGCTGAAAGTGCTGAAGCCATGAGGGTTGCAGGCTCCCTTTACGGTTCGATGCAGCAGGCTCCAGTCATGCCAGCCGCGCCGGCCCCTGAAGATATCTTGAGTTCCTATGTGTTCCCATCCGGGGTAGGAATGTGGGCCATGCCAACAGCCTCTGGTTTAGGTATGAACATGTCTGGCGTTGGTATGGGAGCTTGGTCTGCCTCTGCCGCGCCGGTTCGCCCACGTCAGTTCTGGCTTGTCGCAGATGCTGAGTTGATTGTCTACGGAGCCACTGAGCCAGATGCCACCGTTACCATTGGCGGTACTCCCATTCGGCTGAACTCTGATGGAACCTTCCGGTATCAGATGTCTTTCCAGGACGGTTTAATTGATTATCCGATCTTGGCTGTCGCGGCTGATGGAGAGCAAAATCGCTCCATCCACATGAAGTTCACCCGCGAAACGCCTCATCGGCATACCAATACGAAGGAAGCTGCTCTCCTGGAGTGGCTCGTGTAATCGTCCCTCATTTTCAAACTTTAGAGCCGTAGATTGAATCTACGGCTTTTTTATTTATCTTGCTCCAGGATCGATCAACTGCCAACGACAGAGACGTCCTTGAACAATGAATAGAGGAGATGTGACTGAAGCACAGGCTCCAGTTGTTAGCCAGACGTATTGCCAGAACGGGAAATGGATCGAGTCTCTAAAATTTTTGATATACTGCGTGGTGCTAAATTCAGTTATTTGGGCAATATTCTTGAATATCGTTTACATTTCGTCTTATCCCTGAGAATAAACAACCTATTCTCGAAACACATCCATTTTTATCTAGAAAAATATAATTTAGCGCCGATTATTAGTTCAGATTTCTGACTAGTGCATGTAAGCAACTACAGCATATTTTTCTTGATGATGCGTGGGCTAAGGCTAATCGCTGCAAGTTTGAGAACTTGAAATTATGACAATGCGAGACAAGCAGATACCTTTTTTCAATAGAGTAGCCCAACAATTCACGCAGAGAAAAAGGACAGGCAAAGTTCACCGTCTGCTCAAAACAGTAGGCATCACGATGCTGGTGGCACCTCTTACACTAATGTCCACGATCAAAGACTCTAGAGCGATTGACCTGACCTTCAATTTCGGAGATGGAATCACGCCAGGGGTAAAACGCCTGTTCGGAGAAACAGAGACCTTTTGGAAATCCAAGATTTCAGGCTACCAATCTGGCATCTCGCTAACGGAAATTAATATTGATGTCTCCGCAGAATTTATTGATCATACGAATGGG
>CALFCG010000006.1 GCA_937951315.1 uncultured cyanobacterium
CTTGGGCTGAAGCCCTTTTAAAAAACTAAAGGAGGAAAGATTCACTGCTGACACCTAGATACCAAAGGAACAGAATCAATGCCAATAGCCTCTGATTCCTGCTAATTAGCCTATCAGGCCTGAATCCTGAAAACCAACTGGATCGTCGATAAAATCTATCACGGGTCATCGATGTGACATCAAAGCAGGAAGCGGGCAAGAAATCACTTCGCTAGATATTGAATCATCGGAACAAGAGACAAGCTTATTGATTGGTTAAGTCCATCATTCAGAAAGTTTCTAAGACTAGTTTTGTTTTGCGATAGTTTTCACAATTCATCTGCTCAAAGTATAAATCTGCAGCTTTAGACAAATCCCGGAGCGCTTCACTAATTTTGTTGATGCTCTTAAAGAGCAACCCGCGCTTGAAGTAAGCATTTGCATGCGTTGGATCTTGCAAAATTGCAAAATTATAGTTCTCTATAGCGCCTTGAATCATGCCCAAAAACTCATGCCGGAGACCACGGCGGTAATAAAATTCAGCCGCCTGAGACTGAGGTAAACAATCTTCTGAGGGCAATTCCAGGTGATTGAGTATTCGATCAAACGCAGGATTCATAGATATTGCTCCACAAACAGTTGGCATCAGCCCAAGTCAATCCCGGACGTATCAACTGGTCGAGAGAAACTTACTGCCTACTACTTTTCTACGGTGTCATAGAGGTAGTTGCAATCGCGTTTATCTTGGGTTTTTATCTGTATAACTTATAAAAAAGGTATCCTTAGCAGTCCAGACCTGCCGGACAGCAAGTAGAAAGGTCCTATCGCACAGAAGTACTACATCCCAGAACCATCTAAAAACTGTTCAATCACGCGATCTTCTAAACGACACCGATTGTGGGGGTGAGCGACACTCACAGGCTCTGCGACGGGTTCTACATGCTGCTCTGATTGTTTGAAAGCAGAAACTTCTCGTTCTAAAACCTCTATGCGATCCAGTAAATATCGAATCGCCTGAGCTTCAGAGTCAGGCAGTTGGGCATGATCGAGGGGATTCACCTTAGCCCCTTCTCGATACACAATCCGACCTGGTATACCGACCACTGTGCAATCAGAGGGAACTTCTCTCAGGACCACCGATCCAGCACCAATGCGGACATTATGACCAATATTCAAATTTCCCAAGACTTTCGCACCAGCCCCTACCACCACGTTTTCGCCAAGGGTGGGGTGGCGTTTACCTGTTTCCTTGCCGGTTCCACCCAAGGTAACCCCTTGATAAATCAAACAGTAGTCACCCAGAATCGCGGTTTCCCCAATAACAACCCCCATTCCATGATCAATCACAACACCTTGACCTAAGCGAGCACCAGGATGTATTTCAATCCCTGTCAAAAAACGAGCCAGGTGGGAAATAATACGAGGGACAAGCGGCAAGCCCAAAACATAGAGCCAGTGGGCCAAGCGGTGCATTAAGATAGCCTGTAGACCGGGATAGCAAAGTAAGACTTCTAAGCCATTCCGGGCTGCGGGGTCCCGCTCAAAAATACTTCGGAAATCAGTCCTCAGGGTATTGAGCACAGGTTATCCTTATCCAATCTAGACAAACCAAGCTGATCATAGCGTTTTTTAGCGGCGGTAATCCACACCAGATTCTATGGGGAAGAGATCGGTACAATAGTGGCTGAGGTTGATTTTCTGTGTCCTCATACGCCCAAAATCTGGGTTGCCGATCAGACAGTTAGAGTATTTCATGGACAGCAATAGCTTTTTAAAACAAATGCTGATGATTGGGGTGGGAACAACCTCTGTTGTCGCAGAGAAGCTCCGAGAAGTGAGCGATGAGTGGGTTCGAGATGGTCGTCTCAATCCGGAGCAGGCCAAGGCATTTGTTGATGATTTAATGCAACAACTCCGCGCAGACCCAGGAAACTGGGAAGCTCAAATGCAGCAGCAGGTTCGCAATATGATGCAGGATTTGGGTGTCGCCCGCCAAACAGAAGTTGATGAACTACGGGGTAGAATTGATCGGCTAGAACGCCAGGTGCGAGACTTAGAAAATAAACAGTGGCGTTAATGTTATAGAAAGTGAACGGGAGGAAAACTTTGCGCAATATTTTAATGAGTGTCGGGGTTATGGTTGTTTGCGGCCTGATCTTAGCCTGCTCTCAAATCATCAATCCGCCTGCAGATGTCAGCGCAGATCCGCTGCAGAGTAGCGAGCCCCAAACGACTATTGCAGCTACCCCTACAGAAACACAACCTGAGGAGACGACAACCGACGTGACCGATTCTGATTACACCACCACTGAGTCTGGGCTGCAGTATAAAGACATTACGGAAGGAACTGGCGTTTCTCCTACACGGGGCGATAACGTCAAGGTCCACTACACGGGAACGCTTACCGATGGTTCCAAGTTCGATAGCTCTCGCGACCGGGGCCAACCGTTTGTCTTTCCCATTGGTCTCGGTCGTGTGATCAAAGGCTGGGATGAAGGGGTTAGCACAATGAAGGTTGGCGGACGCCGAGAGCTGAAGATTCCACCCGATTTGGGCTACGGTGCACGCGGTGCCGGTGGGGTTATCCCTCCTGACGCAACGTTAATTTTCGATGTTGAACTGCTAGAAATCAACTAATTTAGCAAAGCATCAACCCATCAAATCACAGCCCCGTGCTGCCAATAATGCCGTTCCATAGGCGGCTTGGCGGTGGCGGGGTTCTTTCATGGGCACTTTTAGATATCGTTGGCGAATCGTCTGCCAGGTTAGGTTCTGAGCACCACCACCAGCCGTATAAACATGAGTCAAAGGGGTCGCCCCTTGGTCGTGCAGAAGCTGATATCCCTGGGCTTCAATCCGAGCTAAGCTTTCTAAAAGACCATGCAAAAAAGCCAGGGGCTGTTCGGGTCGGGGCTGAAGTTGAGGCTCTAAATTGGGATCATTGATGGGGAAACGTTCCCCTGGCTTCAGCAGTGGATAGTAGTTCAAGGGACTGACAATATCGGCATCAATTTCAGCACTCAGCTGCTCTAGCTCTGCGGTCGAGAAATATTTTTGTAACACGCCCCCCCCTGTATTGGAGGCACCACCCACCAGCCACTGTTGACCAAAGCGATGACTATAGATGCCGTATTGAGACTGATCGACACGGCTGCGACTGAGGAGCTTCAAAACTAAGGTGGACCCGAGTGAGGTAACGGCTTCACCGGTATACTTCGCACCACTGGCCAGAAAGGCAGCGATACTGTCTGTGGTCCCAGCACAAATCCGACAGTGAGGAGACAGTCCAAATCGTTGCACAATATCAGGCTGAACGGGAGCGACGGGCTGTCCAGGCACCATCACGCGGGGAAGCAGTGGCAGCAAAGACTGAAGATGTTGATGTTCAAACCAATCAGGATAGGTTTCGCTAGCAGGGTCATACCCAAGCTTTAAGCTATTGTGATAGTCGCTAATGCCCAAGACTCCATGAAGCTGATAGGCTAACCAATCGGCTTGATGCATCAAGTATTTCGCAAGGTTCGGATCAATGGAACGGCTGAGGGTGAGTAATTTCGCCAAGCTGGAGCTGGCACTCAGAACGGTATGACCTACAGGTGCGATCTCCTGCAATAAAGAGAGAGCTTCCGGGTCGCAGGTTTCGTTATAGAGAACGGCTGGAAGCAGAGGTTGTCCTTGGGAATCACAGAGCAGGATTGTAGATGAGGTGCCGTTGATAGCGAGGGTGGTGAGTTGCGATCGCACATCAACTGGAATCGATCCCAATAACTCAAATAGCGTCTCCTTCCAGACAGAAGCTCTCTCTGCAGGAGACATTGCTGTGAAGACAGAGGCGACCTCGGCCTCTATTTGCTCATCGCGACCAATGACAATGGCTCGAGCACCTGAGGTGCCGAAATCAATTCCTAAGTGCATCGGTCAAAATCTCGATTGTATAACTCGCTTGCTACACACCCGCATCCATCCAAAACCTCTCTCATCCCAAACCGTTTAGAATAGATAAAATTTGCCATTTCAAGCCCAAAACAGCGAAAAGCAAAAAGCTTCCAATCCTGTGGAGCAAGGAACACAGGGCATGTATTGACTATATAGGCTATATTGAGCATATTGATGATTAAAATGTGAAATGTGCCCAGGAAATCAATAACAATTACAAAATTTAAGCGATCGCCCCCCTGGCGACGAATTGCTTGGGCGGGCCAAGAATATGAAATTACTCTGCACGGGAAACCCTACGTCCTTGTCAGAAAGCCCAGCGATACCCTCTCAGAAAACGCAGACGTCTCAGCCAAAATCTCTGACCTGCCATCCATCGGATCAGAATTAATTGGGCGAGTCGCAGAAGGAGACTTAAAGATCGTTACTGTCACCAGTGATGGCCGCAAAGTCATGTCAATTGTCCCATTACAGGAGAAGCAAGCAGAATGAATCGAGCATGGACCGTCGTTAGAGCGACGTGGAACTGGCTATGGGGACGGCCCATAGATGCAGGTGGTGAAATCGCAGTCCAAGTTGCAGAAGACAGCATTGATGATGTTGCGGCAGCAGTCCAACGGTTGACCGAGTCCGTGGGTCTCCAAAGGGCTGCCCTGGCTGAGGCTGTGCAACTACACGAAGAAACCAGTCACAGGATAGATACGTTGGGTGAGCAAGCAGCACAATTGGTGGCAGCAGGTAATGATGATGCAGCCCTAGAAGTGCTCGCGGAACAAGACGTAATTGATGATTACCTGCCCCAACTAGACAATCAAGTCCGCTTTGCTGAACAGAATTTAGCAGAGGGGAAAACACGTCTGCGCGAGGCCCAGCTTGAACTGAGGAAGATGCAAGCTCAGCAAAAAATGGGGGCTTCAACAATGCGGGTCACCCAAGCATTAGAGGAGGCCAATCAAGCTGCGGGTATCGACAGCCAGTCGGCAATGAGACGCTTTGAAAAATCTCAAGAAGCCATTCAGCGCCGAAACATTAAGGCTCAATCGATATCGGAGGTACAAGGCGAACAAAAAGACGTCTCTAGAGCAATTAAAAACCTCAATGCCCAAGACCGCCTCGCTAAATTGAAAGCAGAAAGGGCAATGGGCAAACTTGAAGGAACAGAAGAAAAATAATGACTATACAGAAGAAAGGCCCACCTCCCATCGCCTATATTGGTGCAGCCCTCCTTGTGGGAGGAGGCGGGTACTTCGGTCTTCAAGCCATCCAAAAAAGTGGGATTGATCCAGTTGCCGAGATCAAAAGTTACGGCAACAGCAAAAACCAGATCAGTGTTTTAGGAGATACGTTCTCAGGCTATAGCACTCTCAGGGCCGATCCCTTTAAAGACAAAATCACCCAAGCAGAGTTGGGAATCAGCTACCAAGACGAATTTGACCAAAAGGCTCGAGCTGAGGCACTGGGCGGTAAAGCAGATATTATCGTGACCACATTAGACCAGTACCTTAAACATCAGCCACAAGGCAAGATTGTAGGCCTCATCGATAAAACAGTGGGGGCTGACGCTGTAGTGCTGAATACTAAACAATATCCAGACTTGAAGAGTTTGGATGATATTGAAAAGGTTCGCTCCCAAGCTTCCAAGTCGCTGAAACTAGTCTATTCAGCTGGAACCCCCAGTGAGTATCTAGCAAAGCTGCTGGATCTCAAATTTGATGGCTTGAGTTTGTCTGATTTTGAAGTGGTGGAAGTTGAAGAATCAACCCAAGCCTTCGATCTGCTCAACTCAGACCCCCAGGTAGCGGTGGCCGTGCTATGGGAGCCCTTTGTCTCTAAGGCTCGTCAAGCTGGCAATACCGTTGTTCTGTCCAGTAGTGATGTGCCCGATGCCATTGTTGATGTGATTGTCGCCAGTGATCGTATGATCGCGAAAAAACCGGATGACCTCAGTCAATTTTTAACCACCTATTATCAACATACGGATCAGCTCATTCGGAATTCCAATGCCTTAAGCAAACAAATCGGAGCAGATGGAGATTTATCACCTGCTGATGCAGCATCAGTCTCTAAAGGAATAGATTTTTTCACATCGCTAGAGTCTAATCAGTGGATGCAGTCAGGGACCTTAGCAAAGCGAATTGAGGCCACCTCTGCCGTTCTTTCTCTAACCGGTGACGCCTCTGGAATTGTCAGTGATTCGAAGGATCTATATACCCAAGACTTCATTGCACAGGCCGTGAAAAATACGGAGCAGGTGGTCAATGCCATTTCAGCAACCGATCCTGATCTGGCCAAGGTCCTGCGGGGCGAGAAGGCTTCTAACACGACAGCAAAAGCAAACGTGACACAGCAGCAAATCAAAGCAGCGCCAAAGGTCGGAAATTTTAAAGTGAGGGGTGAAGTCCAATTTGCAACGGGCTCTTCGACTCTCACGGGCAATAGTCAGGCAACGCTCACTAATTTGGCAAAGGAGATTAATGAATTTAATCCCAGCACCATCGCAGTGAACGTAGTGGGTCACACTTCGAAAACAGGCTCTGCAGCGACGAATCAAACACTCAGTCAACAGCGTGCGGAGGTTGTCGTCAGCTATCTGCGCGCTCAGGGTGTCAAGCCCAATATCATTGCGGAAGGCAAAGGGTTTTCTGCACCTCTAGCGGGCATTGATCCAGCAAATTCGAAAAATCAACGAACAGAGGTGCAACTCAAGCGTGTCGGAGGATAGAAGCATGGATAAGTCGTTATCTAGCTCCTACAAGAGCTTCGGCGGTCTAACACAGTCTCAGGTTCCCTGGCTCATTTGGTTGCTTGAAAACCCTGACAGCCCCATGGCCCTTGCAGGTGCAATTTCGTTAAGGGAACATGACTACCTCCATCTATTGCTTGATCGAGGAAAATCGGCAGAGGATGAGGCATTTGTGATTGGTTTCACCATGGGAAACGATACCCATCTCAACGTGATTCATACCTGGATTTTTAAACTGGCTTCTCTTTTTCTCTACCCCAAAAAGTATCGATTTACGAGGGCGCATCTGAAAATTTTTGATCAGGGTGTGAGGGCTGGTGAAAGACTACCGATCAAAAATCTTTGTCGTTTTGATTACTCTTATATTGAGGGAGTCAATGTAGAACAGTTGCGATCCGCTCTCAAAATTGATGAAGTCTTACTGAATTAGGTAGGCCGCAACTCACCCCCTTGAAAGACAAAGCACCTATTCTCAAACAGAATCAGTAGAGAATCTAGTTGGCCCCCTTTTTCTCAGAAATCGGGGGAACGTGAGCTAGCTCTAAACCGTGAGCTTACATTGAGGAATGCTCCTGCATCATTTCGGAGAGATCACTTTAACCAAAAACATGAGCGTGGTTTATATTGCATTGAGTCAGACGGCTAGGCCATATTTATTTCCAGAGTCCCTACTATGAAAGCATTACAAGAGATAGGAATGCTCATTACACCTCCCTAGTGGAAACAGAACCTCAATGGAAAGCATGGACTACAGAATCGACGCAAAGATAGATAAAGGCCTCACCAATCTCTTAGTCTCGTGAGTCACAAACAATGGGTAGAAGTGGAGGTCACCAAGATTCAACTTATGAGATATCAGAAACCTTATCTTTATAGTTGAGGTCAAACCAAAGCTTCAGAATATCTCGATTGGCATCAGAAATAGAAGTATAAGGTTGACTTGATTTCTGACAAAGCATTCGCTTGAAGAAATCGACTAGCGCACGATTTTTGAGTGAATCGAAGATAGACCACTTTTCTTCATTAAATCGCAAAATTTCCAGTGCATAAGACTCTGATTTTCCGGTCAGGACCTGCATAGCAATCATGCCGATGGCAGAGATATCGACTTGATATCCGGCTTCTGTGCTGAGAGAAGACATCAGCTGCCTAGTTTCATTGTCAGCGGGCAAGAACTTTTCAACGGGAAAGATCTCAGATAGCTTCAGAATGAATCTATTTTGCAACCCTGTGTCAATTAGCACCAACTTGCCATCTCGATGCTTCGGGAGCATAAAGCAGGATGGATTCAGGCGATAGTGATTGACACACCCGTAATGCAGAGGTTCAACAAGACGAAGAATCTCTTCGGTCATTCTGACAACTTGCCGGGTATCTCCTGGGGGAATCTTGGCAGGTTCAATGGAAAACAAGCTCCCTTCAACATACTCACTGATTAAATAAAACTCCCCATTTTCTTCAAAAGAGTCAATAGGAAGCGAGATTGCATCATGCCTTTTGACTGTCTCTAAAATCTTGACTTCAGT
>CALFCG010000007.1 GCA_937951315.1 uncultured cyanobacterium
TATCCGTCTACGGTGTGTATGAGATTGCTGGCTTTCTCAGAAAGAATAAATGAAAGAAGGCTGACTGGTACTGTGCATCCATATGTCCTAGAAAATAAATTTTAAAGCAGAAAGAAAATTGATTCTCTGGCTGTTTACGTATTTGTACCGAAGGTTGGAAAGAGTCCGATCAGGCGAAAGTTATAGAAGGGATATACAGGAGGTCTGGCATCCGTGATTATACGGATATAGCCTCAGTAAGCCCTATAAATACTAGCGTTCTGAGGAGAGCCATTGCCAGCTTTGTCGGGCAATGTTTTGGCTCTAAATCGGTGATGTATATGATCTTAGTCCTGGAAATAGCTCATTCTTTCTTGAAATTATCTTTGTGTTTCTAAAAAAGAGCTTTTTGAAAATCTAAATTGAGTACGTTTTCGGAGGCTAAGTGGGGAACGCTAAAGATAACTTAGGAACATGAAGTACGAGTCCTATCGCCAGTAATGGCACCAGACTCTTCTCTGCATAAAGGTAGAGTGCCAACTTCAAAACACCTGTCCTTAATCCAGCAATTTAACGGAGGCAGAGGCGGTGTGACAAAAGTTTGTTCTGAGGTACCAGCTCAAAGCAAACAAGAGTGCGACACACATCCCATCTAAATGGGCTCACACCGCAACTCTGTTAGTCGATGCCTAGTTTCGCAAGTTTATTCAGTCAACCAGCTAACAAGACACCTATGAGACACGATACATCACAACCCAAAAGAAGAGGGAATAAGCTCACTCGGCCCCTAGCGATCGCTGCAATGATTGCTGGTGGATTGACTCAGCCTCTACTGCCCGTCCTCGCAGCTGGTACGGCTGCAGGCGTCAGCATCAGCAACACTGCGACTGCGACCTATAGTGATGCGCCAGGTGGCACCGTTATTAATGCAACCTCTAATACTGTCAACATTACCGTCGCTGAAGTGGCAGGCTTAACGGCTGTTCCCTCTGGTTTTGAAGACGTTGACGGTGGTGCTGTAGAAGCAGGTGATACGCTACGCTACCTCTTCGATGTTACTAACATTGGTAACGCTCCCACTGACGTCTTCATTCCTGGTATTAACAACATCGCCACTGAGAACTTCAACGCGACGACCGTTGAAATTGTTGATGCTGCAGGCACTGTTCTTGCGACGGTTCCAGCCGCTGGTGGAACACTGAGTTCTCTCTCTATCCCTGCTCTAGCTGATTTAGATCCAGATACAGTTCTGCAAGTGCGAGTCTCGGGTACACCTGCTGCAGGAACAACTGCTGGTGCCCCGGTCGGTGTCACTCTGGGTAATACAGGCCCAGACAACAACAGCGCTAGTACTCAAAACCAACCTGACAACAACGACCCAGCAAATGGCGATAACTCAGCTACACCACAGGACATCCGCACGATTGATGCTGATCCTGCTAATGGTGCCCCTGTGAATGGTGAGCGAGAAGCCAGTGCGACTCAATCTATCCCCTTTGCAAGTTCAGTCAGTCCTTTGGCATTGGCCACTGTCACTAAAGTTGCCTCTAATGTTTCTCCTGGCCCAACAGCCGGTGCGAATGACGATTTGATTACCTATGACCTTGGCTTAAGTGTTTCGAGTACTTCACCCAATGCAGCGTTTACTGCTGAAGATCTTGAAGGTACTGAAATTAGTGTTGATAGTGTCAATGTCGACCGCATTTTGGTCTCTGATGCTATTCCGGTAGGGACAACCTTGTCTACTGCTCCGGCATTGTTGCCGAATGCACCTGCAAACTGGCAGATTGTTTACACCACAGATGCGACAACGATTGATCCTCTTAGTGCGGCATGGACAACCACGCTGCCTGCGGGAACAGTGACACGCATCGGTTTTATCTACACAGGTGGGGCCACTCTGGCTAAAGGAAGCACCGTCAGTCCTTTCCAGTTCACGGTTCGTACCACTGGCTTACCTAGCACTGGTGGCCAAGTTGCTAACATTGCTCAGGTCTTTGGTGAAACGGTTGGTGATCCTGACAATGAGGTCATTTATGATGAGTCAGGTGATAGTCAGCCCAACAATTTCAACGATAATCAGACGCCTCCTGATCCCTCAGGGAGTGATTATGATCCCACTACTGATACGGGTGTTGCTGATCCCGTTACCCAGGGTACAGATACAGGCAATGACAACAGTGGTTCTGGCCCCGATGGTGAAGATAACGTCGTTAATATCGGTGACGCTGCTGGTGGTGATGACATTCTCAATGGTCCTGATGGCGTTGCGGGTGCAACAGGTCCCACTGATGACAATGATGACTTTACCAACCAGGCGACGAATGTCCCTGCTGGTATTGGCCCGACAGATACTTTCAACCCTGCACCAGAAGACTTTGACAACACGATTCAGAACCCTGCAAGTTCTGGTTTCATCGCTGATGTCACCATCGAGCCCATTTCGCCTACTCAAGCTGAAGCTGCCGATGATGGTCCTTTAACGGGTCAATACGGCGCTGACGCCGATATCCCCACCGGTACCCTGGTTACGATTTCCTACGATCCAGATGGCATCCCCGGAAATGGTGACGAGCAAACTGCCACCTATAACTACGATGGCACTGATTTCAATCTTGTCAGCAGCACAACGGGTGGGGTCACTGATACAACTCCCAAACCAGTTAATGCAGGTGATTTGCCTGCAGGTCAGACTATCGACTACACCACTACGGTTGATTTACCGGCTGGCGTGAGTCCAAACGATGAGATTCCGATTCCGGTTATCGCCTTTGCGGATGATGATCCTGCTGGTACCCCTGGTTATACCGGTGAGACCACAAACAACGTCACCATCGATCGCCTCTACACCGGCTTCATGGAGCTGACTAAGGAAGTGCAGATTTACGATGCTAATGGCAATATTGTTCTGCCTTTCACGGCAGATCAACCCACCATTGATGCTGTTGATGTTGAGCCTGACTATCAGCTTGAGTATCGCATCTCTTACGAGAACATTTCGACACCAGTTGTGGGTAACGGCAATGTGGGTCTAACAGCCTTTGACTTTGAGGTTGAAGAAGATGGTAATGCCGCTGTGGGCAGCAACACCAACAACTGGGCTGGCTTCACAGACCATGAGCAGAACACCAGCGCCACTCAGGGTGGGATTGAATACTTTACGAATAGCCCTGATGTGACACCTCTCACCACTTCTGATCCAATTAGTGGCACAAAGGTCGACAAGTACGTCAACACTGTAGGTCAGGTAGACCCAGCTCAAGCTGGTGAACTACAGTTCCGTCGCCGAGTTAAGTAAAGCGAAGGCATTGGGTGAGGCCGATACCCCTCACCCAGCGCCCGCTCTTTTCCAAAAGTCTTCATTGTAGTTTTTGAATTTGTAAGGTTTTCTGATTATGAAACGTCGCTTATCTATGGGGCTCGGTATTCTTGCAGTCGCAGTAGCCGTTCCTTTTGCCAGCAGTACTCCCGTTCTTGCTAATCTGCAGCAAGCCGGCGAAGCACTTGTCCAGCAGATTTTGCAGCCCCAAGTCAAATTGGCTCTTTCCGCTGAGAAGCAAGTGATCACAACTGATTCTGAAGGCAAAGAAGTCCTCTCTTGGGAGGCCATTGAAGGAGATGTCACGGTCCAGCCTGGAGACATTCTTCGATACACCCTCAATAGCGAAAATGCGGGTGATAAGTCTGCTTCTAGCCTTGTTGTCACCCAGCCTATTCCTCAAAAGACAGCTTTCAAGGCTGAGTCTGCGCTGGCTAATGGTGCTGAGTTAGCTTACAGCATTGATGCTGGCAAAACCTTCTCTGCTCAGCCGCTGATTGAAGAAACTCAGCCCGATGGTTCTGTGAAGATGGTTCCGGCACCCGCTGAGATGTACACCCACATTCAATGGGACTACAGCGATTCGCTGCAGCCCATGGCGACGGTTAGCGCATCTTACGAAGTTGCGGTGAAGTAGAGCTTAGCTCAGGGGGACGGATCGTCCCCCTTGTTTTTCTCAAGTATTTCTAACGTTCAATCGATGCTTGCAGGCACCCAACGATGCCTGACAGGCTTCGTGCGGCCAAAATCGCTTCAAACCTGGCTGATGGTCTCAGCCTTCTGAATTATTACGATCCTTTGTTCTCGATTCCTCCACAGGAGCCCACGCTCGTGAGATACGCTCACTTCAAATCCATTGCTAGACCCGTATCAAAATGGCGGCGTGTATTGGTGACAGCTCTTTTTGTTAGTCATTTGCTTCCGACGGTTGCGATCGCACAAACAGCTGTACCCGAAGATGACGCCGATGAAGCGGATGAGTTGGCGTTAACGAATACAGCCAGCTACAGCTACTCAACGAGCGATGGTCATTCCGTGCAAGGTTTCACCCGAACTCTCAGCAACCCCCTGGATGCGTCCCTCCTCGATCCACGCGGTCAAATTCTAGGTTGCGGCGGTGAACTGCTGGATGATTACACAGGTTTTACCGTCAGTTTGTATGATGTTGACCCCAGCGACCCGACAGGCTCCAGCATCGGGAACTTGATTCCTCTGACGCGCACCGAACTGCCTGATAATCCCAACAATAATATTCCTGGGGGGATTAGCCCTAATACCACGAACCTTAATCCTTACCCGCTAAATAACCAGGACGAAGGGGAATACAGCTTTCTGTTAGATCCCAATCGAGGTCAGTTAGATGTTGGCGACACCTACATTCTGATCGTAGACGTCCCTGATGAGTCTATCTATACGCAGCGTCGCGTCAAGTTAGAAATCCTAAGTATTACCCCGACGGCTAACCGCAGCCTTGTGAGTTATCGAGCCACGTCTCTGGATGGAGAGCCGATTTCTGCTTCTGGCAATGACCAACTAGAACTGTCCGAAACAACGCTAATTAGTGATGCTGAGCGCATTTCGCTGCAACTTCTAGCGCTTCAATTTGCTGGCGCACTCTGCCCGGCCAGTCAAATTCAAATTACCAAATCAGGCGATCGTGCTAATGCGGCACCGGGCGATACCGTTCTTTATCGGCTGGGCATTCGCAATGTTAGTGGCGACCCTCTTGATAGCACGGTCGTGACTGATGTTCTGCCCACAGGCTTTAAGTTCCTCGACAACGCCACTAGAGCCGAAATCGGCGGCGAGATCGTTCCCATCAATGTGGAGCGCAACGGCATGGTGGTCACCTTTAGTACCAATGCTGTTCTAGAAGCAGATGCTGTTCTCAACATTGTCTATGCTGCACAACTGACGCCTGATGCTATGCGGGGTGATGGCCGGAACACTGCCACTGTGGCAGCACAACGCGTGGATAACAACATGGAGGTCCGAGATGGTCCATCCGTGCATCGAGTCCGGATTTCTCCCGGTATTGTCTCTGACTGTGGCACGATTTTAGGCCGCGTGTTCGTGGACAAGAACTTTGATGGAGAACAACAACCGGGTGAACCGGGTATTCCTAATTCCGTGGTTTTCATGGATGACGGCAACCGCATTACCACCGATGCAGACGGCCTATTCCATGTTAAATGCGCTCTGCCTGGCCAACGGGTCGGTGCTCTAGATTTAACCACTTTGCCGGGATATACAATCGCGCCGAATCCCTACTTTGTCGAGCGCAACAGTCCCTCACGGTTAGTGCGGTTAGCACCGGGTGGTTTGGTGCGAATGAACTTTGGGGTTACACCCACCTTTCAAGAACAGACGGAGTCTCAGACAGATGAGAACTCTGGCAGTTCCACGCCTCAGCAGGAGTCAAATCAATGAAGCGCGACCGACAGTCTTCTGCCATTCGCGCGAGTCTTCTGGGACTGATCATCAGTGGTGGTTGGACGCTTGTTCCAGCCCTTGCTGCAGCCCAAACCTCTAGCCCGGAGCAGGCACCTGCAACGGCTGCTGAAGTCATGTTGCCCAAGATCGAAAAGACCGAAAGGCGAGAGCAGGCAGCCCCCCCGACGGTCGTTCAACCCGAGACTGTTGCAGCACCCTTTCAACCTGCGGCTGTTGAAGTCTCTGAAAGTCATGAAATCGCAGCTCCTATCGAGACAGAGGTCCTTGACTCCGTCCTCCCGAGTACTGATCCTGAGACAACTGCGGTTCCTGTGGAGACAGAGGCTGTTGACGCGAGTCTCCCCGGTACTGCCCCTCAGACACAGCCGGTAACAGTTCAGACACAGCCCAGTCCTACAGAACCTGCTGTACAGGAAACGCCTCAGGCTCAAGGTATCCAAATTCTATCTCCTCCCACAGGCGCAGTCTTAAAGCAGCCTGCTTCGACTGTGATTGTGGAGTATAACGTCGGTCAGAAAGTAGATCTCCGGGTTAATGGCGACTTGGTGGATCGCAGCTTGATTGGTCGTACCGAAACCGATAGCAAGACAGGCAAAGTTCGGGAGACTTGGTACGGCGTTATCTTTGCGGCGGGAGGAAACACACTCACGGCTCATTTGGGGAACGAGCGCAACCCCAGTACAACGGTTACCTTAGAAGTTCCCGGTGAACCGGCTCGCCTTAAGGTCCGCACTCGCGAAACCCGCCTGCCGGCGGATGGCCGCTCCACCGCCACTGTGGTGGGTTATCTCTTGGACGAGCGTGGAAATCGATCCAGTTGGGATGCCAGAGTCACCCTAGAATCCAGTGATGGTGAATTCATTGGTGTTGATGCGAGTCCCAGTGCTCCAGGCTTTCAAGTTGAAGCGGTTAACGGTGAATTTACCACTGAACTCCAGGCCGGTCGGGATACTGGAGCGATCACGATTCGAGCCACCAGCGGTGATATGGAAGGCTTTCACCGGCTGCAGCTAATCACGCCTCTGCGTCCCTCGGGTCTCCTGGCGGGTGCGGTTGATATCCGTCTTGGTCCTCGGGGCACGGACTTTTTTGATAGCTTTCGTGATTTCTTGCCCACCGATCGAGATAACGGGTTTGAGTTAGACACTGAAGCCTATGGTTTTGCGACCACCTCCGTTGGAGAATGGCTGTTTACCGGCGCCTTTAATACTGAGCGCTCGCTCAATGAAGATTGTCGCGGTGAGTCGACTTTGTTCCGAGCAGACGTTAGCTGTGGTGACTCGAATTACGGTGTCTATGGTGATAACTCAACCGTGGAGTCCGTTGCCTCCTCCACCGATAATCTCTACCTCCGCTTGGAACGGACATCTCCTGTTCCCAATGCGGGGATTGACTATGTGTTGTGGGGCGATTACCACACGGATGAATTTTCTCAGCCCTCTCAGCTATATTCGGCCACCAGTCGTGCCCTGCATGGTGCCAAAGCCAACTATAATCTCGGCAACCTCCAGGTTACTGGCTTGTATGGCAATAATACCGAGGGTTTCCAGCGAGATACGATTGCGCCAGATGGGACCAGTGGTTATTACTTTCTCTCCCGTCGTCTGCTGATTCCAGGTAGTGAACAGGTCTATATCGAAGTCGAAGAACTTGATCGTCCCGGTACGGTTTTAGAGCGTGAACAACTGTTGCGGGGGGCTGACTACGAAATTGACTATGATCGCGGTAGCATCCTCTTCCGTCGCCCTGTTCTACGCACCGATGTCACTGAAGACGGTAAGCTTGCTGTCCGACGTATTGTTACGACCTATCAGTTTGAAGGGGAAGGCGGCGGCACTGATATTTATGGCGGGCGGCTGCAGTACAATTTTGCTCGCGGTCTAGATCATGAAAAATGGCTGGGTGCGACCTATTTCCTTGAAAATCGCGGCGACCAAGACTTTGAGCTATTTGGTGTTGATGCCTATGTCGCGTTGGGGGGCGATCGTCACCTGATCGCTGAATATGCGCATTCTGAAAATAGTCTTGATTTTGGTGAGACGGTTAGTGGTGATGCGTATCGCCTTGAATTTGAAGGCTCTGTCCTCAAAGATGTCTTTGGTCGTGCGTATTTTAACCATACCGATGCTGGTTTTTCGAATACCGCGACCACTAGCTTTGTTCCTGGCCAAACCCGTTATGGTGCCGAGGTCAGAGCTGAGATTACCAATTCCACGAGCCTGAAAGCCAGTTTTGACCATGAAGACAACTTTGGGGTTGCCCCGGAACCTCTAGATTCCTTTGATGAGCTGATCCGTCCTGGGTTTACCCCTACCCCCGGAGCCTCTCTCGATAATTCCCTGACCACCATCTCTGCCGGTATTCAGCAGCGGATTGGTCGTGGCACGCTTGGGGTTGATTGGGTGCATCGAGAGCGCAGGGGGGGATTTAACGATACAAACTCTGATCAACTCCGCACCAGCTTTGTGACTCAACTCACGCGTGATTTGAGCTTCCATGCCTATAACGATTTAACACTGTCTTCTGAGTCAGATCCTCTCCACCCCAACCGGACAACTATTGGTCTTGATTGGCAGGTTCATCCCGGTATTACCGTGGGCTTAAATCAGTCTTACTTTACGGGTGGTCAGTTTGATGATGAATTTCTAACCAGCCTCGACATTCAGGGTGAGCATACGTTTGACACCGACACCACCATTAGAGGACAACTGTCCCTAATGGGTGAATACGGCATTGCCGGACGATTTGGTATCGATCAGGGCATCAACCTTGCACCAGGTCTGCGGGCTGACCTTTCTTATGAACATGTGTTTAATGGGCTCCGAGAAACAGCCGCAGACCAGCAGTTCCTTCAACCTGTGGCGGTGGGTTCTGGCGCTTCGGCTATCGGCTTGACCTCTGGCGATAGCTTCGGTGTGGGTCTCAGCTACACCGATAATCCAGATTTTAAGGCGAAGGCGCGGTTTGAGTATCGCAATTTTGAGTCCCAAGGCACGAATATGGTGATTACGGCTGATGCTTTAGGTCGAATCAACAATCGTCTGACAACACTCCTCAGCTATAGTCAGGCCAGCTCTGCGAATCAATTGCTCAATGCTTTAGGAACCAGTCGCGATCTGAAGTTGGGACTTGCCTATCGCAATCCTAACGATGATCGATTTAATGCTCTACTTCGCTATGAGTTTCGTCAGAATCCGGCACTGATTCCGGAAACGATCTTGTTTGGGCGGGGCACGGGTTCAACCGAGCATCTACTCTCTGCGGAAGCAGTTTATGCTCCTAGCTGGCGGTGGGAACTCTACGGTAAATTTGGCCTTCGCAACAGCCGCACCCGTCTTGCTAAGGATTTAATTGGCACGAGTACTGTGGCTTTTGGTCAGGCGCGGGCAACCTATCGGTTTGATAAGCGCTGGGATGCCTCCCTTGAGGGCCGCTGGATTGCTCAGCCCAGTGCCGGCTTCAACGAATTCGGTGTTGTGGGTGAGGTGGGTTATTATCTCAATCCGAATTTGCGTCTTGGGGCCGGATATGTGTTTGGCGGTGCAAGAGATCGCGATTTGGGCAATTCTCGCTCTGCTAGTGGTCCCTTCTTTGGCATCACTGTGAAGCTCGATAACAACTTACTGAAGGATTTTGGATTTCGTAATCAGGTCGCTCCCAAACAGCAACAGGAGTCCTTGGTGGATCCGACACAGGCGGAGGAATCCCAAACGTTGATTGATGCTCTGACGCCTGAAAGCTAAAGATTTGATGACTCTCACATCGCGATGGTTTTCTCAATGACGCTGTTCCCTAATGCACCCAAAGGTTTTGGAGTTTGTATCATGGCAAATCAATTGTTTCGACACGTTAGTTACCTAGCTTGGCTGGGTGTGCCTGCGTTGTTGCTGGGGGCTGTCCCCAGTGGGGCACAAGAGGTACCTGTACCCCTTCAAATCACGGTCAACACTAGCCAGGATGGTGAGATTCAAGCTGATGATCAGTTGACGCTCAGAGAAGCGATCGCAATTCAAAATGGCACGCTCCTGACACAGGATCTCAGTGCAGCTGAACAGGCTCAAATCCAGACCGCAACTCAGCGTCAAATTGCCTTTAAACTGCCTGCTGGGGACACCACGATCAAACTCCAGTCGGTTTTACCGGCTTTAGAAGCCCCAGATTTATATCTCGATGGCACCACTCAACCGGGATATGAGGCTGCTCCGATTGTGGCTTTGACGCCTGCCGAGGATGCAGAGGTGTTTCGCGGGCTAACGGTGGTTGCCAGCAACATCACAATTAAAGGTTTGAGTTTATACGGCTTTACCTCTATACATAGAGGAACCGCGACGACACCGCCAGCAGATATTTTCATTGCACATCGGCTACCGCCCCCTGACATTAGCCAGCAGAAACTTCCCCATGATGATGCACCCTTTCGGGACCGCGATCAGCCCCCCATGGGTGTGGTGATTGAGGCGAACTGGCTTGGGCTGACGCCTGAAGGCACCATGCCAGAACAGCCTTCAGCTTTTGGTGTCTCCGTCTTCAATAGTTTGGGGACGACCATTCGCCATAATCGGATTGCTAACCATGACGGCAGCGGCATTATCAGTTCTGTTCGCGCTGAGAACTTAGAGGTGAGTGACAATCAGATTGTCGCCAATGGTTTGGCCGGTATGCCGGATGCGATTCGTCTAGAAGGTGCGATCGACAAAGGCGTGATCCGCAATAATCTGATCTGCGGCAATGATGGCAGCGGTATCTTTCTGTTCAAAACGGAGGGGGCTGTCAATATCCATAACAACGATATTCGCTCCAATGGTCAGCGACTCAAAAGAGCGGCGGTGTACCTGATGGGGGATGATCATCAGGTGCGTGACAATCAAATTCGGTTTCACTCAGGACCGGGCGTAGTGGTTGCCGCCTATCCGAAAAGCGATCGCAACACAATCACCAACAACAAATTCAGCAACCTAGACGGTCTCAGCATTGACTTAGTCTCTCGCCGTCGGGTGGGTGTGATCGACTATCAGCGCGGCGATGGCGCGAATGTGCCCCAGCGTGATTCGGGTAACCGTCGCCGGGATACGGCCAATCGCGCCATTAATACCCCTGTGTTTCTCAGTCAAGAATTTATTCGCTTTGGTGAGCAAGTCAGTTTAGATGGCGAAGCCGACCCAGGTGCGATCATAACCCTGTATAAAGTCCTTGGGGGAAATGATTTATATGGTCCGCTCAGTGAACCCTTGATGGATCTAACCACCGATAGTGAGGGCCGATTCTCCGCGACTTTAGAGAATTTAAAGCCGGGCGATCGCATTAGTGCCATTGCCACACTGCCTGATTTCGGCACCTCTGAACCGGCCATGAATGCTGTGATTACAGACCTGAATAAGAGTCTTATGATTGATGTAACCGAGGAACCAGCCCCGAGCTGTATGCCGTCCACGAGTCAAACTTCAGCAGATATCGAGATCTAGCTGTCTTGATCTGTAACCTGCCATGGCTAGGGGGCAATCTCAATCATCATCATCGGCTGTACCCTCGTCAGACTGTGCCTGACGAAAAAATGATCTACAGCAAAAAACAGAACAACGTATAACGTATATCTATCTGTTAGGGAAAGAGATTCCTCTCCAACCAACCTTGTATCCAGAAATTACAGGTCGAGGACAACCCGTTGTGTCCTAGGCTTAGCGACACAGAGCAGCACAGTTCCCTCGTCCGGTGTGCCTGCAGGTTCATCCTCATAGCTCACCTCTCCTTCTTGAATCGGACACATACAGGTCATGCAGACGCCAGCGAGACAACTAGAGGGAGGATCGATATCGTTGGCTTCAGCAAATTCCAGTAGCGTGCCATCATCGGGGGTCCAGGTCAACGTTTTGCCGGATTCTGAGAACACAACTTCAGAGGTTGCGACTGTTGCCTCTTCCTCTTCCAGTTCTTCTGACTTCTGTGGCTTGGCTTTTTTAGGGCCTGGGCCAAAGGCTTCAAAGTGAACGTTCTCATCTAGTACACCCATGTCCCGTAGTCCCGCTCGCAGGCTATCCATAAAAGGGATAGAACCACAGAGAAAGTATTCTGCATCGGCAACGGTGGTGGTATCAACGGCATCAGTGGAGGGGGCATCAGCGGCTGATGATGAAGGACTATTGTGTTCCTGGATCGTAGGCAAGACATGGGTTTGAATATGCTCTGCATCTCTCAGCAACGATCGAATACCATTCCTAAAGGAAGGAGAGCCATGCAGAAAATATTCTGCTTCTGCTGAAGCATCTGTTGATACTGGTAAACCCCTGTCTTTCGGTGACAATCCCCTCTGTTGCCCAAGGGTCGGCAAAATCTCAGATTGAATCAGCTCCGCATTAATATAGCCAGTACTTTGGTAGTGACCTTCATCCTCAGGGCGAGGACGGCTGTAACGATAGTGAACATTCACGCCCAGGCTATTCACTTCCTCCCGTAAGGCGTGAAATTGCCCATTCCTAGCCCCATGTAAAAACCAGACAGGGCGCTTCCCGCCCCGAAGCTGGCAAGCCTTCGCCATACTAATCATCGGCGTAATGCCCACACCATTACTGATTAAAATGGCCGGTCCAGCCTTATCGAGATCAAGAAAGAACTTGCCATTGGGGGGCTTAACAGAGATGATTCCCCCCTCATGAACTTGGTCGTGCATGAAACCAGAGCCGAGTCCCGGCGGAACATTTTGATCCTTAGGGGCTGGCTCCCGCTTAATCGAGAGTCTGTAGTATTGGGGTGTCTCGGCGTAGTCAGACAAGGAATAGGAACGAATCACGGGGCGTTTCTGTCCAGGTATATTGAGCTGGATGGTCAAGAATTGTCCTGGCTTGAAGCCAGGTAGAGGCCCCCCATCTTCAGGTTCAAGATAAAACGAGGTAATATCTTCGCTTTCTTTGACTTTGCGACGCACAACAAAAGGCCGCCAATTTTTCCAGTCTCCTTGATCGTCGAGAAAGTTATCTATCTGGGGCTGGGATTTTTTTGCTGTTGGTTTTGTCGGTGAAACAAACGCACCTGCGATCGCAGCAATCCCACCGCCGATCGCTGCCGCTTGGAGTACTTTCCGGAAAACAGGCTCGTTTTTTCCACCCGAAAAGGCTAACCCTACAGCACCGTTAATCACAATAATGGATGCAACGGTGACACCGGCAGCCACACCTCGCCCAATAGGGTTTTGAATTCGCTTGAGATATTTAAGCATCAGTCATGACCTCATACATACACACAAAATGCACACACATAGATAGATACAAAAATGGTTCAATGCTTTGAAGTCGCCGGACCGCAGCCAATCAGAAGAGTCGCAGGAGTGACACAGTGTTTTGAGCATCAGCCAAGGGTAGGCCCGTTAATCAACTGATGGTGGTTTCGTTGTGATAGACAAAACGAGCTGCACTACTCTCTCTGATCGCCAAGCTTCTTGTTCATAAATTCTACAAATGGTTCCTGGTCAATTTCAGCGAAGCCAACAGTAGAACGAATGGCGCCGTCCCAACCCTCGAAGTTGTGTTCGACTCCGTTGACTCTCGAGCCTTATGAATCTGTGTAGGGTCAATTCCCTGTTACTTGCAGCGAAGTATTCAGCTCACCATCCAAACTGGGGGTTTAGGAGTGAAACATAAAGTATCTTCCAGACCCCGTCAACGTGCGGCGAGGTCGTTGAATTACAACCGGTTTAGCGGGCAAACTTTCCGATTAGGATTGATTTGCTTTTGCCAAAGCCTTTAACTTAGGCTGTAATCGAAGAACCTTTCCTGAAGAGGAGTAAACAGGCTTGACTTCACGCTGGTCGATAACCATCTCTACATCACCCTGCCCTGGTGGATTAAGTGAATCCTCAGGTTCAGACACAGCTGCCTGACTGGGAACTGGCCACATTTTAAGCGTAGTATCACCACCGGCACTCACAAGCTCCTGTCCATCAGGACTAAAAGCGACATCCCATACTGTTTTGCCGTGCCCTACCAAGTTACCCAGAATCTCTCCTGTTTCTAAACTCCAGAGCTTTACCGTTTCGTCATTGCTGCTGCTAGCTAAGGTCTGACCATCGGCACTAAAGGTAAGGGACCTTATTTCTTCTGCATGTCCTGCAAAAGCTTTTTGAATATTGCCCTGAGCGACATCCCAGACCTTGATAGTCTTATCCGCACTTCCACTAGCTAGCGTTCGACCATCAGGACTGAAGTCCAGACCAGCCACAGTACCTTTATGAGCATTCAAGCTGTGCAAGAGCCTGGGCTTACTGTGACGACCCAGCTTCCAAATCTTGACACTACCATTCCGATTACCAAGAGCGATGTGATCACCCTGTGGATGATAGACCATCGATGTAATCCAACTATCTGTCTTCATGCGGCGAATCGTTTGCCCTGTCCTTAGATCCCAAAGTCGGACCGTACCATCAACCCCACCACTCGCTAACAATTCACCACTGGGACTAATGTCGAGTGCCCTGACGTCATTGTTATGACGGAGCGTTCTTAATAAATCTCCCGTCTTCGCATCCCAGACCTTGACACGATTATCCCAGCTACCGCTAACCAGCGTCTGACCATCAGAACTAAAAGCGAGAGCCGAAACGGCATCAGAATGCCCCTCGTCCTTCGTGACATGATCTAGAGAACCTGTTTTCGCATTCCACCATTTCAATTGACCTTTGTGATCACCGCTGATGATAGTAGAACCATCAGGGCTAACCACAACTGTGTGAACCCAATTGCCTTTATTATCTAGGGTCCGTAAGGGCTTAATGGACTGGGTATGGCTCCTGGCGAGACTTAAATTCGTTGACCTTGCTCCCAATTGTGACCAGCCAAATGCCCCCATACTAAAGAGCGCTGAGATGATAACAAAACCGAGTGTTCGCCCAGCTGTATTCTTTTTAGCCGACGTCTTTTTCGTTTTACTCACAATACTTTCTGACCTACTCACAAGATTTACCGAACCACAACGATGCTTTTTAAAAAGCAGAAAAGAAACTCTTGAATTGATCGCCTTTACAATATTTTACAATACTATTAACAAAGAATTAAGATGAAATTTTCCTTGGCTTATTTGAAGACATATTCTCTTGCCATAGACGCACAAGATACAATGCTGTGATTGGAATAATTGTCGCGAGACTAAAGGGGGTCAGAATAGTCCAATGTCCCCACATTTTTGCCAAAATGTGCCAAGTCAAAACAAACATTGCCACATAGGTTAGTTGATGAAGTCTTTTCCAGCCCTTTTTCATAGCTTTCATGCTCCAATCATTTGACGTTACCGCTAACAAGGTAAAGATAGTCATTGGAACAAGGCCCGGAAAGTAAACTAAACCGGTTCTAAAATCAGAAAAATCTATTTGCCTTTTTTGGATCAGTATCAAACCATGACTGAAAGCAACCAAAAAAGACAAAATTCCAAGCAAACGACGCTGCTTGAGCAAAATATTGGGAATTCCAGTTTTTTTAGATTGAGGGACAACAATCTTCAGGATGCTTGGAACTAGGGTGACAACATAACCTATCAACGCAATAAAGCCTAGGACATGCTCAATAGATGGAATGTCAAGGATAATCATAGTATTAACGTAACGTTTGTGGGACCCCCTCAAGGCAACAGTAGACCTCTTGCAATCTTCGATTTATGAAGCATTACTTACGTAATTGGTTGAAGGATCTGATCAAGATAATCAGGCCCCTACCAAGTCAGACATGTATTTATGCAAGAGGTTTCGTCAATCTTTAAGAGCTTCTCTAAAGAGATCCCCTCAGCTCTTAAATCGTCAAACACCTTTAGTTTCTACTCATTCAAAGATTAACTTGAGTTTTATCGCTTTTTAGTCGATAAAGCTTAGTCTAGCGTTAGTAGAAATACTTTGGATAATTCTACCTCGAATGTTTCAGAATAAAAGTGAAAATATCAAAGCTGATGACCTAACCAAAACTATCATTCTTTCAGTTGAAGTTTTGTATTCCAGTCTACCCAAAAACAATAAAAACAAACAACATCTGCGATAATATTGATTATTGAAAGAGAGTATTTAAATTCGCTGAAATTCTGGTATGTTAGGGCTTAATGCAGGAAGCCAGAACTTATTCAAAAAATCAACTTTTTGAAAACTACTCTCTCAAACAGGATAGCACCGGGGAAACAAATAAAATACATCAGCATTTTTTATGAAATATATTAAGGTTATTTGTCTTGCAAATAATAAACTTAATATAATTAGTAAAATAGCTAAAGAGTGTGAATTTTCTGTGAGCTTCATTTAAAGAGTGTTAAATTTCAAGGTAGCTCGCTCTGATGCGTGTTGAACCGTAAATACATGACAGGGATAAAGGATTGATGTTGGGTCCCTTTAAGCGAATGGCATGGTCTTAAGGGTTCAGAAAAGCTCCACCGTTTGATCTGAGGTGATCCTAGCTCTGAAGCTTCACTAAATCTGCCTCTACTTTGACAATCGTATTGCAATCTCTTTGCCTGCAGACCGTAAGGCAGGAGGCTGGAGTTCAAGAGCGGTGTTTGCGAAATTGTCGATGTCCAGGTTCTCCCTGGCATTCGAAATCCCTATTTCTCAGGATCCTATGCAGTCAAAGGCGGCAATCCCCCACTCTGGAAAGTGCTAGCCCCAAAACAATAGGCATACAAGTAATGAGCGATTGATACCAAGTTTGATTTGGGTGTCCCAGCAGAGTGAAAAAGGACAGCATGCCATGAACACTCCAGCTTGAAATTCATTATTCTGCTGGCTGCTTGAACGCTCACTCTCCTGTCAACCTTACCTAAGTTCGACAGCTAGAAAATATCTTGAGGCAAAGCTTTGGGGTCGAAGTTATGAATGTCTATCGACGGCTTATTGGGATGCTGGGAGTCGGTAATCAATTCTGAAACCAGATTGACCCAAGAAATGAACTCGCTACGGTGGCGGGAATGCTCTATCTGGCAGATGTTTTTGAGCTGGTCATTGACTGTCTCGATGAGTACACCCTTTCGGAGTACTACCTTGTCTAGTAACGTCATCAAGGTCTTTGCCGTTCGCGAAATCGGACCGCGTCAAGATATTCAGCTTATGCTCTGCTCGCAATCAGGCAAGGTATGGGATATGCAAATCTGCTCAGCGTGACAACTGCGCGCATTGATGATGTGGTTTTAGTGTTGTATGTATTGCTTCGGATCGGTTTACCAAAACTGCTCAACGAGTATCTTCCCCCTCACTGGAGGTAAGAAGGCTTGGATTGGGTCTGGGTAATCGTGATTTTTCTTACCTACATTTTGTCTGAAGGTGACCCTCGCAAAGTTGTCATTCGCGAGTGGATCAAGGCTCGGCCGCCGATGCTTGAGCAAGTGTGTGGTCTCCGGCTGCGGGAGACTGATTTTACTGACGACCTTGTAGCCATCGGGTTGGGCAAGTTCAGTGAGCTATCGGCTTTTGGCAAGAGATTGAGGCAGAGTTGAGTCGTCAAACCATTGCCATTGACCGGTGAACGAGTACTTGTGCCCTTCTTGATGCCACCACTGTTGCTGGATTGACCTTTTCTCAAGCCGTTCACAGAATAGACGCTTGTTGTCTTGGGTGCTTATGCTTCAACACATCAGGTGGGATTAGAGAAGAAAAGAACTAGAATCTATCTCTGTTGCCACAACGTTATCCAGGGTTGCAATCGTTGTTAAAACACCGCCCGTGTCATCTCCATTTCTATTAATTTGAACCTGTGTATCTGAGTCCACTTGAATGAGCTGGATATAGTCTGCAAAGGGTGTTGCACTTTCAAAGCGAGAAGCAACAAAAATTGAGCTGAGGTCAATGGTGTCAATGCCCACTTCAAAGTCAGCTATGGTGTCGCTGCCATCATTGAAGCTGTTGAACTTAAATTGATCTTGGCCATTGCCACCCACGAGTTCATCATTACCCGCTCCACCAATGAGTGTGTCTTGTCCGGTACCGCCGTTGAGCGTGTCCCGTTCCGTACCGCCCACCAACTGATCATTGCCGATACCACCACCAAGGTTATCGTTGCCAAGGCTACCCAAAAGAGTGTCCTGCCCAGCGCTCCCCAATAGAAGATCGTGGCCAGATCCACCTGACAAGAAGTCATTCTGACCGCCACCCCGCAAGGTGTCTTGGCCCAATCCCCCCTGAAGAGAGTCTTGGCCATTTGCTCCCATGAGCTGATCACTACCGTTGCCACCGACGAGGGTATCGTCTCCAAAACCACCAGAAATTTGGTCATTGCCAGCACCCCCTGTAAGGATGTCGGCACCGCGATTTCCGCTTATTTCATCGCGACCCGCGCCACCATTAATGATATCTCCGCCCCCGCGGCCCAGGAGCAGATCATTCCCTGCAAAACCGTTGATCAAATCAACATCAGCAGTGCCAGTGAAACTATTATTGTTTGCGTCCCCAGAGATAATATTGTCGGGAATCTTGGCAACCCAAAGTTCCCGTCCCGTTGTCCCATTATCTGCAGTGAAGAAGAGTTGATCTCCTACCACGCGGAGGTCACTTGGGTCGGAACTATCACTCCCTAGATTGATGTCTTGGAAAATTTGGGTCCCCTCGGTGGTACCATCACTGACCCATAGTTCTGTTCCTTTGGAAGTACTGGGAACTGTAAAGAAAAGTAGATCGCCCGCAGCAGTTAAGTTTGCTGGACTAGAGATGCCGGGATTATCAAAAGATGGGAAAAAAGGCTCACGGTCAATATCTAAAAGCAGTTGTGTTCCTGCTGCCGTACCATCACTAACCCACAATTCCTCTGCATTTGCGGTTCTTCCTTCATTGACAGTGAAGAACAACTGATCGTTGACTGCAGTTAAGCCGGATATAGCCCCGGGGTAGGTATCGACGGAGTTCCCAGGAATGACATCTATAACCAGTTGTGTCCCTTCTGTAGTTCCGTCAGTGACCCACAATGCTTCTCCATTGTCGAAGTCATCAGCAGTGAAGAATAATTGACCATTGAGTTCTGTAAAGCTACCCGGACGAGAACTATCGTAGTAAGCAAATGTGCTCTGATTTATGTCGAGTAGTAGTTGTGTTCCTTCTGCAGTGCCGTCACTGACCCAGAGTTCTCTGCCGGTCTCCCCATCGTCGGCGCTGAAAAACAACTGACCATTGAATTCTGTAAAACCAAACAGATCGGAGGAGGCACTACCAGGGTTGATGTCGAGTAGTAGTTGTGTTCCTTCTGCAGTACCGTCACTGACCCAAAGTTCTCCGCCGGTCTCTCTAGTCTCATTCGTGAAGAACAATTGACCATTGACTTCTGTAAGGTTAGACGGACTGCGGCCATTATTTTCACCGAGCAGTTGCGTCCCTTCAGAAGTGCCATCGCTCACCCACAGTCTGCTTGTGTTCCTACTTATATTGGCACTGAAGAACAACTGACCATTAAATTCTGCAAAGTCACTCGGGAATGAGCTGAACGGGTCTGTTCCGTTCTCGATTGCAGGCCTGATGTCGCGTAGTAGTTGTGTCCCTTCTGCCGTACCGTCACTGACCCACAGTTCTCTGCCGGTCTCCCCATCGTTGGCGCTGAAAAACAACTGACCATTGAATTCTGCAAAGTTACGCGGGAAGGAGCCAGCACGATTATTCGAGTTGATGTCGCGTAGTAATTGTGTCCCTTCTGCAGTACCGTCACTGATCCATAGTTCTTCGCGTGTTGCTCCATCATTAGCAGCGAAAATCAATTGACCATTAAAGTTGAAGGAAGGTGCACTCTCCAGATCAATACTGGAGGAACTGCCAAGGTTAATATCTCTGACAAGTCGAGTACCACCAGCCAATGAGATATTGTTAGTCGACTCCATTGATCTTTCCTCGCTTGAGTTGCGTAAAATTTGCATTGATAGACCTGCTGGCGATGAAGTGCTGATGCAAGAAGCATTGAGTTCACGACTAGTCAAAACAGCACACAACTACCACAACATCAGACAGCTCTACCCCACGTAAGCTGGCCGGAATTGCATTAAATCGCCCAATTGCCGCAAGCAGCAACCTTTTTCTGCTTTATTTATATATGCATAATTACCCAAAACATATGCCCTTAGCTTTTTATGTGCAAGTATTTCGTCAATAAAAGTGCTCTGAGAGATAAAAATATTAGGAATCAATGAAATTATCTAGTTTTTAGATGGTAGCGCACATATTTGACGAAAAATCATATAATCCGTTCGAATAAAAATATATGTCTTAATTTTAATGCCTAAGTATCGTTTGGTATGTTCCTAAATGATGCGCGATGAATACTTTTATGACACAACCACCTGCTCTAGAAAACCCTGATTCTAGTGAAGTTGCACAGCGAGAGGTGCGCTATGAGTACTCTAATAATTTGGTGCCTATTCTAAAGCAGCTCGGAGCTTCACTCGTATTGTCGACGTATCAAGCTGGCAAGCTCGTTATTGTGGGTGTCTATAACGATGAGCTGCAAATTTCGTTTCATAATTTCGAGCGGGCAATGGGGGTCGCCGTAGGCCGCAATCAAATTGCCGTCGGCGGTAAGGATTGGATTTACTTTTTAAAGAGTGCGCCTGAGTTGGCCTCGCGTGTCGGACCGCCAGATACGCATGATGCCTGTTTCCTGATTCGGGGTGCTCACTATACTAATGAGATCGCAGTTCATGAATTAGCTTGGGGAACTGAACAGTTGGTAGTGACGAATACTCGCTTTTCTTGCTTATGTTCTTTGGATAATAACTCTAGTTTTGTCCCTCAATGGAAGCCGCCTTTTATCAGTGCGTTGGCTCCTGAAGATCGCTGTCATCTCAACGGGATTGCTTTAGTGGATGGTCAGCCAAAATACGCTACTGTTTTGGGGCAGGCTGATACAGCCGGTGGCTGGCGACCGGGTAAATCAACGGATGGTTGTGTTCTAGATATTCCCAGTGGTGAGGTGGTGGCCAAGGGGTTTGCGATGCCCCATTCACCCCGTGTTTGTCATGAGCGCTTGTGGGTTCTTAATTCAGGGATGGGTGAATTGACCATGGTGAATTTGGCTTCTGGCGAAAAGGAGTCAGTGGTTGAACTTCCGGGCTATCCCCGTGGCTTAGCGTTAGCGGGGCGATTTGCGTTTGTGGGGCTTTCACAAGCCCGTGAAAAGGATACGTTTGGGAATTTGCCGATTTGCGATCGCACCTCGGCTCCCAAATGCGGCCTTGCTATTGTTGACCTTCAGACCGCGAAACAAGTGGGGTTATTAGAATTCCAGAGAGGCGTGGACGAGATCTTTGATGTTCAGGTTCTCCCTGGCATTCGCAATCCCTATTTCTCAGGTCCCTATGCTGCTAAAGATGGGAATCCCCCCATCTGGAAAGTACCAGCCCCAAAGCAATAGGCACACAAGAACTTAGCCATAGATACTAACCCTTTTTGAGAATACAGGACAGGAATTTCCTAACCTGCAGAATGTGGACTAAAGCTGCACCTTCGCCACAACTCTCTGCTGTTCTACTTCGATCTCATGGGCAATCTCATGCGTTTCAGATTCAACGAACTGAATCAACTCTTCAATATCAACCACAGTATTCCTAATCTTGTGGGAAAAAGAACGAGCCATCTCAGCAATGCGTAGACTGGAATGTTGTGCCATATTGCGAGTCCTGCTTTCTTCTGCCTCGATGGTAAGCACCTGCTCATTCATCTGAACGGAAAAGGCCTGAATTAGTTCAACCAACTGGCGAATATTGATAGCAGAATCATCCAGTTTATGGATCTTTTCTAGTACGCCTGAAAATAAATCACGCGTCGTCTGCAGTACTTTTACCTCTTTCTCCCTGTGAATATAGTTGGGAAATAGGATTTCCTGATTCGCTTCCTGGGTGGGAGATAAGTCTGGCTTGATATGAGGCTTCAAGCTGTATTGAGGGGGCGACTCAATGTTTTGCTTCAGCAGCACGGAGGTCTGTGCTGACCTTTGCGGATGAGATTCAAGGGATCTATTCTGCAGATTCGATTTTTGGAACGTCAAGGTGATTTTATCTGGAGGACTCTCCTGTTTCTTTAAGCTCACTTTTGCGTATAAATTTAGGAGTTCACCTCTATCAAGAAGCGTTGAGCAAATATCGCGTCTCCCTACAGAAATTTTGACGCCAAGGCGTGCAGGCTGATAAGGGCATGATTCTAGGATAGAAAGATATCGTAGATGCCCCGGAACTTTCTGTCGCTGGATTAAGGATAATGGTCCTCTCTCCAAAATATTAAAAATCGTTTTCAGGTGCCTGAGACTGAGTTCAGCTTTTAGATAGTAGGCAATAAAATAGGGAACGTTATCCCGACCCATATCATCTATGCCATCATTAAATAACCAGCCAAATAATGTAGAGTATCTGTTCAACTGAGATAGATAGACAGCTCTCTGATTCGGTTCAGGTGGATCATAGCTGTTCCAGTATTGATGAATAATATGATCCGTAAAAAATTGCCTGATTTCAGCAGAGACTTTTTGGCTAGTCAGTAATCTGAAGCCAACATCATCAAAGCTAGTATAGATAAGCTGACTGCATTCCAAGAGCATAGTTCAAAAATAAAAGTTCAATACAATTGAATTGAGAGCGTCTCATTGAGTGAACGATTAGCCAGGACACCGAGGGGTGAAGTATAAAAGGCTAATTTAAGGAAGCACGATTGCGTCCTCCTTGTGCAGAGTCTGCTGCATCAAAGCAGCAGCTTGAACGACAAAAACGATCTGGTTATCCTCTAAGACCGTGCATCCATTGACAAAATTCGGCAGTTGAATCAGATCACTAAAGGGATGAATGGTAATCTCTGACTTTGTGATCAAACACTTTATCCTTGATTCCACGGCACACAATCTCTGCTTGAGCTTAAGCACAAAGGTTATTGCGGCATCATCGTCATCTTTCAGTCGTGTTTGAGGCAGTTTGCAGGTCGAGTTCAGTAGCTCAGAAAGCGAGTAGAGCGGCAGTATTTGTCCTTCCCATTGCAACAATCGATGCTGCTCAGATTGTTTGATTTGTTCGGGCTCAGGACTCACTGATTCCACAATCATGTCGTAGGGCAATGCAAACACAATGGAATCTGTCAGCCAAATGAGAACGCTATCAGTCTTTAAGGTTTGACTCTCAGTATTGGGGTAAACCTTTAATGCTGGTTCTGAACCTTCCTGTGAACCACTCGGCAAGGGGGGCGGACTCGGTTCAATATCGTCTCTCTGTGGCTTTAAGGCAGAGGATGGATGCGGCTGAACGAGAGCAGACTGATTCTTGAGTGAAGCGCTTTGTGCCAAATGTCTAGCATTGTCTAAACCGGATGGACTGACAGTAAGTTTTTTTGATCGATACGTAAGATCAACAACCAGCCGGGTGCCTCGTTCTCTTGTGGAGTGCAGGGTCAGTGAGCCATTTAACGCATATATGCGCGTCAGGAGATATTTAAACCCTTTCCCTAGCCCCATCAGAGAGTAGTCCCAGAAATGGCTCAAAGAGCGATCGAGCAACAAGAGCTCTAAGAGTTGTGGGTCAGATAACTGAGCAGCTTGCTCAGATGACTGCAACTGCATCTGGACCGCCTGCTGTCGAATTTGTTCAAAATCTAAACTGTGCCCATCGTGGCTAATGGCGAGGGTGAGACCGTCTCTCTGCTGCTCAGCCGTAACATGTATTTGACCCCGTTCAGATTTCCCAAGCCTACGACGGACCTCGGTTGCTTCAATTCCAAAGGTTATGGCATGACGCGTCAGAGACAGAATCAGATGATAGAGTGGGCGACTCATCTCCGGCTTGATCTGGACATGATGCCCCTGATAGAAAACTTCGACCTGCTTGCCAGACGCCTCAGTCCACTTGTCAGTGAGATGAGGCATGCGTCTAAAAAGACTCTCTAAGGTTTGTTCTCGGAGCTGGGGCAAATGCTCCTGCTCCTGAACCTGTGGAAGATTTTGCGGCTGTATTTTGGCTGGTTGCTGGGTCTGTGAATGAAGCAAGGAAAGCGCTAGCGCAAGATCTTCGGAATTTTCTCGCGGGTCATGGCCTGACGAGCTGATGTCGTTGTGGTCTTGCTCCGTGTCTGATGGCTGGAGTCTCAATGCAGATTCATTCTTTGCTAATCGATGCCCCAGCTTGAATCCTAAACGCCTTTGTTGAGAGCTATAGTTGGCCTGGAAGTGAGTCAGTTTCTCCTGTAACTGCGCTAGCTTGCCTTGAATGTCCTGCAGATATTTCTGAATTGTTCGATGAGCCGCCGTTTGCTGGACGGGATCAGAGATGGGGGTGTCAGCTAAGTGATGGCTGGTGTTGACGTCATCTATATCAAGCTGAGCCGATGTATCTAAAGTTTTTGAGTAGGGAGGGGAGAGCGGTGGTTGACCTTGATCCGAACGAGAAGGAGCATTGGCGTCCATTTGGCTGGGGGACTCTGAGTCGGAATGCTGATAGGAAAGCTGCTGTAGCTTGAGTGAGGGCTGTCCCCCATTTACGCGATCTCCAGATAAGACCAGCGTTTGACCGTTCAGGAAATCAGCCAGTGCGATCTGAGCGATGGTGAGGGCTTGTTCGGGATGATGATCTAAAGCTTCTACAGTAACTTTTGCAATGTCGCCGAAGCCCTTTAGTTTGAGCTGTGTGGAGATATCACTGAAAACCCTACATTGATCACGGAGCTGACCCGCAACAATTTCGGCATCAGCATGAGCCAACGTAAAGGCAAGATTGGCGAGCCGTTTCCCAATCCATGTTTCAAAAATAGCTTGAACGACATCGGTTCCTGGCGCAACGGTCGCGGACGGTTTATCGATGCTTTCGTCAGAACTGCCCCGATGGCGGCGATCATCGAAATGACCTAATTTCAGGTTGAGTTGCGCGAAAATATCGATGATCCACTTGAGAATCTCTGGTTCTTCGATTTTTGTTCTTGTCAGCTTTGCTTTCAGGGGCAGCTTCAAGCATTCATACCCACGTAATAGCAATGACTCCAATTCTGGATCAATGATCACGAGGGGGTTCAATAGCTTGTTGAGGATTTCCTCAAGCAGATGGGCCACAATCACGACAGTGGGAAATTCAAGACTCTCTGCCGTTCCCCGAAGCGCATGGGTGCGCTGTATCAGGTGGTTGATCCGATCTGGATTGCGATCGTTCTTCAGACTAAGCAGGTCTTGTTCAATTTCTTCTAGTCGCTCGCTCGCATTGACCAAGAAAGCCTTATGGGGATGATTTAGCTCTTCAGAATCAGTCATCATGATCAGTCACATTGCAGAGAGCAAGAACCAGATATGCTTTGCTCAAACAAGCTCCTTATACCACCCGTTAGATGATTTGCCCATATTAGATGCGATCGCAAACTGAATTTTTTTGTTTTGTCAATGCAAATACTGCACAGGAGGGACACACTTCGCTGCGGATCCAAGATGTCTCCTAAACGCTTGACCCACGAATACGAACCAAGGCTCTAAGGACACTAGACAGACTCTTGAGCGATCCCTACATGACGATCCCCGCAATATCCGGGGACTCTAGCTCAATTATTCAACTTCAAAAGAATATTGATTTTTCACCGTGTTGTCCTTTTTAAAGCAGCAGAGACTACCAGCATTACGTTTTGTTAAGAATCTTCTATTTCTAGCTATATGTGGCTCAATTATTGTCTTGAGCTTGCGGTGAAATGCAGGATCTGGGATTGGTCTGTAAATGGACTGAGCTTAGATCAATGCTTCAAGAGTCATCGGTTACCGTAAGTCTCTCGATGCTGAATGTTATGACGCATCGTGAACATCTCTTTAAATAAGGCTTAATTGCTATGCAGCCTTCGCAATCTCGTCAGCCAAGATTCGAGACTCAGACCGCCTTCGAGAAGATGAGTTTATCTGCTTCTGTGGGGAGTACTTTTCTGTTAGTCGGTCTTATGATCTGGTCGGCCTCTTTGATTGTCAAAGGTGTGAGCCGATTTGTACAACCTTCGCTGACTCCATCTATCCGTAGCGTATCATCACCACCCTATCGATTCACTCAAGTAAAGTCTGTCCCCACCGGCTTATTTCGATATGGTGGCAGCACCGCATGGGCACCGATTCGACTGATCGTTGATTCATCGATTCAAGCGCAGCGTCTAGAGTTTCAGCTCCGGTATGTTGAACCCAGCGAGTTTCCCGCCAGCTCCAGTGAGGGCATCAGGATGTTGCTGTCAGGACAGCTTAGCTTTGCGCAATCCGCCCGCCCGCTGATGCAATGGGAATATGAAGCTGCGAAGCAACGAGGTTTTAGTTTAAAACAGATACCTGTGGCCATTGACGGTATCGCTCTAGCTGTTCATCCCCGTCTCAATCTCTCAGGGCTGACGTTAGACCAACTGCAATTAATCTATAGCGGTCAGATTCGGAACTGGAAGCAAGTCGGAGGACCAGACTTGGACATTACCCCCTACTGGCGCTCCCGCAATGCAACGAGTGGGATGACTTTGCCCTTAGGCGGTCTCCACACACGTCCATCAGACATGATGAATTTAAGATTTGTGCCCACAACAACAACCGCTCTCAATCGCTTAGCTGAGTTCCCTGGCGGTATATATTATGCTTCTGCATCCCTGCTAGCGCCTCAATGTTCCGTCAAGTTGCTCCCGTTAGGGCGTCAACCTGGCAAGTTTGTTGCTCCCTATAACAAGCGTGAAACTCCGACAAATCGATGTCCTACTCAGCGATATCAGTCTAATTTGAGCGCCTTCCAAACTGGTCAATACCCGATCACACGCTATCTCTATGTCATCGTCAAAGAAAATCAGGAGGTCGAACAGCAGGCTGGAGAAGCCTATGCAAAGTTCCTGCTCACCCCCCAAGGGCAAGCGTTACTGTCTCAAGCCGGATTTGCACCTCTCCGTTGAACAAGAGAACAGACGGCCCCTGAGCCATTTCCTAAGTCTCAATTGAAGGAGCTCGTGATTCGTATTTTTGTAGCCAGAGCTTTACATCGTGCAATGGCCTGTGCTAAAGAGAGGTGAAGTCATCGACAGGACCCAGTAGGGAGGGACTAGTGCCCTATTGTTCTAATGAACCACTTCACGTTTCTCAGGATAACCAAGATATTTTTGCCCTTGCCGCAGGGTAAAGCTGCCCGCGGCATTCGAAGTGTATTCAAGGTCTGTTAATGACGCCTAAGCTCTCGCCAGAAAGTTCCACCTTTCGATCGCCTGGAATGCGATTGAGAATGAAGGGGGTTGTCTTAGCGATTGCTTTTAGTATGCTGCCTGTGCTTTCGGTGGGCACCGCCATCTATTTTTTTGGGGATCGGGCGATTACTGAACAGGCGCTTCAAGTTGAACAAGTTGGCGTTTTGGGACCTGCTGAAGCTCAACTCTTTCGGGAAAAGCAACGTAGATTATTAGGCCTCCTGCTCTTGGGGACCGGTGTTACGGCTCTATCTGCAGGCGCATTGGCGGCATGTCTCGCAAGTCATTTATTGCCCGTGCGAGCCAATGTCTCCTCTAAACAGCGTTTTGAGTCGGATGAACTCAGGACAGACAATGTAGAAAGTGATCTTAATCCTGTCCAGCAAAGCATGCCGCTAACGGTAGACGCCCCTCCATCTTTGGAACGGTCACTGGCAGAAGCGAAACCTTCGGTTGTGCTCACGGGAGGAATCCGTAGAATCCTTGAGATTTCTGACTTGGCCCGAGACTTAGCCATCAAAATTGAAAAGGCCAGCCTTCAAGTTCATCCCTCGTCTGAAAGGCGAGAGGAAGAGGCGTACGCTTCAGCTCACCATGAAAATGACCTCACTGAAATTCAACATCACTTTACAGAGGCAACGCTCAACGTTAAAGATGTCAGTGAAAAAGCTCATCAAGTCTCTGAGATTGTAGGCTTTATTGATAATTTAGCGATACAGGTTAACCAGGTCGCGATTAATGCCACGATCAAATCAGGTCGCGATAAAGCACTGGATCAAGGCACTTTACTGACGACAACAGAGACTGTACGAACTTTGACCCACAGCATTGGTCAGAAAACAACTGAAATCGCACCTCTCATCTCTAAGATTCAAGCGGATGTCAAAGCGGTATCGACGGGCATTGAGCAAGGAGCAGAGAAGGTTGCGGCAAAGGTTGAGTTACCTCAAGACACCTGGCGAAGAGTCTGAGCGTCTTGGATCGATGAGATTCCGCTTTATTCCTATTTTCCTATTGGACTGAGCGTAGGCTGAGGGGGCCTTTTTGGCGCTTCAGGGGGGCTACCTATGATGGTGAAAGGGGATTATTCTTAGAGGCTTTGTAATGTCCTCTGCCTGCATCCAGACCTGCCGCTTCACAAGGCTTAATGGCGAAAAGCTGATGGGAAACAACTGGCTGCTGTCCATGGCTTTTGCATCGATCTATGCCAATTCACATTAGCGCGAAACGCTAATGTGAAGTATTGTTAAGTCTAGGGTGAAACTTTAGCTTCCTTTTTTGCTGCTTTTTAATAGTCTTTTTTATTCCTTCGCTATCGTGCTATGAAATATTCTGCTTTAAGACGGTGTTTGACAGGGTTTTTAGCAATATTGCTAAGTTTGGGAATCTTCTCCGTTTCCCCGGCCGCTTTGGCGACAGAACCAACAGTGTCCTTGCCGACAGAGTCAACTGCCGTACTCGATTTGGCAAAGTCGCTCACCACTGTTCAAAAAGAGAATCTAGATCATCACTTAGAAGAATTTGAACAGGAAACAGGGTGGAAGCTCAGGGTATTGACGCAGTTTGAGCGCACGCCTCGCCAGACAATCAAAGAGCTATGGAAGTTGGATGATCGCAGTGTGTTGCTTCTCGCCCAGCCACAGGAAGGCAATATCCTCAACTTCAATATTGGGGATGCGGTGTACCAAATTCTGCCCCGCAATTTTTGGATGGAGGTTCAAAATCGCCTAGGTAATCGGTACTACGTTCAACAGAATGGTGAAGACCAAGCCATTTTGACGGCTATTAACTCGATTGAGGTGTGCCTCCGTCGGGATGGCTGTAGTGTCATGCCTGGGATTTCGGATGAGCAGTGGATCTTTACGCTCATTGCTTCCATTCTCGGGGGACTCATTTGTGGTTTTGCGGCTCAACCTCGCGATTCTGAAGAGCTATTCTCATGGCGTTGGGCCTTGATGTTTTCTCCACTATGGGGGATTTTATTCTTTGCGTTTGGGGTCGCTCCTGTGATGACTCGCACCTCTGATTGGCTCCCTCTCGCACGCAACATTGGAGGTTTTTTGGTTGCCTGTCTTGGCGCTATTTTGGTTGTACCGAGTTCATCAACGACGACAGAATCATAGTTGATGTCAAGGACCGCGCTTTTCGTGTCGTTGCCGGCTGTCCGCTAGAGACTTGCTCTCATCTCCCTTTATCATTTGTGGGAGAGACATTCAGAGGCATACGAATGTCTACGCCTCTATGAATCAAAGCAACATCAGCCGTTACAGCTATCGCCACAGAAGACTTATGCATGTAGAGAGATTCTGCCTGCTGGATTGGAGAGCAATAGTCTCATAACATGCGATCTAATTTTCAACGCTCAGCTCTTTTGAAACTATTGGTGTAAGGCAGAGTCATACTGTGGAGATGTCAATAGGGGCAGATGCTGAGGTATATTGAATGGCTTAGGCAGAACTTGTGCGGGAACTCTATTCCCTCATGGGGTAAATTTGTTAGAACTGTTGCCAGAAACTTGCCTGTGATTTGACCCTTATGAATGCCACTGGCTTAGCCGTTACGACTAAAGGATATGTGCCATGCGCGTTTTGGTAACGGGTGCTGCGGGTTTTATTGGGTTTCATCTGGTTCAGCGGTTGCTGCAGGATGGCGTGCAGGTTGTCGGGATTGATAATCTCAATGCCTATTACGATGTCCGCCTGAAACAAGCTCGCTTAAATCAGCTCACTGGACACCCTCGGTTTTCTTTTCGTTGCCTAGATTTGAGCGATCGTAAAACTACTGCCCAACTTTTCAAGGAGCAGCCCTTTGATGGGGTCGTTCATTTGGCAGCCCAAGCCGGTGTCCGCTACTCCATCGATAACCCTGATACCTATGTCGATAGCAATTTAGTCGGTTTCATGAACGTGCTAGAGGGCTGTCGTCATCAGCATGTCAACCATTTGGTTTTTGCCTCTTCTAGCTCGGTCTATGGCACCAATCGTAAGGTACCGTTCTCGACCACAGATAATGTCGATCATCCCATTTCGCTCTATGCGGCAACAAAGAAGGCCAACGAGCTGATGGCTCATTCCTATAGCCATCTCTATGGCTTTCCGGTGACGGGGCTGCGCTTTTTTACGGTCTATGGTCCTTGGGGAAGGCCTGATATGGCTTACTTCAAATTTGTGGATGCGATCGCATCTAATCGCTCCATCGATGTATATAACCACGGCAAGATGCAGCGCGATTTTACCTATATTGATGACGTGATCGAAGGTCTTGTGCGAGTCTTCCATCGACCACCCCAGGTGGATTCCAGCCATGCGCCCTATAAAATCTACAACATCGGCAACCATAGCCCCGTAAGTTTGATGCATTTCATCGAAGTGATCGAAGACAAGCTGGGAAAAACTGCTCAGAAAAACTTTCTGCCGATGCAACCCGGTGATGTTCATGCGACCTATGCGGATATCACAGATCTGAATCAAGATGTCGGCTTTGCACCGCAAACCCCCCTTGAAGAAGGGATGGAACAGTTTGTACAGTGGTATCGCATTTACACGGCAACATCCTCAATGCCTGCGGCGCCAGTCATTGCACAATAGAGCGACAAGCACCCGTAACCAAGGTGCGACCCGAAGTACGACAATTGCCACAGCAGGGATGAGACATTCCCCCGCCTGTCTCCACCGTATTCCCGCCCTATCGGAGGACTTTGATGTCAACCTCTAAGGCTTTTGCTTGAGTGGTCACAACACCGCTGTTTATGTGGTTCAGACCTCTGGATCTGCGTCTAGACCTGGCAAGCCTAAAATCAACAATTCCGACAGTTCCAATGATCAGCAAAGGGTTGGTATTAGCGACCTGAGATCAGACTCTCAATACAGATGAGAGTAAAGAGATGAGATTACAGATCAGCCAGGGTTTACCAACTCGAACCAAAAAATCTTTTGTCTGTCGGCATATTTCTATACAAGGATGGGGGCTGTTCTGGACCTCTAGGCATTCCCATTCTCAATGCTTTGAATCATATTCTCAAGCGTTTCAAGGGTTGTTGAGAATAAACGCCCTTCGCAGGTTCCTCGCAATGGTTGTCAGCGGTTTTGAGCATATCTCCATGTTTAAAATTTGGCTGTTGCCCGGAGTCCTAAGCCAAGTACTCTGAAGACCTGACGACAATAATGGTGCTTTAATAAAGAGTCTAATGACCTAAAAGCTTCTATACAAAATTCAGACGAGTACACTCACGCTTCAAAGGCGGGAGGGATGCCTTCCCCAGTGGATCTTTCCAGGAAAATCAACCTTATGATTGACCCTGATTACCCGCATATCGTCCTTGCTTTTGACTACAAAGGCTGGAGAGTTGAGATTGAGCAGGGAGAATTACAGGGCTGCAAGACTTACTCTGTTTGGGTGAACTACGAATTGGGTTGTGCGGTGGCTGTCCCCTATGCAAAATCTCGGTGGGACGCCATCATCAAGGCCAAGCAATGGATTGATGCTCGGCAAGAGCAGGCCTAGTGCTAGCAACACAATATCTGTCAGATTTATGCTTCATATTCATAGATTCTCACTCTTGCGGATCGATCTTTGAGCGTTAGCACTCCAGAGTGATTGGCTTGTTATCAGAATGATGACACCGGCCATAATGAGAAAACTTAAGCGCAAGTTGTCGGGATCTACTCGCTGCCAGTCCCTCCCAGTAAATACATATTCGAATGCAATTTGGGGTGTAATAAATCCGAGGGAAGGTAAAAGAATTTTCTCAAATGGGTTGCGACCAATAATTATTGCCATGCCAACCATGGCTCCTAAAGGTACAAAAATAAAGCAATAGTATAGGTAGCGACTAACGCCGAGATGAGACCTGTTGATTCTGCGAAACCACAAATTCTGTAGCTTAGACATGAAAAAAATAGAGGTGAGGCTAGAGGTTCTTTCTGGCTTTGATTTATCAATATGAATTTGAATAATATCCCCTGTATAGGTAACAATAATTTGGTGGGGAAGTGTATCCGTAAATACGTTACGAATCCTCAGTTCAGGCTCTGTATCTCTATTCTTCTCTGTAAAAATTAAGCGCATCCGAAAAATAAAATCTTCTTCTTTTTGCCCCAAGCTAAAATTGATAAAATCAGCGCTATCAGCAATTGAAAGTAATTGAGACTGTTGCTGCGTGCCAATATTGTCTGCCTGAAATGTAAGACCGAGGGAAAACTGATTGTCTCTTTTTAGACCGTTTGTAATTTTAGTGGCTGCCTCTGGTGTTTGCAGCCATGGATCTCCTGGGGTAAAAACGCCTAATAGCTCTCGATCTTCAGACTGCGATCCTTTCCATATCAGCTTAGGTTGCTGCACGGGTTGATCCAGAGTCTCGCCCTCTCCCTTGAGTGGATAAAAGGCAATCAAGTGCTCCTTGGCCACCGTTAGAGGTGATTGGCCTTTCAGGATAGATTTGATGTCTTTAGATTCAAGGGCCTGATTGCTCATCCAAACATCAGAGATTTTGCCTTGCCAGGGGAGTGAACCTGTGGGGTCATTGCCGATGGCAAGCGGAAATTTTGCTCTCCAGTTGTTGATGGTGATGCCAGTGGCGGCAAAAAATAAGGTGATGAGGGTGTAGGTGATAAAAAGAAGCGAT
>CALFCG010000008.1 GCA_937951315.1 uncultured cyanobacterium
ATGCCATTGAAAACGGGGAGACGATCCCAATCAGTCAACAGGGCTTGCCAAGGTTCTGTTAGGAAGCGCTGGCCCCATCCTTGATCACGCTGGAGGCAGGCTCGGCGGTCCTGAATATTCGAGATGCCGGGAGATGTACTAGTTGAGATCGCACCTTGCCAAAGCTCGGGTTTAGACAGCACCGCATGGAGTGCTAACCGCCCGCCCAATGAGTACCCCAGAATCACATTATGGGTTGCCCCTTCTGCCGCCACCTGTTGACAGAAATGCTGTGCCCATTCCCAAAAATCAGACGCTGTTGTTGACCATAAATTGACCGGGATAATTGTGAAGGCTGGATCATTCCAGAGGTCTCCTAGAACCGTTTCCCAAACGCTAGGCTGTTGTAAATTACCATGCAAGCACCAAAGGATAATGGACACAGGCTTGTTTGTGTTGAGACTCATATCCTAATAACGAAAGGCTGGAATGTCAGTACCCTAAAGAAAAGTCTAAAACAGAGACAAGTACCTAACTACGTTTGAATGCGATAGACAGAGCTAGCCGATGCCCCTGAAAGCAGTCTTTCTTGTTCTTAATGAGAAATGATCACTGTGCCCAAATAGACGACTGCACAGGAAAAGTTTTATTTGAACGACTTGCACTGATAAAAACGGAAGAGGCGAGCCTAGTTTCTGGTCATATGATAAATGGGTGATACTTCCTCAATCACCGTCAATTCATGACTAGTGATTGTGACCCACGGCAGAGAAACCATCCCAAGGAAGTGATGATGAGTGAGGAGTATCCTCACTGGCTAGAATGACTGAGATTCAACTGCCTCAAAAATCACTTTGCTATTGTGACATGAGATCGCAAGTCCTATTAGAGAGCAGGTGATGTGAGCTGTAATTCCGCGAACCCTTCAGGGGGCATTATGCTTAACAGATACTTTTTTGCTTTCGTTGAGACGATTAGGCTGCCGTTATAGCTACTGAAGTCTGTTCCAAGCTGATACCCCTCCTCGATCAGACTCTGGGCCAGAGGCACACCATTCTGTCGCATAAACTGCTCATCAAGCTCTAAGAGATGGGCTAATATGGCATCCCTGAAGCGCTGAAGCAATGATTGATCTAAATCATTGGATGAATCAGACACTAACCACTGCTGGAAATGGATTTCACCCATAACTTTGACCTGACGTTCAATCCATTGAAGCAGTAAGCCTTTGGATTCCCCTGCTTCCAAACGATCCAGGATGTTTTTTAGTCGGACAACTTCAATCGCTTTCATGATGCTTCGCAAGCTAGGGGTGCTTAAACAGCTTTCACATTCCGAGCATGTCAACGAGCACCAATATATTAAGTTATATTTCAGGCGCTTGAATAATTTCCTAGGTATGAGATCATGATGATCGTCAATGGGCAATGATGGTGGCCTTTGTCTCTCCTCTGCACTCTATTTCATGATGAGATCGAGACTGATTTTCTGCCATGACGCAATAATGAGCAGCCTGCATTTAATGTTGGCCAACGCAATCTCTTCTATCAGCAATGCCCTGCAATTATGGTATGTCCACACCTAAATGAACTGGTATGAAACTCCAAAGGTGCTCCGCATGGCTGATTATTGAATGCTACTGACGATCAATTTGAATAATATCGGTGAGGATGTTATCCAAGCTGCCATTGACGTTAATCTTCTCAATCTTGTCCGCAATCCGCTCCAACAGCTCTAGCTCCTTGAGCCGCAAAGCGACAGGATTATTCTCCATCACCTTGGCAGTATTCAACATGCTGCGGGTGGCCGCCGTTTCCTCTCGGCGTCGAATCACATTCGCCTGCGAGGATTTCTCGGCTTCAACCACCTGACACAAAATCGTCTTGATTTCACCGGGCAAGATAATGTCCTTAACACCCACCGACTCAAGATGAATGCCATACTCTTCCACCTTGGGTAGCATATGACTCGCAACCGCATTATCGATGGCCCCTTTATCTTCCAGCAAAGCATCCAGCGTTTTTGTACCCACAGCCCCCCGCAAGGCGAACTGGAGTTCCTTGTATAAAAAGCCAGAAATATCCGTTAACCCGGCCTTCGCCTTGACCGGGTCTTGAATCCGGTAGCCTGCCGTGAGATTTAAGCGCAAAGGCACCTTATCCTTGGAGAGAATTTCTTGGCCAGACACCTCCAGCATTTGCAGCCGCAGATCCACCACTTCTGAGGTGAGCGATCGCCCATAGATCCACCACCCGTGGTACCCCGGCGACAGCGTCTCTTGGAATGCTCCTTCGTTATAGAGCAACCCTAAATGCTGGGAGGGCACTTCCAATACATGCAGCGAGCCATAGGCCAAATCTAAAACGTCAGGTAGACCCGAGATCAGTTCTGCCACCAGGTCTGCCGGTAGCTTCGCATCGGTACTGATATCGATGACTTCAACCGTGACGCCCTTCCAAAATAGCTTTTGGCTGCAGGGCGGTAGGACAGCGATGACCTTGTTTTTGTGACGTGCGATCGCAACTTCCTGTCCTCCTAACTGCACAGCCTCGCAGTAGGTCGCCACAAAGTCAGGATGTTGCTCGAACAAAACCTCTTCATTGGGAAAGTTGGGTGCAGGATTGATGCGATTAAAAACAGGCGTCTGCACATCATGCATAAACGTCCAAAAGCCATACTCACCGGGGGCCAGTGGACGGGTGAAATTATCTCGCTCATAGAGCATTCCGATCTGAGCGTCAGTCACCTGCACAAACTTTAAGCCCGGCAGCGATTGCGATCGCAACTGCGGTACAAAGACCGTGGGCAACTCCAAGGATTCATCTAAGTTAAAGACATGCACCTCAACCTCGATAAAGCCCCGCCAAAAGATCCGTAGCTGATTTGGCACTACGACCTCCCAACGCTGCCCCAACCGAACGAGAGCAACATGATTAAAAGCAGTGCGAACCACCCTGAAATGCTCATCAAACTTCTCAGCATGAGACTGCTGCAGCAACTCAAGATTCTCAATGTGAGCCTCAGGTTGATTTAAATCAAAGGTTTTCACATGCCAATGCCAACCCATGCGGCGATGAGTTCCCGGCTTTAAAATTTTCTGAAAATTGTTGCGATAAAAGAGTATTCCCCGTTCGTGGGGCTTGATATAAATCAACTTGAACATGGAATATTTTCCAGATGCGATCGATGACTTTAAGAGGACACAGTATATTCCGACAGATACTGAAAGATCCCCATCTCATTGGGACTGAGAGCAGAACGGAATAGTATTTCAAAATTTAGGCTGCTACACCTAAAGCAGAGACCAAAGTATCTTGCCACTGATTATTCCATTCTTTGGTCTCCGGCTTGGCTCTAATGTGCAGCATTATGATGAGCACTCTTTTGGCTCCATTACGTCTTCATAGACGGCTGCTGACAAGCCTTAAACGTCGACTCAATAGGAATTCTGCAACTTGGCTTGTAAAACTTAGATGTTCCTCATCACGCCTTTCATAAGTGGCAATGTCATGTTGAGTCCTCTAGAGGAAATCATAGAGGGCTATCACCGAGTTCTGTTTCTTTTCATCTGTGATGTTGTCTTGCAACAGAGTGAGCTAGGTAAAGCCTTGTCAGCTTCATCCATATGCAGCTGCTGCCAGGCACCGTCTTATTTTTGATTATTTAGATCTGGCGACAGTCGCCATAAGCCACCACTCTTCAAATATTATTGGACGTTGATGGACGATTTCGAAACCATTGGATTCAAAGAGATCTTGGTAATTATGTGAGAAGGAAAGCTCTACGCCAAAAGGAATGGAATCGGTGTTTTTTGACCAATCGTGGTCTGCAGCAAAGGGCTCGACAGAGAAAAACAATGCTGGCTTCAGTTCAGCTGAGATGAATTGCAGCATTTCATTCAATCGCTCACGTCGAAAATATTCCATTACGCCACCATTGGTCACGAAAAGCGTGTTGGCTTTGCCATGTTCTAACAGCCACCCCCCCGCATCAGCACATTCAAAGTTAATGCGTGGATCAAACGCTTCAGAGGCAAGATTCTCATCAACTTGTTGCTGATTAATCTCAATTCCCGTAGCAGTCCGAACGTCAGCAAGCTGTTGCGTCAAGTAATTCAGGACTAAACCAGAATTACAGCCAAATTCAACGATTTGATCGACACTTGACTGGTTCCAAAGATTTTGAAGGGCCCGAAAGTCTTCACCTTGCCTTGCCAGAAAGAGATCTTCAAAACGATGATCGTACTTTGAAGAAAAGACCTGGCCACCGGCACCTTTCCAAAAGTCATGATGCAGGCGCTCGAAGAACTGTTCATCGTCAATCAGAACAGCCCTATGCTTGAGATATCTCATCAGGGCTTTGTCTACAAAGCCTGTTGGGCAGCTCACAGGATTAGCAGATAATTGTGAACAACGACGCTGAAATACAAATGAAGCAATTTTGCCAAGCACGATTTTAAGTCGTGTTTTTACATCGAGTCGATGCGCCACTTCAATGGACAACGGTTGGTTCACTGGAATGCCTCACAGTTGATTTTTTCAAAAGGCGCAATTTGATTTGACACGCACTTGCAGCCAAACAAATCACGACAAATATAGATCCCCCATGTACTCAGTTTACTGCTGTACCCAGCTTTCTCTCGGATTACATCACTCTCTTACTTCTTCATCCGCTTGGCCACCACTTGTTAACCGTTGATTCCACACAACCCGTTGAACGAAGCTCCTCACTACAGGCATTGTTATCCATGAAGCCTCAGCTAGGGAACGTCAATCGCTAGACACTTCATATCCAAGACATGAGTCAGCAATATCAAGAAAATTGCCTCATGTTTCGCTGCTTGCTTTCTTCTCGCATCATTCGCACCAAGGACAAAACCATCACATCCTCTATGCAGATAATGGAATAACCCGTCCATGATTGAGCGGAAAGCATCACACAAAACACCCTTTCTTCCGGTCCCGAGAATGCTACAATAGTGGACCGATCCATCAATGTGCGTACAGACCCATGGCCGTCCCTAAGAAGAAGACCTCTAACTCCAAGCGCAATTCTCGAAGAGCTCACTGGAATCGTAAGGCTAATCTTGCTGCTCAGAGAGCTATGTCCACAGGGAAGTCAATCCTGACCGGACGTGCGAAGGGGTTCTACTATCCAGTCAAGGAAGATGAAGACGACGAAGAATAAATCTCGTCTCACTCCCAAAAGCAATCCATCAAAATGGGGAACACAGACTCGTGTTCCCCATTTTGTGCTGAAGCTCTTTTTTGCCTCTAGGGCCGCTTTGTCTAGAACCAGACATTTCCTGTAGCGGCTGCGCTAGCCCGAGGCCCATTGAAATTCATTACGCCTAATTGGTAAACGCCAGGTTGAAAGTGCTTAAGTGGTACCCGTGAACATAACTTCAGGGAACCGAGACTGGGCTTCTTCTAAAGGACGACGACGTCCCTCTTCTTGCCAGTAGTTAATGACTTCTGTCGCTTGGTTCAACAGTTCGACTCTGTCAACTTCGTTGATCCAGCTCTTCTTTTCCATTTCTGTTTTCAGCTCTTCCCAAGCATCTGCACGAGGCCAGAAAAAATAAGAAGTTAAGGGGCTACTTCCGTTGCCGACAACTTGATCTACAGCTAGGGCAACATTGTCGTCAAGCCAGAGTGCCTTCAGAATAAACTTGGCCAATCAAACCTCCAGAGATTAAAACTGCATATAGAACGACATTAATTTTAACGCATTCAGGGTGTCCTGATCAGAAGAAAACACTAGTGATGTGGCATGATGGCAATCCGTTCTCAATTGTTGACATGCAGGATTCTCAATCCCGGGCAAAAATTGCCGTTTTTGATATTGATGGCGTGGTTCGAGACGTCGCAGCGTCCTATCGGCGAGCGTTAGCAGACACTGTCGAGCACTATACTCAGGGGCAGCATCGGCCCACGATGGCAGACATTGATGCCCTAAAGTCAGAGGGCTGCTGGAACAATGACTGGAAAGCCTCCGAAGAGTTCACCTATCGTTTCTATGCGGCCCAAAATCTAGAGCGGCCAACGATAGACTACCCAGCCCTCGTCGATTTTTTCCAAGGGCGCTATCGGGGTGAAAATTTCTCGGGCTATATCCAAGACGAGCCCCTCTTAATGACGCGAGAATATCTTGAGCGATTAACACAAGCAAATGTTGCCTGGGGTTTTTTCAGTGGAGCAACCCGTGGGTCAGCCTCCTATGTTCTAGAACATCGCCTCGGGCTAGAGTCTCCAGTACTCGTGGCCATGGAGGATGCCCCTGGTAAACCCGATCCAGTGGGACTGATGGCATCGGTTGAACAGCTACAGGCAGGGCAAAACACAGACTGTTCACTCACGGTTTTTTACGTGGGCGATACAGTGGCAGATATTCAAACGGCAGTTAACGCTCGGTCAAAATATCCTCAAATCAATTGGGTTGGAGTGGGTGTGCTGCCCCCCCATGCTCAGGGGTCGCTAGAATATGCTCAAAAGCTAGAGGAAGCAGGTGCGATCGCAACCCTGAACAATGTCCAAGAACTGACGCCCGAGCTCATGCACGATCTCGACCATGCCTGACCTGTTACAAACCGCGATTGATCTGGCCCACCAAGCCCACATCGGCCAAGTGGATAAGGCCGGGAAGCCTTATATCAGCCATCCCCTAAGAGTGATGCAGCAACTCTCCACAACCCCTGAAAAGATTGTGGGTGTCCTCCATGATGCGGTAGAAGATTCGGAGCTAACGCTGGCCGATCTGCAGCAGGCCGGTTTCTCTGAAGACATTATTACTGCCGTTGATGCCATCACCAAACGAGAGGCAGAACCTTATGAGGTCTATCTAAAACGCGTGATGACAAATGCCATCGCGCTGCGCGTCAAAATTGCAGATATGACAGACAACATGGATCTCAGCCGGATTGCAGAACCCACAGCCAAGGATCACGCCAGACTACAAAAGTACGAAATGACCTTGCCTCGTCTGCAGCAGGCTCTTCAACAGCTTTAATCACAACTAAAACTTCAGAAAATCTCAAGAGTGTTTTAATCTCACACCCAGCAGCCGCAATGGGGATCGAGCTAGGCTGAAGGCGAACGTGATCCGAAGGAAGTCCACCTATGTCCCAGCAACAATTTGGTCTGATCGGCCTTGCCGTGATGGGTGAAAATCTCGCTCTGAATGTGGAACGAAATGGATTCCCTGTCGCAGTGTATAACCGCACTGCCTCCCGGACCGATGAGTTTATGAAAGAACGTGCTGCAGGTCGCAATATTAAGCCCACATACTCTCCAGAAGAACTGGTGGAATCCCTCGCGCAGCCCCGACGGATTGTAATCATGGTGAAAGCCGGTGGTCCGGTGGATGCTGTAATTCAACAGCTCAAGCCCCTCCTCTCTCCTGGCGATGCCCTCATTGATGGTGGTAACTCTCTCTACGAAGATACTGTCCGTCGGACTACAGAACTTGAAGCAGAGGGATTGCGCTTCATTGGTATGGGCGTCAGTGGCGGTGAAGAAGGTGCCCTCAATGGTCCCAGCCTCATGCCGGGTGGCACAAAAGAAGCTTATGCCGATCTTGAACCCATTCTGACGAAGATTGCTGCTCAGGTAGATGACGGTCCCTGCGTGACCTATATCGGCCCAGGGGGCGCGGGTCACTACGTCAAAATGGTCCACAACGGGATTGAATATGGCGACATGCAGCTGATTGCTGAAGCCTATGACTTACTCCGGTCAGCTGGATTGTCAGCCGCTCAGCTTCATGATGTCTTTGCAGATTGGAACAAGACGGATGAATTGAATTCGTTCTTGATTGAAATTACTACTGAGATCTTTACCTACATTGATCCTGACACCAACAAGGCTTTGGTGGATGTGATTATGGATAAAGCCGGTCAGAAAGGCACAGGTCGCTGGACCGTCATGAGTGCCTTAGAACTCGGCGTCCCAATTCCGACCATTACAGCAGCGGTGAATGCGCGAATTGCCTCTTCCTACAAAGATGAGCGGATTGCAGCCTCGAAGATTCTCTCTGGCCCCACCACAAAATACGGGGGGGATCAGAAGACCTTTGTAAATCAGGTTCGTGACGCATTGTACTGCTCTAAAATTTGCTCCTACGCTCAGGGAATGGCACTGATGGGTGCGGCCTCAAAGGAGTTTGGCTTTAATCTCGATTTGGGTGAGATTTCGCGAATTTGGAAAGGGGGCTGTATTATCCGAGCTGGCTTCTTGGACAAGATCAAGAAAGCGTATTCTGATGATGCCAACCTAGCGAATCTGCTGTTAGCACCTGAATTTAAGCAAACGATTTTAGATCGCCAAGAAGCATGGCGAGAAGTGATGGCCACGGCTGCCAAAATCGGTGTGCCGGTCCCTGCCTTTAGTGCGTCTCTGGATTACTTCGATTCCTATCGACGTGAACACTTACCTCAGAATCTGACGCAGGCTCAGCGCGATTTCTTTGGTGCCCACACCTATGAGCGCGTTGATAAAGGCGGCAGTTTCCATACAGAGTGGACGACCATCACTGAAGCACCCAGAAAGTAGACTAGGTAGCTATTACATCGTTCAATTAGCTCAAGTTGTCTTTCTTCTCTGAAGGTTTTAGCTTCTAGTATTAGAGGGGAAAGGCAACGGAGCAATTGTGCTCATTGGACTGGGGAAAGGCACACCTTATCGCTTAATCTCGAATGGAATAGCTTTGCTCGAATCCCCTTCAGGCCTTCGCAGCGAGCAAGTGTAAGATCTATCCAAACCTATGTTTTTTTGAAAGGTGCTCTCTTGACCGTTTTCTAAACTGCAACTTGGTTGAGTTGGTATTGTTGCAAAAGAACTAGCAGTGACTCAGCGACAGAAGACTTGTGGTTAGCATTTAACGTAACGTACGGGATCTGAGGGTCGAAGTCTGCAAGCCCCATTTGAATATCCTCTAGCTCCCACGCGTCTGGATGATCCATGTGCGTGATCCCGACAATCATGGGGATGTCTACTCTTTGCTGCATATATGCTCTAATGTTACGAGCTTCACGAATACTTTTAGGCATATGGGCTGGAACCAAGAGAATGTAACCGTGTGCACCTTTAATGAGCAAATCCCACATAAAGTCAAAGCGACTTTGACCAGGGGTTCCATAGATTTGAACCCACATATCATCCCCTAGGGTAATTCTCCCAAAATCCATGGCAACAGTGGTACCAGACTTAAGACTTGCGGTTTCATCTGTTGCCCTGCGATCAGTATCAACGACTTCAATTTCGCTAATCGTACGGATAAAGGTTGTTTTCCCCGCTCCCACGGGACCCGTGACAACAATTTTCATCAGGTCTCGCATTATTTCTCCTAATAATCATTATTAGCAGTAGCATC
>CALFCG010000009.1 GCA_937951315.1 uncultured cyanobacterium
CAGAGTCCCCAGCTTTTCCTGTTCAATCACACCGGGGAGTGTCACCCGCTCGCCTAAAAGGTCCTGGATATCTTGTGAACGATGACCGCGACCCACAGCCACAGCATGAATGGGTAAGCCCTGATCGAGCAAAAGTCTGGCAGCTCTAGCAAAGGTCATCACCCGCTTCGGATCGTCTAAACGACCCACATACAACAGCAGAAACTTGTCCGTCGGGATGCCGTAGGTTGTGTAGAGATGGTTGCGATCGCGTCTTTCCGGATTAAATTTCTCAGTATCAATCCCTCGCCTCAGATATGAAACCTGATTTTTCGGCATCACCGCCTTGACCTCGGGATCATCGGGCTGGGCCACAAACACATGTTGACAGCTTTGCCAGAAATCTTGCTGTTGTGCCACCATCCTCTGGCGATAGCGTTGCGCCAGTTGAAGACGATCCAAAAGCACCTGATTCACAACACCCTGTCCGAATATCCCTCTTAAACGCTGCTCCAGATAAATCTGAGTGTATTGGGGTGTATCGGTATGGACAGAAGCCACAAGGGGTTTATGGTGTCGCTGGCAAAAAACCTGAACTGTTTTACCAAAGGTGAACAAGGGATGCGTTGCATGAGCCACATCGATCGCTTCTAGATAGGGCAACAGCGAAGGATTGTGGGGCATCAAATCTGTATGGTCAGGGACATCCTGCAAAAAGGGGAGACGCTCCGTGCTAAATCTTGGCGGATGCAACACATATCGAACATTCTCTGAAAGGTTTACAACCTCAGCCTTGCGTCCAAAAAAATGTAACGTTAGATCGAGATTCGATTGCGTCACTGCAGCCTGAGCAAATTTTTCCCAGCATTTCACATGCCCCCCTGCAGAGGACTGCCACAGTAGATCGATAAAAACACCAACAGAGACCATGGAAAAAGGCAACATCCATAACAGAGTGCAAGAAAACGAGGCAAACCTTTTAGAAACCCCCTAGACTTACCGCAAGCTATTTTAAGGCATGTGAGCGATTCAACCCCATCAGTCCTCACGTTGAAAAGCACATTACATCTCCGTGTCGGGAACACAGCCCCCACAAAACGTTAAGCGCTCGTCTAGAAATGAAATTTCAGCTGAAACGTTAAGCGTTAAAGAATAGGCTCAGACCCTGATCTTCAATGGATTGCGACAATGGTTTGAAAGCATCACTCTCCTCAAAATATCTGAGGACCAAGACGCCATTAGAGAGCCTCTTCTCTTCAGTCGCCAGGCAATCTAGGCATCATTTCCAGAGATCTATCCCGTCGAGAATATAGCCATTCTGGGGATGGCTTCTGAGAGGGTTGAACTTTAACGTCAATAAAATTCAGTTAACTCTAGAATGTTTCATGGACCTCAAATCTGCTTAAAGCTACATATGTCACTACCTTTGCTGAACTTTACTCCTTCCTCTCAGAACACAAGAGTTAAGAGCTTTGAGATTCCTGGCGATGAGCAGTCAAGAGTCTACTCCAATCAGTACATCCTCTCAGCGAGAGAAATGGACGAGTTGATTGAAGCAGCGTATCTGCAGGTCTATCATGAACAGCAGAATCTAGAGTCCTGCCGACTCCCATTTTTAGAATCACAGTTGAGAAGCGGGCAAATCACCGTGAAGGACTTTATCCAAGGCTTAGCCAGCTCCGATGCCTTTCGCCGGCTCAATTTTGATGTCAATAACAACTACCGGTTGGCAGAACTCTGCATTCAAAGGCTCCTTGGTCGCCCCATCTATAACCAAAGGGAGAAGTTAGCCTGGTCCATTGTGATCGCAACCAAAGGCCTGAAGGGCTTCATTACTGAGCTGCTTGACAGTGAAGAATATATGAATACCTTTGGTGACTATACCGTTCCCTATCAAAGACGACGGATTTTGCCCCAGCGTTCGGTGGGTGCATTAACCTTTGCCCATACAGCACGATATGGAAGAGATTATCGAGATAAGCTGCCTAAACCCAGCCGCTATACCCTCTATAAAGCAAGAGAACTCAGTGGGCAAAAGTTTAACATTGATATTGGGCCTCAAGAAAAGCGTTTGCTATTCATTGCAGCCCTGACATTTATCGCAGCCGCCTTGTGGTTAACAGTCGACCCGCCAGCGGCAGATCAGCCATTGGTGGATCTACTTGATGCTCTGCTTGATTACTTAAAGGCTCAGGAGGATCTAAAATTCTTTGTTCCTCTGCTTGAATTTCTGGATCAAGTTTTAAGCTTTCTCGTCAGCCATATTTAGAAGGCATAGATAAAAACACATCTCGGCCGAAATGAAATAAAGAGGCAATCTCAATGAACATTCTCGTCATTCAAAGTGGCGATCTTGACCCGATTGGCCGATTGGGAGATGCCTTAGCTCTGAGAGGAGCAAAGCTTTTCACTTGGTTAATCACTGAACAGGCAGAACCTCCCCTCCGTGACTATGGAGGCTTGATTCTACTGGGAGGCGCGATGAATGCCCATGAGGATGAGAAATTCCCTCACCTGAGCCTTTCAGTCGCACTAATCCACCAATTTCACGCAGAGGGTAAACCCATTCTTGGTATATGTCTGGGTGCACAACTCATTGCTCGTGCTTTTGGCAGTCAGGTCTATCCCCACACCACACCGGAAATTGGTTTTGCGCCAATTATGGTTGCAGACCCCACAGCTCAAGAACCGTGGTTACAGGACTGCCCCACTGATTTACATATGATGCAATGGCACTTTGATACTTTTGATC
>CALFCG010000010.1 GCA_937951315.1 uncultured cyanobacterium
ATCCCATCCCTATCGTCATGGCAAAACGCATACAGCTCCTCCTCAATCAAGATGTCAGAAAGCTTGGCACATCCGGTCAACTGGTCGAGGTAGCCCCTGGTTATGCCCGCAACTACCTAATTCCCCAAGGGATGGGTGTCCGCGTCACCAAGGGCGTCCTTAAGCAAATCGAATTCCGCAAAGCTGAAGACTTAAAACGCATCGCCGCCCTCAAAACTGGCGCAGAGAAGCAGAAGACCGCTCTAGAAACCATTGGCGTCTTCAGCATTAAAGAAAAAGCCGGCGAAGAAGACATGCTCTTTGGTCGCGTCACCGCGATTGACATCGCAGACCTTGTTCAAAACACAAGCGGCATTGAACTTGACCGTCGTGAGCTAGACATCCCTGAGATTCGTAAACTAGGCACCTACACCGTTGACCTGAAACTACACCCAGAAGTTTCGGCCACCGTTAAGATCGAAGTTCTACCCGATTAGTACTCATGTTCTCATGTACAATAGGGTTCCCGTGTTGTGCATGACTAAATCGGTGGTCTGACTCGTGGTTTACCAACTTGACTTCCAGGCACCTAGCGAAGATCGCTTACCGCCTCAGAATATCGAAGCCGAAGAATCGATTCTGGGCGGTATCTTGCTGGACCCCGAGGCAGTGGGTCGTGTCGCAGAGCTGCTGACGCCAGATACGTTCTACATCAGCGCGCATCAAGAAATCTACCGGGCAGCTCTAGCGCTCCACGCCCAGGGCAGTCCAACAGATCTCATGTGCGTCACCGCATGGCTGCAAGACCAGGGGCTTCTTGACAAAGTCGGCGGCCAAAGCAAACTGACACAGCTGGTGGATTCTATTGTCAGCGCCGTCAATATTGACCAGTATGCAGCTCTCATTAAAGAGAAGCATTTGCGCCGTCAGTTGATTAAGGCCACGGGTGATGTCAATCAGATGGCCTACGATACTTCTAAATCCTTAGAGGTGATCCTAGACGAGGCCGAACAGCAAATTTTTAGCGTCACTCAGGATCGAGCCAGCCAAGGGCTAGTGGCAACGGAAGATATTCTGGCCAGTACCTTTGCCGAGATTGAACAACGCTCGCTTGGGCAAGTTCTCCCAGGTCTCTCCTGCAACTTTTATGACCTGGATGCCATGACCCAAGGCTTCCAGCGCTCTGACCTGATTATCGTTGCCGGTCGTCCCTCCATGGGTAAAACGGCACTCACGTTGCAAATTGCTCGTCAGGTGGCTGAAATTCATCAGCTTGGCGTTGCAGTCTTTAGCCTAGAGATGTCCAAAGAGCAGCTTGTACAGCGCCTACTCTCCTGTGAAGCTGGAATTGATAGTAACTATCTTCGAGCGGGACGCATCCAACAAAATCAATGGGAACCTCTCAGTCGAGCCATTGGGACCCTCTCTCAACTCGGCATTTACATTGATGATTCACCCAACCCATCGGTGAATGAGCTTCGGTCTAACGCCCGTCGCCTCCAGGCAGAGCGCCCAGAAGGCCTAGGAATGGTGATGATCGACTATCTGCAGCTGATGGGGTCGGGTGACTCAGAAGGGCGCGTTCAGGAAATTTCTAAAATCACACGGGCACTGAAGGGGTTAGCCCGTGAGTTAAATGTGCCCGTGATTGTGCTCTCGCAGCTCAGTCGTGGCGTTGAATCCCGAACCAATAAGCGACCACTCATGTCCGACCTCAGAGAATCTGGGTCAATTGAGCAGGATGCCGACTTAATCGTCCTGTTATATCGGGATGATTATTACAATCCTGATAGCCCGGAGCGGGGCATTTGTGAATTAAACATTGCCAAACACCGGAATGGCCCTGTCGGCACCGTAAAGTTGCTATTTGAGCCAAAACTGACTCGGTTCTTCAATTTAGCCAAGCCAGGAAATAGTTAAATTTCCCAGGTGCATGCGCCTTATCCTTGTCTTATAAACTTTATTGGAAGCGTCATAAATTATGAATGCTGCCAAATTGTTTGAGAGCAAGCCCTCATGACAGAACTCAGCGAACAGAACGAGTGTATAACCGTTAGCATCATTATCAATAACTATAATTATTCAAAATACTTAAAGCAGGCAATCGAGAGTTCTTTAGCGCAAACGTACAAGCATGTAGAAACCATTGTCGTAGATGATGGATCAACTGATGATTCCGCCCACATTATCAAACAATATCAATCCGAACTCGAAGCAATTTTAAAGAAAAATGGTGGTCAAGCCTCCGCGCTCAACAAAGGCTTTGCATCCAGTACTGGCAAGTTGGTGATTTTTCTAGATTCTGATGATTATCTATTTCCAAATGCCGTTGAGAATGTTGTAAAAGCCTACGGGCCAGGAGTTGTAAATATCCAGTACCGCTTGCAATCGGTTGATGCAACAGGAAAAAAGCTGGGTCTACATCCATCCAAAGAGAAGCAATTATGTTCGGGTAATGTTCTGCCAGACTTACTCAATCAGGGGCGATATATTTGGCAAGTCACAAGTGGAAATGCATTCTGCAGAGACGCTTTAGACAAAATAATGCCCATACCTGAGCAAGAATTCATCACAGAGGCAGATGGTTATTTACATGTCCTGATGCCATTGCTCGGATTGATAGCGTCCATAGACTCTCCCTTAGGTGCTTATCGAAAGCATGACAGCAATGCTTGGCAAATCAGTGACACAATCGATAAAAACCGATTTCACAAGTCCGCAGCAAAAGACTTTAATAAGTTCAAATACTTCCGTCAAGCATATACAGAGCAAGCACAGGTAGCACCGAAGGACATAGCCTTGCGTAACTTTGCTTGTGTGATCACAAGACTGGCATCTCTGCGTCTGACACCAGAACAACATCCCATTGCCTCGGATAGCCGACTAGGATTGGTTCGTGCAGGTCTAAAGTCAATTTGGAAATATTCAAAGGGTAGCGGTAGCTGGAAACTTGCCACCAGCATCTGGATAATTTTAGTGGGGAGCGTACCACAAGAATTCTGCGAACAACTCATTTCTTGGCGCCTAGTATCAGAATCTCGGCCTCAACCCATGGTTTGGCTCAAGAAGCATTTAGGCTAATGCGTTTGAAGTTATTTTCTAGCATGGATTCCAATCGAAGCACTAAGGGGTGCGATGCGCCGGCTTAGCCTCGATGAAGGCATTGCGGAAGCCTAATCACACCCTAATGTGATTACCCTAGATCGCACCTACGTTGACAAGCACAATAAATACAACTGTAAGCAGAAGTATGACTGCGGAAGCTTTGCGAAGTGACTCAGATTGCATAACTATAAAGTCCCTATCGTTACATCAGTTAACTATAGTCGCACAAATGTAAAGAAACATGTTGTCAAACCGCGATTATTCAACTTGTGAGTCTTTGCTGCAGGGCAGCTTGGGCTTCTTCACGATCATCAAAATGAATCTTTTCAGTCCCCAAAATTTGATAATCCTCATGCCCTTTACCCGCGATGAGGACAAAATCGCCAGGCTCAGCGGTCAAAATTGCAGTCTGAATCGCCACACGACGATCCACCTCAACCGTGGGCTGCACATTGTCTTCAATCCCTTCCAAAACATCCTGCAGAATCTGCTGCGGGTCTTCAGTGCGGGGATTGTCGGAGGTGACCACAACTTTATCGGCAAAGCTAGCGGCAATTCCGCCCATCAGAGGACGCTTGGTGCGATCGCGATCGCCACCACAGCCAAAAACGCAAATCATCTGCCCTTTGACAAAGGGGCGTGCCGCCTTGAGCATATTTTCTAAGCTATCAGGGGTATGAGCATAATCAACAATCACGCTAATATCTTGCTCCGAGGCCACAGACACTTGCTCCATGCGACCGGGAACCCCTGAGAATTGTGACAGGCTCTGCGCCATCACCTTTAAATCGAGCCCAAGGGATAGACCTGCTCCCACAGCAGAGAGCATATTGGCGACATTAAACTGCCCCACCAATGGAGACTGGAAGGGGACCGTTCCCACAGGTGTATGGAATTGGCCTTGAACGCCTCCAGGCGTATAGGTTAAATCACTCGTCCACAAGTCAGCCTCAGAATTGTCTGTGCTGTAGGTCCACACATTATCCACCCGCTCAGCCAAACGACGACCGTAGGCATCATCCAGATTAACGATGGCACGCCCCTCTAAGTAGGTCGGACTAAACAGCAATGCCTTCGCTTCAAAGTAATCGTCCAGATCTTTGTGATAGTCCAGATGATCCTGGGTGAGATTAGAAAAAACAGCCACGCTAAACTTGCAACCGAGGACACGCTGCTGGGCTAGGGCATGGGAACTAATTTCCATGACACCAAATTCAGATCCAGCCTTCTGGGCCTCTGCCAGTTGCTGTTGCAGATCGACGGCAAAGGGGGTCGTATGGGTTGCCGTTTGTTCATGCCCAGGCCAGCGTGCATAGAGAGTACCGAGCAAGGCCGTTGCCTTGTGATTTTGGTGGAGTAGGTATTCAATGAGATGTGTCGTTGTGGTCTTACCATTGGTGCCTGTCACCCCCACCATTTGCATTTTCTGGCTGGGATGCTCATAAAAGGCCGTCGCAACTTCAGCACAGGCCCGGTTCATATCAGTCATGGGAATGACACAGGCCGTCCCGTTCTGGGGCAACTTAACCTTCACGGACACAAGTGCCGCGACGGCTCCAGCCTCAATTGAACTGGCCCAAAAGTCCCCACCATCCACTCGCGTTCCGGGCATCCCAATGAATAAATCACCGGCTTTACAGTTCCAAGAATTGGTGGCCAAGCCTGTAATTTCTGTGTCTAGAGCCGGGTGCGTTGAACTGTTCCAGGCTGAATCTGCACTCAGTTCTGAAGGAAGTTGGGCGAGTAAGGTGCGCAGTTTAACCATTGTTGACCTACGAGCTGCTGTCAGAGCTTATTCTAAGCTGCTCCTGGGTTCAAAGGCTATGTCCAGCTTCAGGCTCAATCTGGCAAAGAGAGGAGAGGATTAGACTAGTCATAGTTCAGTTGCGATCGCAAGTCATGTTCGACCCTTCCCCCGAGCAAAAACCCCAAACGCCGAACGAACAGCTCTTGGTGGGTCTAATGATTACATTGGCAGCAAGCCTGCTCGTTTTGGAATTTGCCCAGGACTTTCAGCCCGCCAAACTCAGCTTTTTCTTTTTTATCTTCTTTTGGTTTCCCCTCTTGGTTTTGCATGAAGCCGCCCATGCGGCAATGGCAACATTATTGGGGTGGTCAGTCGATAAGGTTGTCATCGGTATTGGGCGCCCCCTCCGCGCCTTCCAGGTCGGCTCTATTGCTGTGGAATGGCGGTTGCTCCCCCTAGAAGGCTTTACCCGATGTTGCCCAACCAACCTAGAACTTCCACGGGTCAAGAATGTCCTGATTTATATGGCAGGTCCAGGCAGCGAACTCCTCCTAGCGGCACTCATCTTGATAGCGGTGGGGCCCAATCACCTCTTACATTCCTCTGAGAACATTGGCATGATTGCTCTGCAAACCTTGGTCGCGACGAGTTGCTGCTCAGGGATTATGAATCTGATTCCGTTCTCGATTCAGACGCCCCAGAAAACAATTGTGAATGATGGTTTAGGCATCATTCTGGCGCTCATCACCCCACGCAAAAAATATATTGAGGTGCTAAAACCGATGCTCAGAGGTGACCGGCAACTAATCGAAAAGAATCACAATTCGAGCCATGAGTAGCAGCATCCTCCTACTCATGGCCAAATTATCACTCAGTTGTGCAGGATTTAGCTAAAAACTTCTGGAGCTGCTGCACAGAGAGGCGTGGAGAAGGGCGGGGAAGATGTCTCTCGGTCGTATCCGCCAACACTTCATATAAAACCGGCACTTCATACTGATAAGCCTGAAACCAAGCATCTTGGGTTGTAATATCTCGAATCTCTAACCGCAGCGCTGGCTCCTGAATCTGCTCTAGCTTTTCTTGCAGTCCCTCACAGAGATGGCAACCTGTTTTGCTGTAAAGAATTAGCTGAATCATGACGGCAGTTCATTCGAGTATTGTTTGATCAGATCCATGGTGGCTTGGTAACGATCCATATTCTGCTGTTCTAGAAACAGGGATAGCGCACTGGCTAAAGCCTTGATCCCTCTCACCCTCTCCCCCGCTTTCGCAAAATCAAGACCCTGACTAAATAGAATCTCTGCCTTTGATTGGTGTTGAGCCAGAGGCTCATCAACGGATGGCACTTGTTCCTGAATATTGGCAGGCGGAGACAATTTGGAGAGGGGCTTTTGTCGAATCGCGTGATTGAGATCCTCCGTCGATCCTTGCTCATCCCCCAGGGCTGAACGGCTCCGACCTCGCTTGTAATAAACCTCACTTTGGGTTGGGTCGAGACGAATCGATTCGGTATAGTCTGCAACCGCCCCCTCTAGATCACCCAATAAGGCACGACTCTTGCCGCGCTCAAAAAAAGCCTGGGCATTATTGGGATTGTCACGGATGGCCTGGGAGGCAGCTTCAATAGCAGCTTCTATCGGAGGTAGCGTCGAGTTTGAGGAAGGTGGACGGTCAGACAACCCACCTTTGAGAGTGGCGATGGTCTCCGCAAGTTCACCATTAAAATCTTTGAGCAGACTCAAGGACTGGAGGCGGGTCCAATGAATCGCCTGTTCGAGATCTTGCATCGCAGCATCAGCATCCCCAAGCGCATTGCGGCTCTGGCCTCGCTGATAGTATGCCTGCTTATTTTGAGGATCTCGCTCAATAATTGCGGTGTAATCGGCAATCGCACCAGACCAATCACCTTGGACAGCTCGTTCCCGCGCACGGTCAAAGTAGTCATCCACAGACTCAGGGGGCACATCCACGGTATCTGCAGCAGCAATAGAGGGAGAAGACGATTCTACAGGCATCGCTTCAGACCAGGAAACGTCGACACTGGGAGCAGAAGGGGCCTCCAGCGAAGTCTCAAAAGGAACCGGATCTGCGGCCTCAAGCTGCAGCACAGGGTCATTTACTGGCTCCACATCTGCACGCACAGAGTCCATGGGCGCGGATTGCAAGAGGGGCTGAGCCCCAAGAGCAGTGCCCTTCAGCGCACCTAACGCAGAAGTCCGACTCTGCTGAGCCGCCTCGTGGTTCGGATCATAGAGCAGCGCCTGACTGAAGTCTTGATGGGCCTTGCCTTCTTCACCTAATTGGGCGTAGCAGTAGCCTCGATGAAAATAGGCATCTGCATGCTGAGGATTGTACTGAATTGCCTGAATGAAATCTTTAATGGCAATGGGGAATTCACCCAGCTTTTCTAAAAAAAGACCTCTCCGATAGTAGGCGTTGGCATCCTTAGGCACATGCAGAATCGCCTGAGAATAATCCGCTAAGGCAGCCTGCTCTCCCCCTAGCTCAACGAGCACTTCAGCTCGCTGATAATAGGCCTTGATGCAAAAGGGATTGATTTTCAAAGCCTGACTAAAATCAGCAAAGGCGCCTTGCAGATCCTCCGTTTGATGACGACCTATCGCCCGTTGGAAAAAGGCTTCATCATAATCCGGCAGTAACTGAATCGCCTCCGTAAAATCTAAGATCGCCTGATCAAACTGCCCCACAGTATTGCGAAGGAAACCACGATTGAAATAGGCTGTGGCTTTCGCAGGATTAAGCTGAATCGCTTCATTGAAATCTTCGATCGCGCCATCAAGATCACCATTCACAGCTCGCTTATTGGCTCGATTGATAAACGCCTCAGGACTATCAAGATCACCGCCATAAACGTTTGCTAACGCCTCAGAATGGGGGAGAGGCGAAGACGGATCCTCGGAAATTAAGTTACGAATTTTACCCAGGAAAGAACTCACAATGACAACCCAATAGTAGCGAGACTAGAAATGACCCAACCCATGCAAGAAAAGGAAGCACCTATCAATTGAGATAGCCTAAGATGCGTGCCGCCCCTAATACCCTCACAATCTAGCGGATGATCGCCCCCTCTGCATAGCCGGTCAAATCAAGGGAGGCTAACGCTTTTACAGAAGAAAAAAGTGTTCTAAACATCAGCACCACGGGATACTGAGTTCAAGGCTCTAGTTAGGGTGCTAAAACTAGAAATGTCTCAATGCCGGATTTTCCCTAGGGGAACAAGGATGTATTAGATCTGGGCTGCAGTCTTTCATGTTGTCAATGCCATACAATTGCCGATGCCCTTTTTCCCGCTGAACCGCTTTGCCAAACCGGCACAAGATGATCAGAATAACCCAGAGACTCCGCAGGGCTTAGGTACTTTCGCAGGCGTCTACACCCCCTCAGTTTTGACCATCTTGGGGGTAATCATGTATCTGCGCTTTGGCTGGGTGCTCGGTAATGTAGGGCTTTTCAATACGTTGCTAATCGTGACGCTGTCGACCTCGATTACCTTTCTGACAGCACTCTCCATTGCTGCAATCGCAACGGACCAAACCGTCCGTGCAGGTGGGGCTTACTACATGATTAGCCGTTCCCTCGGCATCGAAACGGGCGGGGCCGTAGGCATCCCCCTCTTTTTTGCTCAAGCTTTTTCCGTGGCCCTTTACACCCTCGGATTTGCCGAAAGCTTTGTCGAGGCATTCCCCAACCTTCAACGGGTGCCGGTCGCCTTCATCACCACCGCCATCATTGGCCTCCTAGCCTTGCGCTCCCTTGATATCGCCATGAAGGCTCAGTACGTCATCATGGGGGCAATCATTTTATCGCTGACCTCCCTAGCCTTTGGCAGCCCCCTCACAGGTGTAGAGATCAATCCCCTAGGCACACCAGCAACCCTACCCATCGCAGAAACGGCTAATTTTTGGGCCGTCTTTGCCGTTTTCTTTCCCGCTGTCACGGGCATTATGGCAGGCGTAAATCTCTCAGGAGATCTCAAAGATCCAAAGCGGTCGATTCCGAAAGGCACATTGGCTGCAGTGGGAACCGGCTATCTCGTCTATATGCTCCTGCCAGTCCTGCTGGCCTTTCGAGCCGACTTTGGCACCTTAGTTCAAGATCCCCTCGTCATGCGCCGCATTTCAGTATGGGGAAATGCCATCTTTCTGGGGGTTTGGGGCGCCACCCTATCGAGCGCCATAGGCAGTATTTTGGGTGCCCCTCGCGTTTTACAGGCACTGGCAAGAGACGGTGTCCTGCCAAGCTCATTGCGTTGGCTGGGCCAGGGAAGTGGTCCCAATGACACTCCAAAATGGGGCACCTTGTTTACCCTGACCCTGGCTCTAACCCTGGTGTTGCTGGGAGACATCAATCTGATTGCCCCCATCCTCAGTATGTTTTTCTTGACCACCTATATGGTGCTCAACGTGGCCGCCGCAATTGAAGGCTTTGTCCGCAGTCCATCCTTTCGCCCCACCTTCAAGGTGCATTGGATCTTCTCCCTGGCGGGGGCAGTAGGCTGCATTGCTGTCATGTTTTTAATCAATGGATTCGCCACCATTATTGCCGCGGCCGTTTCTCTTGCGATCTATCTCTGGCTAGAGCGACAAGAGATAGAGAGTGCTTGGGGAGATGTTCGCCAAGGCATGTGGATGACCTTGGTCCGCATGGGATTGTTTAACCTGGCCCGCGTCCCCGATGTCAAAAACTGGCGGCCTCATATTTTAGTCCTGTCGGGCGTCCCATCGCGCCGCTGGCATTTAGTGGAACTGGCCTCTGCCCTCTCCCATAATCGTGGCCTGATCACCGTTGCCAGTGTCCTACCCAGTGGCGCCCGGGATACCAATCAGCAGGTGACGATGGAAGCCATGATTCAAGACTACCTGGAACGGCGAGGAACCCGCGCTTTAGTCCGCCTCGTCCAAGGGCAAGACTTTTTTGAGGGTGCAGAGCAGCTCGTTGAAGCCTATGGGTTAGGCAGGTTAGTGCCCAACACAATTGTGCTAGGCGCCACCGGAGAATCGGACAGTCAAGATCGCTACTGCCAGATGATTGCCAATTTCCATCAGGTCCAGCGAAACGTCGTGATCCTGCGCTATCAAAAACCGCAGCCGCGAAGCCTACGCCTGCGCTCTCGCATCGACGTCTGGTGGGGCGGGCTTAAGAACAACGGAGGACTCATGCTGCTGGTTGCAGATCTCCTACGCACGAGCCGAGAATGGCGCAATGCCGTAGTCTGGCTCAAGCTAGTGGTGCCCAATCAGGCCGCAGCGGAGGCAGCTCGCACCAACATCAAGGCCGTCTTGAAACGATTACGCATTGATGCCGTAGCCGAAGTCTTGATCTCCGATGGGCAACCCTTCAACAAAATATTGAAATTGTCTTCTAAAACGGCAGATTTAGTAATTCTAGGCATGGCAACGCCCCACGAAAACTACAGCCAGTACTACAGCGAACTGCAGGACCGGACAGCAGGCTTACCGACCACATTATTTGTCCTTGCCTCTGAAGATCTCGACTTCATAGAGGTCTTAGATAACGACTAAAACGTGACACTCACCGTCCCGAAAAATTCGAGTTTTCGCTTTGCGAAAAGCTTTATTCGCGCTGAGTTTATTGCGAAAGATGAACAAAAAGCCATCTTTCTTATCCAAATCCTGAATCTATAGAAGCTTTACATTGCTTGGGTTAGGCTTGGGTTTAAGGTTTGTTGCAGAATTGCGATCGCAACTCTGCGATATGCCATTCTTAAGGACAATAAATACTCATCAATAAACGTTAAGCAATCGAGCGCGATGGAACAGCAGCAACGGTCAACGGTCATCATTACGGGAGCATCTTCAGGGGTCGGTCTATTTGCCGCAAAAGCATTGGCCTTGTCTGGCAAATGGCATGTCATTATGGCCTGCCGCAACTTTCTTAAGGCAGAGACTGCTGCCCAGGCAGAGGGCATGCCGAGAGGGAGCTATTCTGTAATTCACCTTGATCTCGCCTGCCAAGAGAGCGTGCATCAGTTTGTAACAAACTTTCGTCAGACCGGCCGCTCCCTAGACGCCCTTGTTTGCAATGCGGCCATCTACACCCCTCTTCAGAAAAAACCACAGCGCACCCCTGAAGGCTACGAGCTGAATGTTGGCACCAACCATCTCGGCCATTTTCTGCTCTGCAACTTACTCCTAGAAGATTTAAAGAAATCGTCCCATCCACAACGACGTTTGGTGATTCTAGGCACCGTCACCGCCAATCCCAAAGAGCTGGGGGGTAAAATCCCGATTCCAGCACCGCCCGATCTCGGCGATCTGCGGGGACTTGAGGTCGGCTTCAAAGACCCGGTCACCATGATCAATGGCAAAAAATATAAGCCCGGCAAAGCCTACAAAGATAGCAAGCTGTGCAATATGCTAACCATGCGCGAGCTACACCGTCGCTACCATCAATCCACAGGGATTACCTTCAGCGCACTCTATCCTGGCTGTGTCGCCACGACCGGGTTGTTCCGCAATCATTTCCGGCTGTTTAGATTCTTGTTTCCAAAATTTCAGCGGTTTATCACCGGTGGCTTTGTCACAGAAGACACAGCAGGCATTCGGGTCGCCCAAGTCGTTGCCGACCCCTTGTTCAGCAAGTCAGGGGTTTACTGGAGCTGGGGCAATCGTCAGAAGCAAGGGCGAGAGTCCTTTGTGCAAGAGGTCTCCGATGAAGCCAGTGATGACCAGAAGTCAGTTCAGTTGTGGGACTTGAGCGCCAAACTGGTGGGCTTAACCGAGCAAGGGCGAGAGCTGAGTTCAGCGGGTTCTGTCGGGCAGTAGCAGACGGCTAAATAAAGACCATGGGCTTATCCTTGAGGGGCGCAAAGGCTTCAGCATTAAAGCGATAGAGCGAAGCGGGGCGCCCCGCACCCCGGCCCACCTTTTGCCCGGTCGCGCTGAGAAAACCCAGCTTCAGAATTCGAGCCCGAAAGTTAGAATAATCGGAGAACTGTTCCCCCAAAACGGTACTGTACAAGTGATACAGGTCCCCGAGGGTAAACTGATCTGGCAAGACATCGAAGGCAATGGGACTGTACTCTAGTTTGTTGCACAGTCGACGGTGGCCGTAATCTAGAATTTGGGCGTGATCAAAGGCCAGTGAAGGAAGCTGCCCCATAGGGTGCCAAGACAAGAGATGGCACTCATCACTCATCAGCAGAGCTTCTTCATAGCGGACAACCGCAAAGTAACTCACGGATAAATAGCGCGCGTTTTCAGTTGCTTCTCTTGGGTCTCGGTTCGGGCCACCAAAGGTATAAAGCTGTTCTAGATAGAGATTTTGGGCTCGAATTTTCTCTGCCAAGATGCGATAGGCCGCATCCTCTAGGGCTTCGCCTTGGCGAACCAACGTCCCCGGCAACGCCCATTGACCAGCATAGGGGGGCGTCTGACGCACTGCTAATAACACCAGCAACTGGTTGCGGCTGGTGTCAACCGAAAAGATGACGTTATCGACGCCCACATTGAAGCCAGCCAAAGGGAGATCCGCAGGAGTCTCATGACTTTCCGTCAGTTGGGGATAGAGATCATGCGCTTGAATATAGGTAGAGATCGTCTCCGGCAATCCAGCCGCATTACCGGTATTGCGATAGGCACTAGAAGAAATGTCGGGTCCGAGAAAATTTGCGATCGCAACTTTCGCACCTTGCGATCGCAACGCCTGCAGCGTCGCCTCAATCAGGGGAGCCCCAGAGCGCGGCAGCACCAAAATTTCCACGAGATTCAACAGTTCTTCAACACGATGCCAATGTAAAAGCGTCGGCAACACATCGGACCCCACCACCAGAGTAAATTGAGCTGAAGGCCAGCGCTGACGCGCCGTATTCACAGTATTCAACGTCCTGGGATCACTCAAACGGGGATCATGCTGAATCTGAGGGAGTTGAACATGGTCCACCAAGCACCGCAGCATTTGCTGCCGGTGTTCAAGGGGAGTTTGATTCCCCTTAAACGGATTATCTGACGCCCAAACAGCCACTCGATCAAACCGTTGAGCCAGCCACTCTAAAACCACCTGATGACCAATCGTGGGTGGATCTGCGCTCGTACCAAAAAGAGCAATATTCATAGCGGTCGCATGAGTAGGGAAAGCAACAGAACAGGATTTGGGATGCAGCTCACATCCTTAAACGCAAAGATTGAAAGCCGTGGAAGACCACAAACGGAACTTTTCCTCCAGGGCTCAACGTCAATCAAACCCAAGGTCTTAATTAGGGTCAGTCAGATCAGAACATAATGGTAAGATGACCAGAACTTAAAGCCTATTATTCTACAGTCGAGTTATTTGAGGGTTGATCCATAGTGTCTACCAAATACGCTTCACATTCCATACCACCTCACAAATCTTGGATCGTTGCGATCGCGGCTCTACCCGCAGCAATACTGAGCTCGGCCTTAGTCGCAGTCCCAGTCCAAGCCCAGAGTTTAGACGGCTTGGGGGAAGGTCAGCCCGTCAATCCCACCAACGTTGAGCCCCTCAGTCCAGACGTTGCCCGTAGCGGCCTCTTTAGCATCGCCGCCGGCAAAAATCTGATGGCCGAGTCCCGCAGCGCCGTCTCCTCTCAAAATTACGATTTAGCGGCCAAAAAGCTGCAGGACTCCCGCAGCATTTTTAATCAGCTGTCCAACTTCTATCAAGCCTTGACCTCCAGCTTTCAGGGGGTGAACCGTGTCGCCGCTGATAGCCACCGACGCAAAGCCTTAGAAACAGCTCAGCTCCGGGATGAGGCTACCTACCAGCTGGCCCTTGTCTATCGCTCTCAGAACAAACCGGAGAAATCGATTCCGCTCCTGATTGAGATTATTCGCAGCCAGAACCCATCCCGTGATCTCGGCAAGAAATCCTATCAGCAACTAGTCGAGCTGGGCTTTGTTGATACCCCTCTCCCTCAGACCAAGGAGAAGAAATCTGACAAGAAATCGAAAGAAGAAGCGGCTCCACCTGCCGCAGCCCCTCCTACTGCCCCAGAGGGAGGTGCAGCTCCGACGGCACCAACACCCTCGTCACCACCGTCTGTCTTACCCGAAGGAGCGGAAATTAACTAAAGACACGGCTGAATTGGCAAGTTCCTTCAGCCCTTTCTAGCGGCCAGACCAACTCGACAACAATTGAACATAGGCGAAGAGACAGGGAGCGGCGCCATAAGCCATCACCTGTCTCTTTTATATATCGCGGGCAAATCCCTTAGCCCGCAGGGTTTAAAGTTAGACTAATGACTGTTCTGTACATTGCCATGAGGTAGCTGAATGATTAGCCCAGATAATCTTGAAGCCATGATTCAAGCGGGTTTACCAGGGGCTGAAGTACATGCACAGGATCTCACTGGCGGTGGTGATCATTATCAAGCCACAGTGGTGTCATCAGCCTTCGCAGGTAAAAACCTAGTGCAGCAACACCAATTGGTCTACGCAACCGTCCAGCAGGTCATGGCCAGCGAAGAACTTCATGCCTTGGCACTCAAGACCTATACCCCTGAGAAATGGGCTACCCTCAATCCTGAGGTCGCAACGAGTCCGCAGCCATAAACACAGTCCTTTCATCTCCCTCATTTACCGACATTCATTTCAGGAAAATAACCATGACACCCGAAGTTAAAACTCGCCTTGATGACCTCGTCAAAAAGAACAAGATTATCGTGTTCATGAAGGGGACAAAATTAATGCCCCAATGTGGCTTTTCCAATAACGCGGTCCAACTCTTAAATAGCCTCGGTGCCCCTTACGAAACAGTGGATGTCCTCTCAGATCCTGATATTCGTCAGGGCATTAAAGAATACTCCAACTGGCCAACCATCCCGCAGGTCTATATCAATGGCGAATTTGTCGGTGGCTCCGATGTCTTGATCGAGCTCTACCAGCAGGGCGACTTACAAGAGATGGTGGAAGTTGCTCTCGCCTCTTAAGCAGCAGCTCTAAAGTCTCAGAAGGGTGATGGCGAAGAGCGATCACCCTTTGTGTTGAACAAAGAGAAGACCTTTATACCAAGAAATAAACCATGCCAAAATACGTCATGTGGGGTAGCTATTGTGACGATGTCCTCGAAAAACGTGCGCCCTATCGTCAGGATCATCTAGATGGCTTGGCGGCTCAGAAAGAAACGGGAGTTTTAGTGACCATTGGCCCAACCAAAGATATTTCGAAAGTCTTTGGCATCTACGAAGCTGCTGATGAAGCTACAGTCCGCCAGCTCATTGAGTCAGACCCCTACTGGAAGGGTGGCGTCTGGACCGAATATGAAATCAAAGAATGGATTCAGGCGCTATAAAGCGAGCACCACGTTGTTGCACCGAAACCAGGCCTGAATTTAGCATCAATCCGACTTGAATTCCCTGATCAGTCTCGACCCACCCCCGATCAGGCCCAAATATAGATTAAGAAGACAGCGATCGCTTGAGTTAGACCGTTATACTTCATATAGAGACGTTATTTACTACACTTCCCGACCGGCATGGTATCTTCTTCAAATTCCAGTGTAAGAACTGAGATGAATGAGCTGCGTCGTTTGCGCTCTCTACTCCCGCCTGAGCTACAAAGCTGGGTAACGGTAGAAGCAACGACTGCAGTTAACCCTCCCCTAATTACCTCCGAAGAGCTGGGCCAAGATCAGGTCGAGGTACAGGTTGATTTAATTCGCTGGGAAGAGTTTGCCAAAGATCAGCGCAACCTCCTGTTCTGGCATGAAGTTGCTCGGATCCAGAACGATACCATTCCCCGAGATGGCTGGGAAATGGCAGCTCTCGCCATTGGTCTAGGGGGCGCGGTCGGCGAACTCTGGGTTCAAGATGGTCTGCTCTTACTCTTAGCGATGGCCCTATGTGGCATATCAGGCTGGCGACTCTACAAACGGAATAATTCACAGCAGAGTCTGGACAATGTGACAGCAGCGGACGAAAAAGCAATCGCCCTGGCAACACGCTTCGGCTATTCTCTGCCCAATGCCTACAAAAGTCTTGGGAGTGCTTTAAAAGTACTGATTGAAAAAACGCCGAATCGCCGGAAGCGCAAGCAATTTGAAGCGCGTCTACAAGCTTTAAAATCAGGCGCAGCTGAGGCAAAGGCCCGTAGCAAAGCAATGCGAACAGAGCGGGAAGGAGGATCTCAGGGAAAAGGTCGAACTCAAGGTAAGGAACGTCCTCAGATCAAAGAGACCGTTAAAGAAACTGTTAAAGAATCCAGACCCTACACCCCATAAAACGGCTTCGGTTTTAGCTGCTCATTACTGAGAAGACGGTAAAGATGTTTCTGTAGATGAAGCATAGGCCTTCAGCCTAATCCGATCCAAGCGAGGATCAACAGAACTCACTTTGACCTCGAGGCGATCGCCTAACACCACTGGGAAATCGAGCCGAACAGCTAGCTCTACCCCCAAGTCCTCTAACAGGACCAACGCTAAATTCTCATGTTCTCGCAACCAGCGCAGCACTTCTGCCTGCCAAATATCATCAGCATGCTGCCGCAGATACTCTAAGCACCAATATCGATTCGTCTGACGTTCGATTAAAGTAGCCTCTTGTGCGGTGGTGGTCACACTAATGATTAAAGGCGATAACTCCACATCACTGAAGGGAAGTGGGTCACCTCGCAAATGAGCCTTAATCTGGAAATGAGCCAGGAGGTCAGCATAGCGACGAATGGGAGATGTCACTTGGCAGTAGCTTTCTAAACCCAGACTTGCATGACGGGTCGGGGTTGTTCCCACTTCGCTACGGGTCATGCACCCCCGAATCGCACAAGCGCGCACCCATTCCGAAGGCAGCTGATCCAACTCCTCCTCCGGCGGCAGCTCTGGCTGAGGTTGCCCACGAAACGGAAGTGGAAGATTATGGGTTTCGCCATAGTTCGCGGCCACCTCTCCGGCTAAAATCATCATTTCAGCCACCAGCGTGCGGGCCTCAGAGTCATTCAACACCTCAATCTGAACCTGCTCACCATTAACTTTGATGGAGGATTCCGGGAGGTTAATATTAATAGCCCCTTGCTGACGGCGCCAGTCTTGGCGACACTTCGACCAATGGGCTAAACTAAGCAATTCTGGTTCGGCCTGCACAGCTAAATCCAGCATTTCATCAACGTCGTCGTAGGTCAGCCGATACGTGGGTCGGATATGGCTGGGGCAGATTTCATAAGTGTCAATCTCCCCTAATTCGGTAAGGGTGACCCCAAAGCTAAGGGAGCAGCAAGTTTCTCCCTGCACCAAACTCATCGGCCCCGTAGACAACTCTGCCGGAAACATCGGAATCATGCCGGTGGGCAAATAAATAGTAGTACTGCGTCGCTTCGCCTCTTGATCGAGCTCATCGCCCAACATAATCCAACGGCTCGGATCTGCAATGTGAATCCACAGACGCTGTTGACCATTGCCTAAGGTTTCAAAGCTCAAACCATCATCAATTTCCCGGGTCCCCTCATCATCAATGGTATAAACCTTGAGGTGGGTCAGATCAGTCCGGGTCGGGTCGGGGTCAGGGGGCATATGCTCCAGCCGATCAGCAACAGCAGTTTGAACCTGCGCTGCAAATTCCGTAGAAATCTGACTGCGGCGCAAAAATAGATTTTCGTGGGGGTCCCACAATTTCAAATCGACTAAAAGCTGGAAAGCCGCTTCTGGCGATCCATGACGATTCAGAGCAGACAAAATTTCAATCGCGTCTGCACGGCTGGAAGCACTGTCACCCAGGATTGCAAATTTCTCTAAGGCTTGGAGATGGATGCGATCGCAACTTTGCCAATCCACGACCTCACCCGCAACAGCCTTCCGCAGAGACGCCTGAAAAGCCTCTTGCTCCTGCAAGCGCTGGACCTGCTTCTCGATTTGATGCTTCAGCTCTTCAACCTGAGTCGCCGAACGCGGTTCGTAGGAATCGCCCTTCTTCTTAAAGTACAGCTTGTCCTCACTGAGCAAGCGATGTGCCGCAAAACAGAACGGCGGTTCTTGGTCAGAAAAAAGCAACATAGCCAGGTCAGAAGGCGTCGTCGCCTCCCTGTCTTCCACGAGAAGCTCCCAGGCAACCTCCAAGCTATCTGGGTCATATACAGACTCGACAGCTGCGAAAAATTCTGTCAGCTGCTTGGACTCGTAGCTCTCACCTTCAACAACATAGGTCATTTGTCGGGGATGAATCGTGTGAGACTGTCCCTTGGCGTCCACAACAACCCAATTCTTCTTGCCTTCAGGCCGCTCCAAAAGACCGACACGTTGCTGCCAAAGGCTCGAAGCATCACCTTGGCGTCGAAACTCGACTAATGTTCCTTTTTCCACGATCGCTCGTCAAATAGGGCGGCAAAGCCGCTTTCAACATGGAGCAGACGGCATTGCCATAGGCTCTCATTAAGATTATCCAAGGGATAGGCCTGACTAGCTCTCTCGGTTGATGAAGGGTAACAAAGCCAGCGTTCTGGCTCGCTTAATAGCGCGCGTCAAATCCCGCTGCTGTCGAGAAGTGAGTCCCGTAATCCGCTGAGGCAAAATCTTACCTCGTTCCGTAATGAAGCGGCGGAGGAGATCAACATCTTTGTAATCAATGGGCTCACCGGGCTTGATCGGAGAAATGCGGCGGCGAAAATAGGCCATATCGTTGCTCTATTGAATCGAAACTGTGGACTAGGTGCGAAATGCACTATTTGATTTCTTTATGGGGCGTATGCTTATTGCAATGGGTGCAAAATTTCTTCAACTCTAGACGCCCCGTTGTATTCCGACGGTTTTTAGTCGTGGTATACCGGGAAACACCCGGTGAACGAGGGGTTGAATTCGAGCGGCACTCAGTACACTCGAGGGTAATAATGACACGAACACCTTTAGCCATGGTCTTCTTTAGACGCTAAGTATAAATTAAACACAAGCTCTAATTATCGCACACGTTGTTGAGCTTGTGTCAGAACTTTCTTAAGCTTCAGATCGAGGGAGTAGCCGCGTGTTGTATAGATCACAATTGTATCCACCCACCGATCATGAATCGTTTGGAGTCGCACAGGATCTGCCAACCCAATGCCATTGTCAACCGCTAAAGGCGCAAGTAACGCTAACAAGGCCAGTCCCCCCATATTGAAACCAATCAACAACAGGAGACAACAGCCCCCAGCAATCGCCTCCCGCTTCAATAAATCTTCAATTCTAGGCAACTGAGCCGAACGCGCATCAATCACCTTTAGGTCCATCGCCCAATGGCCTGGACTCTGCCCCTGGTTGTTCATAACCACCACCACCCGCAACAGCCCCCACAGGACAGCAAAGATCACCCACTGTCCCAGCTGAAGCTGCGCATCACTGGTAATCGCCACCGTACTCAGCAACCAAGCCAAGGAAAAATCAATGGCTGAAGCCCCCACACGCGACCACATCTGTGCCTTCTTCAAACGGGGAGGCAAGCGCTGAGGGGAATAGGAATCATTAAAGCTCATGAAACTGCCCAAACATCAAGTCACCACGGTCTATAGATCACAGGGCTATCGGTCAAATTTTAGCATCCAGCCCTTAGGGCTGTTGACTGAGACTCTCTAAGTAACGCTGCGGATCTTGAGCCACCCACCCCAAATCAGAGCGAGAACGAACTTCAAAACTCAAAAAGGTATCAGCTCCAGCAATTAGCGCAACCGTCCCAATCTGAGTCCCCCGCTGAATGGTTTGCCCCGTCTGCACCGTTAGATCTGACAGCTGAAGATAGCGGGTTTGTCGGCCCTCGCTGTGATTAATCACGACAACCGGCCCCCCCTCCTCGTCACCAGCAAAGGCAACAGTTCCATCCGCGACAGCAGAAACAGGTGTGCCAGCATCGGCAGCCAAGTCAACACTGGTGTAGAACTCAGCAGCTTGGGTCTCAGGATTAACACGCCAGCCGTAGGCCCCTAAAATTTTGGCGGGCTGGGGCAGAGGGTAAAGATCTCGCTCGTAGGCAGTGGCCACCTGTCGCGTTTGAGATAAATCTTGGAAGGGTGCAATCCCAGTGGGCTGATTATGTAGGAGGGGAGACCAGTTCACCCCAGGGATAAAAGCCACCTTTGGGGTCTTCTGACAGCCGTTGAGTTCAAACAAAACATCAGGCCGCACTTGATACGCTTTCGCTAAATCATGGATTGTTTTGCCACTGGGAACCGAGACAAGGATCCCGTTATAGGGAGGCACTGCTATTTTTGCCCCTACCGGCGCTTGCCCCTGTCGCAGAATAGGATTTAGCCCCATCAACGTTGTGGGTAACAACTGAAACTTTTCAGAAACCGTCGTCAGCGTTTCTCCAGGCGCAATGGTGTACTGCTTCAGACTATCGAGAACAGAGGCTCGACACGCAGGTTTTTCCTGAGCCAGAGCAGGCAGAGGCAGTCCCCACCACAGAACAACGACACCAGGAAAGATAAAACGGGACAGAGACTGAAACATAGCCAATATTGAAGAAATATGAGTGGAGAGAATGAACCCTTCTCACATAATATTGTGGCAAAAGAATTTAGGGTTTAGCCAAGAATCGCGCCGCCAGCCCCCCTCCCAGGAACCCAAAAAGATGTCCCTGCCAAGAAACACCCGGCACAGTTGGCAAGACACCCAAGATCAAACTACCGTAGGCAACCGCCACAACAATTGAGATAAAGCTGGCGGCAAAACTACGCTCAAAATATCCCCGCAACAGTAAATAGCCTAAATAGCCAAAAACTAAACCGCTAGCGCCAACATGGACGGTCCTGGGGCCAGCCAATAACCATGTTCCCAAACCACCGACGCCCATGGCGATTGCCGTCACCATGAAAAAGTCTTCCGTTGCCCTGACCAAGACCAACCAACCCAAAATAACAAAGGGCAGCGTATTCGCCATCAGATGACCTAACCCCGCATGGAGAAAAGGCGCAAACAAAATCCCCCGCAACCCAATGATGGTGCGCGGAATAATACCGAATTCAAGCAGGGAACCCCGTAAGAGGAATAAGTTCAGGAGCGTCGAAGCCCACATCAGGGCCACCATACTTCCTAGAATCTGAACCTGCGTTTTAAGCGCCTGAGTCATTCCCTACCACTTCAGCAGATTAAACTGCTCCATATCGATGGTGTCTCGACTGCGATAGATGGCCAGGATAATCGCCAAGCCCACCGCGGCTTCAGCCGCCGCCACAGTAATGACAAAGACCGTAAAGACCTGCCCTCTAATGTTTTGGCCATCAAGGTAGTTAGAAAAAGAGACCAGATTCAAGTTCACTGCATTGAGCAGGAGCTCAACAGACATCAGCACCCTCACCGCATTCCGACTGGTGACGAGGCCATAAATCCCAATACAGAACAGGGCTGCAGCAAGTAGAAGGAAGAATTCTAAGGGCATGGATCTGGTTTACGAAGATGGGTGCAAAGAAACGAATAAATCTAGAGAAACTTGAGAAAGGGTGCCAGAGGCATTAACCCTTCATAACTAAGCAACAGGCTCCCGAGGACGCTCAGGCAATTCTAAAACGGGGGGAGGGGTCTCACCCACAAGGGCCGTTTCTTCACCCACAATCGACTCCCGACGAGCGATTACAATGGCCCCCACTAAGGCCATCAGCAGCAAAATTGAAGCGATCTCAAAGGGCAAGAGATAATCACTGAAAAAATGTTCACCAATCAATTCAACAGCAGACACGGGTGGAACTAGTGACAAATCGGTAGGCCAACTTGTTTTCACAACCATCGTGGCAAGCAAGGCAAACACACCGGCACAAACAAGCGCCGCAGACCCTTTACGAACCCAGCGCCGAGGGACAGGCTTAAAGTCTTCTCTCTTATTCACAAGCATAATTGCGAACAAAATGAGCACGTTAACCGCCCCCACATAGACCAGCACCTGGGCCGCAGATACAAAGTCAGCATTGAGCAAGATGTATAACCCCGCAATGCTCATGAAAACCCCCGCCAATGTAAAGGCGGAGTAGACGATGTTCTCAAATAGAACAACACCAAGAGCCGCCCCAATCATCATGACGGACAGCAGAATTGTGCAAACGAACCGAATACCTTCTGCTAGATTCACGGGGCTTCAGTCTCCTTTTCTTCCTGTTGTTTGGGGGTAGCGGCCACAATCTCTTCGGGGCGTTGTCCAGCACGGGCGACATTCGAAGGGGCATCATGACCAGCGAGGACTTTCTCGGGCAAATATGCAAACTCCCGGATAGGGGTCACCATTGGATCTTCGGTCACTTTATAGGGAAGGCGTCCCATGGCGACATTATCGTAGTTCAGTTCATGGCGATCAAAGGTTGAAAGCTCATACTCTTCCGTGACCGAAAGACAGTTCGTAGGACAGTATTCGACGCAGTTGGCACAGAAAATACAAACCCCAAAGTCAATGCTGTAATGTTTGAGCTGTTTTTTCTTGAGTGCCTTATTAAATTCCCAATCGACGACCGGCAAGTTAATCGGGCAGACCCGAACACAAACTTCACAGGAGATACATTTATCAAACTCAAAGTGAATTCGACCTCGAAAACGCTCTGAGGGGATCAGCTTCTCATAGGGATACTGAACCGTGATCGGGCGGCGGCTCATGTGATCAAAGGTGACTGACAGCCCCTGCCCTATATAACGGGCAGACTGAAGAGTTTCTTTGGCGTAGCCACCAACTTGCTTCAGAAATTTCAGCATGGTGCGGTTTTTCTCTAAAAAAGGATGAAGGGTTGAGCCATGGACAATTCGGGTTAGACGCTAGCCACCAAAAGCAAAAGGAAGCGCCAACTTCAGACCCGCAGTCATGAGTAAATTCACAAGACCGATGGGTAACAAGAACTTCCAGCCTAAATCAAGCAGCTGGTCGATGCGCACCCTGGGCACGGTCCAACGCAGCAAGATAGCGATGAAGACAAAGAAATAGGCCTTCAGGAGAGTCATAACAATGCCGAGACCACCCGTGACAATCTGTAAAACCGAATTATCAGGACTAATGTGGAGCAAACCTGCCAGCAGATCAAGAGGGATCGGGAAATCCCAGCCCCCTAGATACAGAACTGAAACCAGTAAAGCGGAGAGGACCAAGTTCACGTAGGACCCCAAATAGAACAGGGCAAACTTCATCCCGGCATATTCTGTCTGATAACCAGCGACAATCTCTTCTTCCGCTTCGGGTAAGTCAAAGGGCATGCGTTCGCATTCTGCCAGGGCTGAGATCCAAAACAACAGCAGACCTGCAGGTTGTCGCCAAAGGTTCCACCCGAGAATTCCGTAACCAGACTGCTGGTTAACGATATCAACCGTACTCAAGCTATTGGACATCATCACAACTGCAAGCACAGCCAGTGCCAGCGGTATTTCATAGCTGATGGATTGAGCCGCAGCCCTTAGCCCTCCAATCAACGCATATTTGTTGTTCGAGGCATAACCTGACATCAACAACCCAATGGGAACGATGCTGGACAGCGCAATCCAAAGAAAAATACCGATACCCAGATCGGTAATCATCAGATTTTGACCAAAGGGCACAATCAGATAGGACAAGAAAACGGGAATTACAACGATCACCGGCCCTAGGAGAAAAAGCCAGGGATCGGAGTTGGCGGGGACAATATCTTCTTTGAAAACCAGCTTGATCCCGTCCGCGACAGGGGCCAATATGCCCAGGGGGCCAATAAATTCAGGACCGATGCGTTGCTGAGCGGCAGCGGATATTTTCCGCTCTAGCCATACGGCGACGAGCACGCCAACCGTCGCTCCAATGAGCATCAACAATAGGGGTAGGGGAAGCCAAACGGCTTTGGCTGCACCCGGTGACAGGCCATAGCCCATTAAGGTTTCGACGAAGCGTTGCTGCAGATCAATGCCTGGATTCATATCCTGCTCTGATGTTTGTAAAGTTTCTTTTGGCCTTACTCAGTATAATGCGCCTGCGGTGTTTACGGGACTTAGCGATCTGCAATCGGGAGATAGGGCTGGTTATGTCCCCCAATGTAAATCTGGGTCGGTCGGTAGATGCGGTTGGCTTCAAGCTGTTCGCGCCAGTGGGCTAGCCAACCGGCCACCCTTGCGATCGCAAATATTGGCGTAAACAAATCCGTCGGAATCCCCAAACGCTTATAAACCAGCCCAGAATAAAAATCCACATTCGGGTGAATACCTTTGGCGCCCAGCTTATCGGTGACGATTTTTTCGAGTTCTAGGGCGATTTCGTAATATTTATCGCTCCCTAACTCTCCAAATAGCTCCTCAGCCAGCTTTTGTAATATCTTGGCGCGGGGATCCTTGACCTTATAGACACGATGTCCAAAGCCCATAATTTTGGACTTTGTGGCAAATTTTTCTTCTAGGAAAGGTCGGACATTTTCCACACAACCGATCTGCTCGAGCATCTCAATCACCTCTTCATTGGCTCCTCCATGGAGTGGCCCTCCCAAGGTCCCCACGGCTGAAGCCACAATTGCATAGGGGTCCGTCAACGTCGAAGCCGTCACTCGTGCCGAAAAGGTCGAGGCATTCATCGTATGTTCTGCATGGAGTGTCAGGCAGGTGTCAAAAATATGAGCCTTGATGGGATCGGGTTCCTGCTCATTAAGCATGTACAGGAAATTTGCCGTGTAACTGAGATCGTCACGGGGCTGAATCGGATCGTTCCCTTTACGGATATGTTCAAACGCCGTCACCATGGTCGGGATCTTAGCCAGCAAACGCACAACAGCCCGCCGAATGTAGGTCGGGTCATCCAGGGCCCGCTTGGAATAGAACAATCCCAATGCCGCCGCCGAAGCCTGCAAAGCATCCATCGGATGACCGCTTTCAGGGAAGCACTTCATCATGTCTCGAATCCGGTATTTTACCCGCCGATGATGGGTAATTTCATACTGAAAGGCAGCCAAATCGTCCGCCGACGGGAATTCACCCCAGATCAACAGATAAGCCGTCTCTAAAAAACTCCCATGCTCTGCCAACTGTTCAATGGGGACACCGCGATATTCTAAGCGGCCAATTTTTCCATCAACGTAGCTAATTTTTGACTGAGCGGCAGGAATGCCTTCTAAACCAACTTGATACTCACATGCTGTCATAGGGCAACTCAATGTTGAATAATTCCCCAGCCTCAGCACCTTGATGACTGGGATAGCATCAATATGCCGGTTCTATTGATAAAGAGCTGAGCTGGGACCGCTGAAGGGCAGAAGTAACAACAGATCTCATAGAGAACGACCTGCAGACAACTGTATGAAGCGATAGATCAATTATACCAGTCTGCCCCAAGCCCAGTCTGTGCTTGACATAGAGATTCGTTTTTCGACTCGTGATGATTTAGGTCCAGTCTTCTTTCTTACTGGTTTTAATGCTATAGAGTTGCTCCGTCTCGTGGATCAGCCGCGTCTTCTCAAACAGTGCTTCTTCCGTTAAGTCCCACTTTTTGAGGACCGTATCGAGATCCGTCTGAATATCCCACCCTCCCGGGAAACCCGTATAGCGAATCCGCAGGCGTGCCAACTCAGCCAAATTAAGATTAGTAGGTTCTTCCCGCATTAGACGATCGGCCACCTGCCGATCGCGGTACCACTGCGGATGCTGCTGGTCGGGTTGTCCCAGCTTGGCCTTGGACGGAGGCTGAGCCATAACGAGCGACAATGAAAAGATCACCTGCAGTATTACACAGGACTCTGACGACCTTCTAGAGTTGAGAAGAACTTAACGGGAATCGTGATCAAGCAGCGCCAGCAAATACTTGCCATAACCACTCTTCTCCAGTGGATGCGCCAATTGCCTGAGCTGTTTTGCATCGATATAGCCTTGGCGATAGGCGATCTCTTCCACACAGGCAACCTTAAAGCCCTGTCGCTGTTCCAAGGTCTGAATAAAGCTACCCGCTTGGTGAAGCGTATCGTGCATCCCTGTATCTAGCCAAGCATAGCCTCGCCCCAGCAGCTCCACCTTTAATTCACCGCGATTGAGATACTCCCAACTCAAATCGGTAATTTCTAGTTCACCCCTTGCGGACGGTTTCAGGTTTGCGGCAAAATCGACCACCTTGGAGTCATAGAAATAAATTCCCGGTACAGCATAGTTGGACTTGGGCTGCTTGGGTTTTTCTTCCAGTCCAATGACGTAGCCCGCTTGATCAAACTCCACAACACCATAGTGTTCCGGTTCCTGCACACGATACCCAAAGATTAAGGCTCCTGACTGTAACTGAGCGGCCTGGGACAGCACCTCTGAAAAACCATGGCCGTAGAACAAGTTATCCCCCAGAACCAAACACACCGGCTCGGAGCCAATGAAATCTTGGCCCAGGATAAACGCTTGCGCCAGCCCCTCTGGCTTCGGTTGCACGACATAGCTCAGGTTTAAGCCCCACTGTTGCCCATCGCCCAGCAATTGCTGGAATAACGGTAAATGAGTGGGGGTCGAAATAATCAAAATGTCCCGAATTCCTGCCAGCATCAAGGTTGACAGGGGATAGTAAATCATCGGCTTGTCATAAACAGGCATGAGCTGTTTACTGACAACCGCTGTCAGGGGCGCCAGCCGGGTCCCCGAACCTCCGGCTAAAATGATTCCTTTCATGTGCTAAATACCCGCTCAGGGACTTGAGTCAGAAGCTTCAATAGAACGTGCATCATCATAGTTTTGTTGAATCCAAGCTTGATAGGCACCCGACCGAACCTGTTCAATCCAGTCAGTCTGCTCGATGTACCACTGAATGGTTTTTGATAAGCCACTCTCAAAACTTTCCTGAGGCACCCAGCCCAATTCTCGTTGAATCTTGGTGCTGTCAATCGCATAGCGACGATCGTGACCAGGGCGATCTTTAATAAAGGTAATTAGTGAGGCATAGTCAAAATTTTCTTTCGGTAAAAGTTGATTGAGCCGCGTACAGATTTGCTGGACAACCTCTAAGTTGGTGACTTCATTATTGCCACCGATATTATAGGACTCCCCTAAGCGACCCTGCTGGAGAACCAACTGAATGGCCTCACAGTGATCACCCACATATAGCCAATCTCTGATGTTTTGACCGTCCCCATAAATCGGCAGCGATAGTTTGTCCCTTGCATTCAAAATCATGAGGGGGATCAGCTTCTCGGGGAACTGAAACGGACCATAATTATTAGAACAATTCGTCGTCAGGATAGGGAAGCCATAGGTGTGGTGATAGGACCGCACAAGGTGATCTGAACTCGCCTTAGAGGCAGAGTAAGGACTATTGGGAGCATAGGATGTCTCTTCGTGAAAGGCGGGATCATCGGGCCCCAGGGAGCCAAACACTTCATCTGTTGAGATATGCAAAAACCGGAAAGTCGATGGCTGCGATTCGGATCGTTTCTCCCAATAGGCTTTGCAAGACTCGAGCAGTCGAAAGGTCCCCAAAATATTGGTTTGGATAAAATCTTCTGGGCTCAAAATTGAGCGATCAACATGACTTTCTGCAGCAAAGTTAATCACTGCATCCGGTTGATATTGATTCAGTAGCGCACTGACCTGTTGGGAATCTGCAATATCGCCGCGGCAAAAGTCGTAGCCGGAATCACTCTCTAAGGAGTCTAATGTCTTCGGGTTACTCGCGTAGGTTAACTTGTCGAGATTAACAACATTAAACCAATTGTGATGTCGGGCTTTGAGGATGAAGTTAGCACCAATAAATCCAGAGCCACCTGTCACTAAAACCGTTTTCATTGAACTTTCTCACTCTTGTTTGGCAACTGAAGCTTGGCCATTATTTTTTCAACTTGACGCGAATATCATAGCGAGTGCTCCAGGTGTTACTAATGGCAGTCGTCATACCGATGGCTTCAATACCTTGGGCGTATTGCTGGGTTCCTGGGGCTATTTTAGGAAACAGCGGGTTTGTCTCCATCACCTTCAACATGCGGGGCATATGAACGAAGAACTGACCATTATGGGGGTTGAGAGAAGATTGCGTTGCATCTTTGAACAGATCGGTCTGACTCAAACTAGACTCTGATTCAATCAGTTGCTTCGCAATGGGGACCGGGGCTCCGATGGCAAAAAACATCGTTTTATCACTGAGGGAACCATGACTCGCGATGGGCAGGCCCGGGGGTACTTTCCAAGTAATCACAGCGGATTTTTTGATTTTAGATTCGGCAATCTGAAAATCTCGCTGTTCACGCACGGCATCATCCAGTTGCTTAAAAGCCTGGAGTGCAGCAGGGTTGTCGCTAGTTTGCGCCAAGGTAACCAACCCAATACTTTTGTCATCGCCACTTTTAGCGGGCACAATGGCCCCTGCAAATTTGCGATCGAGCCAGGGAACAAAGGTCGTGTTGAAATCAAGCCCCGTTTGTTCAACAAAACCATCGGTCCAGGACTTGGGATTGAAAGGCACCAGCAGCTTTGCAGGGGTGCCTTTGGCGTACGCCTGCCATAGCTCTTGAAAGTTGCCACCGGAAGCCATCATGAGCGTACTCTCGGGCAGACGCTTAGCCATCCCCGACGCTTCGTTCTTGACCTCAAGCGGGTACTTCGCCTCTGGTTCGAGCCAGGTGATGGTTTTGAAATCGAGGGTGTCGTCAGAGTCAAGGGTGACAGTGGAACCTAGGCCCTGCAGCTCTTGGATTCGTTCCATCGAGGCTTCTGAGATGGGCTGATTGGAACCTGCGGCCAGTTGTGCCGTGGCCAGGGGCATATTGATGTAAATCTGTGCGAGAGGTTTGCTGGCACCAATTTCAGCAATCGATTCGGCAAAGCGAGGCGTCTGCTCCACAGAGGGTTTGCCTTTTATGGTGTCGATCACCTGATCGATGGGAGCACCGGCAGTGGTAAAAACAAGATTGCGCTGATCTGGGGTTGCGATCGCAAACTTGTCATCTTCAAGTTGAAACTCTTGAATTTCAACCTCTGAATGGGTTCGGGTTGTAGATTGATTACCGGAGGTAGCCAACTGATCCGTAAAGAGCTTCTTGGCCCGTCCTGAATTCCGGACCGGCAGAATCCAGATGGTCGCTTGCTTGTCAAAATCGGGCCCCGCATTAGCATTGGGGGGCAAAAAAGCCATGGTGATCTGATCACCGACCCAGGGAGCAATATTCTCTTCGTAGCTGAGTCCCTGAGCCAGGACCGTCTTTTCCATTTTTTGCAGTTCTGCCTGCCAGTTCTTTCGCGATTGTTCTGTTCCTAGTTTTGCCAGTTGTTTCCACGACCCAGTATTGGTCGTGAAGGTCACGGACATCAGGGTATCTTGAGGCAACAAGGCCGTTGGACCAAAGGCTTTTCGATCGCCGCCTCGTCCCTGCAGCAGTCCAAAGGCAATGGCGCCACCCGCAATGAGAAGCAGCGCTCCCCCCACCGTAATGGCAAGAGAACGAGACTTACTGTTTAAAGGGCGTCTCGACGGTGATGACCGGGGAGGAGTCCTTTTCTGGCGTCTTCGCGGTTGTTGATTCCCTCGCATGGCTATCCCATCCAAACCTCAGAGGTCAGTATGCACAATGGCAGAGTCATTGGTAAAGTCTTCATTGCAGATTTCTTGGACGCAACGTTGGCTAACGTTAGCATGCGCATGGCTAATATCGCTTCGAGAGACCTTTAAGGTCAAGCAACCGAGCCATACAAAGTTGTGCGCTGTCGATAGGGACGATCGATGGCCGTAATCGCCATCTGTAGCTCTGACTCGGATAAGCAGGTGCCCCCCTGAGCTCCCGCCATGGTGGTGATATGTTCTTCCATTAGGGTACCGCCCAGATCATTACAGCCCCATTGCAAGGCTTGGGTGGCCCCTTCAACCCCCAATTTGACCCAGCTCGGCTGATGATTGGGTATCCACCGTCCTAAAAATAAGCGGGCCACAGCAGTCAGATGCAGGACCTCTGTTAAGGTCGGCTGATCGCGTCCGACTCGACGGCGCAAAGCGGGGGGAGCATCCTGACCCACATAGGGCAGCAGGACAAATTCACTAAAGCCAATATTGCCCTGGGCCTGCATCTTTTGTTGATGCGATCGCAACTTGTCCAGATGTCCAATTTGTTGAGCCGGGGTTTCAATATGGCCCGACAACATAGTGCTGGTGGTGGGGACTCCCAACTGATGCGCGGTGGCAACCACCTCAATCCAAGTGGCGGTATCAATTTTCTCGGGACACAGCACCCGTCGCACCTGATCATCGAGGATTTCAGCAGCGGTGCCTGGCATGGAGTCAACGCCAGCCTCTCGGAGTGCGGAAATGACGTCTGCAAAGGAACGCCCATCTTCACAGGCAATAAACTGAATTTCTTGGGGCGAAAAAGCATGGAGATGGATCTCTGGGAAAGACGTTTTCAAGGTCTCCACCAGTCGCACATAGTAGGGCAAAGACTGTCCCTTCAACTTAGCTTCGAGGTTCAGCCCCCCCTGCATACAAATTTCCGTCGCACCTCGTTGACGGGCATCCGTTGCCTTTTCTAGGATTTGCGCCTCCGATAACCAGTAGGCTCCCTCTTGATCAGCATCTCGACGAAAGGCACAGAAGTTGCAATGTTGTTCACAGATATTGGTGAAGTTGATGTTGCGGTTCACGACATAGGTGACGGTGTCACCCACTAAATCCTGCCGCATCTGATCGGCGGCCTGCTGGATATCCCTCCAAACCTCTGACTCTGTCTGATCTAGGAGCAGAACGCCAGACTCAAGGGACATCGGTTGCCCCGATAAAGCCTGTGTCAGGATTCGTTCAAGGGTGGGGGATTGTGTAATCACGTTCGCAACAAGGTATCCGTCTATATTCAGTGATCTTTAAAATTCTGAGGCTGTGATCGACGGCGTATCACGTCAACCAGCGAAGTTTTATCCGTGGTCAAAAAGACTTCAGGGATCGGGTCATACCCGCCTCGCCCCCAAGGATTACATCGCAGAATACGCCAGATGGCTAGCCCACTTCCCCGCAGGAAGCCAAAACGTTCTAGAGATGCGATCGCATAATGCGAGCAGCTCGGCTGAAATCGACAGACAGGCGGAAACAACGGCGAAATAAATCGCTGATACAGCCGAAAAACGCCTATCAGTAAATGTTTCATCTCTTAATCTTAGAATAAGCACGCGAGTCTGGCGATAAAATCCAACGTTCAGAACGCACCGTAGGCCCTTGCTGAAAGCGCTGCCTCCAACAGAAGCAACCGACCCAAGAGTCAGTCGGCACGGGCCTGCTTAATAGTGACATGGGATTTACCAAAGGTACGCCGCAGCGAGCCCCCCATGCCATCGGTGCGAGCACTGATGGCATAACTAACAACTGGTTCAGAAGAGCTTAAGCGAGCCATCAAGGTACCTATGCGTTCATTAAAAAGCTAACAACAATCCATGACACCGATATCGCTGAATTAATGTGTATCTGGGAGAAAGTCAAAGCCTCGCTGATTGACCTTATAGTTCAGGCAAGAAGGGCATTCCATAGACCTTCTCAGTTTGGGGTGGAAGCATTGTAGCTAGGTTCTTTTTGCATACGCCCCGCCCAACGCCTTATCTAACGTCCCAATGGCTTCTCTAAAAGGTTTTGAGTGCTGAGACACCTGATGTAATGCGTGTGTCAGAGGGCGACCCATCATCGCTTTATAGTAATTTTTAAAAGTTTTATTTGCGATCATATTTTCGCTTCTCGCATAAAACGCGGCAACAGTTAGATATTGCGATTGATTGAATATCCCCAACATTCGCCAAATCAAAGGTTGGGACCAAAGTATATCGACACACAATACGCTAGGCAAAATCCTAGTTTCAGGCAACACCTTACTGGCCTTTATAATCGCATCCTCGGAAAAGGGAAGGGGATCAAAACCATTTTCGCTGATTTCTTGATTGAGATCATTAATAGCATTATCTAACTTTCTTTCAGACAACTCGAAGCCTTTTGAGATATTGAATAAACATGCCTTCTTTAGCTCTCTTTGCTCTGTTGTTAGATCTGTATTCAAATACATTTGATCCAGCGTGAAAGCACTAGATTTAAAATTTGTAGTTTCGTCGTTAGAATACGACCACTTGTGAAAGCTAGTCAATATCAACAACTCAGCATAAATTTTAATCGACATGCCCACTTCCAATTCTCTCTTTTGCAGATTGAGCTATGGCGTTAACTTCTTTTTGGATGTGTTCGAGTTGCTCTTTGTTAATTTGTCGCATATGGTAAGCCCGGAACGAGCGCACTAACGTATCATCAATTAACATAATTAAACAATACAGATCCTCAAGTCTTTCCTCATCTGGAATAGTCATTTGCCACAAAAAAGATCGTTCAAAAAGAATGTGCCTGACCAAACCGACGTTTTGAAAACTGACAAGCGTTGAATTCAATTGTTTGATTTCATTCAATAAATCTTTATATTCAGCAAAGGCCAGCTCATCAAATGCATACTTTTTAGTGAGGTGTTTAATTAACATCAACGTCACATTTTCACTGATCTCTATACTCCTATATTTCACAGCTTGCCCTCTAGGTTTACTATTTTTTAATTAGTAAGTAGGCTGAGTGTTAAATCATCAACTACGTTCCCTTTTGCAAGGAAGGCCAAAATCCTCATCACGAACAGAACTTAGGCGTATTTTCATTATGAATTACACCTAAGCTTTTCTACCACTACATATTTATATTAGTGCTTTACTCTATGCCCCCTCTCAACTTTACCTACAAGACTTTTCAAACACGTTCTTAGACTTGCGCAAGCATTGTTCGACATCTTGCAAGAGCCGTCAGCGAAAAATGCTGCTGATAAAGATGATATTTCAGGTAAAAATGGCAGGGGAAACCCGTCCCGGTAAAGAAATCTTCATCCCAAGCTCCATCCTTCTGGGTGGTCACCAAGTACTCAACACCGCGCTCAATAGCGGACAAATTATAGGTACCAGTCGCATCACCAGCCGCCAACAATCCCATCAGCGCCCAAGCCGTCTGAGATGCTGTACTGGGTCCTTGTCCTTTCAGGCTTGAGTCGTTATAGCTTTTACAGGTTTCACCCCAACCTCCATCAGCATTTTGGCAGCTCGATAACCACTGCCCCCCGCGCTGAATTTCAGACTGAAACGTCTGCGGTTCCACCAGGGCTAAAGCCGCTAAAACACCGCTGGTTCCATAAATATAGTTAACGCCCCAACGACCAAACCAGCTCCCGTCAACCTCTTGTTCAGCCTTGAGATAGTTCAGGGCTCGGTTGACCCTACTGTCTGTTAGCAAATGGCCAGAGCCATTCTGGTGAGATTGATTCGGCGCACGCCCCAGCATCTCGAGCACCCGCGCGGTCACATCAGCGGTATTCGGGTCAATCATAGCCTTGAGATCCCCATAGGGAAGCCAATTGAGCCAATCTTGATCGTTATCGATATCAAAGGCAGCCCAGCCCCCTGGCTTGCATTGCATGGTGGCAATCCAGTTATAGGCTCGGGTCACCGCAGCCTGCTTCGCCTTCTCATCCGGCAGCTTGACCTCGTTCAGGGCCATCACCACCACTGCCGTATCATCGACATCGGGATAGAAACGGTTTTCAAACTCGAAGGCCCAGCCTCCTGGTTCACCCTCTTTGTTTTTAACTTTCCAGTCGCCGTAATCAAGAATCTGTTTTTCCAGTAACCACTCACCACCTCGAACAAGGGCTGGATGATCACGGTCCAAACCGGATTCAGCTAAGGCTCGAATCACGAGGCCCGTATCCCAAACGGGAGAAATACAAGGCTGCACCCGATATTCAGTCTCGGTTTCAATCGCAAAGTTATCAACAGCGGCTAGCCCTCGTTCAATAATGGGGTCATGAACGTCATAGTCCAACGCCTTCAACCCCAACAGAGAGTTGAGCATGGCGGGGATAATGCCACCCCAGTCGCCCGTGGCCTCCTGACGTTCTAGCACCCAACGCTCTGCAGCCTTGAGTCCCTCTTCCCGCAACGGCACAAAGTTGGTGGCTTCTGCAAACTTGAAAATACCGTCTAGACCAACAAAAACATCTGTCCAGTCGCTGTTAGAAGGAAGCTCAAAGGTGGCCTGCCCACGACCTTCTGTATAAAGTTCATCCAGGTTAATGCCCAGGTTATAGACCGGCTCTCGATCCATAACCAGCAACAGTGGAACGGTACTGCCCCTGGCCCAACTCGACATTTCATAAATCGTGA
>CALFCG010000011.1 GCA_937951315.1 uncultured cyanobacterium
AAGTGAGGGGGACGGACGCCATGCACATCCGTAAAATAGGCCGCTAAATCACCAATACCTGGAGCCGCAACAAACTGGGTGGCATAACCAGCCGCTCTCAGCCGACGCTTAAAACGCCCCTCAAAGCCACCCTCCGAAGGAACATAGGCCCCTACTGCACCAGCCTTCTCGACCTCTTTGATAAATTTTTTCCCAGTGATGATCAGTGCCATGACGGATATGTGTAGATGGATGTAGCTTATCTACAAACTACACGACTTTACGCCTGCCTGTCACAGGGTTAGCAATCTCTCTGTCCACAGGGACCTGTCAAACCTAGGAGGATTCAACCCATGATCAGGATGCCAGCCCAATTCATAATCCAACTGAACGCACAAGCACCAGTGCAGCCTCCCCGAACCAAGAACTTCAGGAGATACGAACTCAGCAAATGAAAAGTGAGGAACAACGGATGGATCACTGCAGCAACTCAAAAATAATTTCTCAAATTTTGGGCTTGACAGGCACGGGAAGCTAACTGCTAAGATGTTCGAGCTTGAATCAATAAGGTTCTCGGTGATGGGGCGTCGCCAAGCGGTAAGGCAGCTGGTTTTGGTCCAGCCATTCGGAGGTTCGAATCCTTCCGCCCCAGTTTCAAAATCAATCGTCATTTAGTTTGGGGGTTCACTCGTTTTGTGTTCTGCTGCGTTTTTGCGGCTATGCAGTTCTAGATGTGAATGAGGTTAAGTGAATTCTCCCCAAACGTTAGCGTTAGATTTCGACGGAATTATTTGCAACGGCCTCCAGGAATACTTCCAAACCACTTGGCGTGCCTATTGCCAGGCCTGGCCAACGTCGTCTGGTACTGCCCCTGAAGATTTAGCCCAGCAGTTCTATCGTCTGCGTCCTGTCGTAGAAACGGGCTGGGAAATGCCTGTTTTGCTACGGGCCATTCTCAAAGGATTTTCTGAGGAGAATATTCTGCAGAACTGGCCTGTGATCAGAGATCGCGTTGTCGTTGAAGATGATCTAAATTCGAAGGTTTTAGCAACTCAAGTGGATAACGTTCGTGATCGCTGGCTCACAACCGATCTTGAGTCCTGGTTAGAACTACATTCATTCTATGAAGGTGTCATCCCTAAGCTCCAGACCCTGAGCAAACAGATGACGATTTTAATTATCACGACGAAAGAAAGTCGTTTTGTAAAAGCCCTCTTGCAGAAAGAAGGCCTACATATTCCTGACCACTGCTTGTTTGGCAAGGATTGTCGTCGTCCTAAATTTGAGACATTACGCAGACTCAAAGCAACGACTCCAACCCCGATTTGGTTTATTGAAGATCGCCTCGCAACACTTCACATCATTAAGCAGCAGTCCGATCTCAACGACATCACTCTTTTTCTGGGTGATTGGGGATATAACACCCGTCAGCAGCAAAAAGCCGCGGGCCGCGACCCACGAATCCATCGCCTATCACTCAAGCAATTTGGAGATGATTTTACAGCTTGGGTTTAGTCCCTATGGGTAGAATGGAAAACTCGTTTTTTTACAGCGAGCAGATATCAAAATCGGTACCGCACCCTCCTTAGCTGACAGTATGGAAGGATTGATTGCCAGATGCTCGACAACGGCACTAGGACATGAACGACCTATACCGACTGGGCTAGGTATGCCTCTATTTGTTCGCACAGTCTGATTACGAAAAGACTATATACTTTTGTTGCACGAAAGTTACTAATCTATTATATATTTATATATCTATAATATTTTGCCAAAAAAGTTTTTAATATCCATGTTTATAATCTTTAAACAGGAATATTTAAGAATTAGGTCATAATTTTAATCACTTCCCATTATTTTTCTTAAAAATCCTTTCTCTGTTCTATCTGAGCCGTTTGAATGAAGCCACGGATACTTGTAATTGATGATGATCCTGCGATCGCAGAATTGGTCGCCATTAACTTAGAGATGGCGGGTTATGACGTCACTCAGGCAACCGATGGCATGAAGGGACAGGCTTTAGCGGTTCAGCTGCTGCCAGACCTGATTCTGCTCGATCTCATGCTACCGAAGGTAGATGGGTTCACGATTTGTCAGCGGTTACGACGGGACCAGAGGACAGCAGACATTCCAGTGTTGATGTTGACGGCCCTCAGCCAGACCCAAGACAAGGTTGAGGGATTCAACGCAGGCGCCGATGACTATTTGACCAAACCTTTCGAGCTTGAAGAGATGCTTGCTCGGGTCAGAGCACTGTTGCGGCGAACAGATCGCCTACCGCAGGCAGCCAAGCATTCAGAAATTTTAAGCTATGGCCCCTTAACGTTAGTGCCCGAACGATTTGAGGTTCTATGGCTTGAGAAAGTCATTAAGCTCACTCGACTCGAGTTCGAACTGCTCCACTGCCTCCTCCAACGTCACGGGCAAACCGTTTCACCTAGCGAGATTCTGCAAGAAGTTTGGGGGTATGACCCCAACGACGACATCGAGACCATACGGGTCCATGTTCGCCATCTACGGACCAAATTAGAGCCCGATCCGCGACACCCACAGTTCATTAAGACCGTTTATGGAGCAGGCTATTGCCTAGAGCTTCCCCAAACAAGGTCAGAGTTGGAAGAAGAGGTCGTCGGCTAAAGCTAATACGAAATCCAGTGACTCAGAATGCCAGCAGGCCCACTGAGAAGAGAAATAGCAATACCTAAAGCTGAGCCAGCAATGACTTGAATGGGAGTATGCCCCAGTAGCTCTTTGAGGCGGTCTTCATTAAATTCTGGATTTTCTTGAAACATTTCATCCACAATCTGGTTTAAGACTCGGGCTTGTTTCCCTGCAGCCTGTCTAACACCAGCTGCGTCATACATCACAATGATGGCGAAAATTGTTGCGATCGCAAACTCAATACTATCCCAGCCCTTCACTTGCCCCACCCCCGTTGCCAGAGCCGTCACGAGAGCAGAATGGGAACTTGGCATTCCTCCCGTTTCCACGAGCACACGGAAATTTATCTTGCGGTTAATGGCGAACTCAATGACGAGCTTGAGACACTGAGCTGTCAAGCTGGCGGCAAAGGACACCAACAAAACCCAATTGTGAACAATATCGCCAAAATTCTGCATAAATATCTGGTCTCACAGATCTAGAAGGGGACGGTCAGTGAGAGAAGTATAGTTTCCCTAGGTGACGTTAAGATTGACGAGCTGTGATGAAATCTGCGATCGCCATCAGCGGCAGTGCCTGTTCACCATAGTCTACTAACGCAGACTTTGCTTCATCAACAAGACGCTGGGCCTGCTGCCGAGATTCTTCAATCCCCCATAAGCTAGGATAAGTCGCCTTTTGAGACTGTAGATCTTTGCCTGCGGTTTTACCGAGCTGTTCCCGCGTCGCCGTGACATCTAAAACATCATCAACAATTTG
>CALFCG010000012.1 GCA_937951315.1 uncultured cyanobacterium
CCCGTCGAAACGACGACTAAGCTAAAACCTAGGACATGGACAAAAGGCGAAAGACATCCTGACCATAGTCAAACCCCGACAGATCCTGATGAAAATCGTTGGTCCTTCTTGAAACAGTGACTTCGAGTAGAAATTTAGACAAGGAAAAATCAACTAAAAAGCATTAAGGCTTTGATATCTTTTCCTGACCCCCATCAGTTCTATTTCCCCTCTTTAAGTACATATACAGCAAAATACTACTTTTGAACACTGAGGAAGTCATAAAAAGTAAGGTGCTAGCTCAGCACAAGCTTCTGCTCACAAGACCTCTCTAAGTTTTAGCGTTTTAACATTTGCCAGATCATGAATTAACGTCGCCAACTGATCACCAGCGCAAGAGACAACCGCTTCACCAATGCAGATCTGGGTAAAGGATAGTTGAAAACAGAGAGTGGGCCTCAGGCACACAGTGTGATAGCAAAAAAATATCCACCTCTCTATCGGTGGGAGAGGTGGATGTTATGTTCTATTGGCTTGGAATCAATCAAACGATCAGCCTTATTACAATTCCCCTGCACTTAGCTCGCGATTCTTAGCTGAGCGGTATTCAGCCATCGCTTGTTGTAACAGATCGTTCAATGCCTCTTGGGATTGAACAAAAGCATCATTCCATTGCGCTTCGTCGTCAAGCCTATCTAGAATCCTGGAAGCGATCTCATCTTGACGATTGGCAGAGAGAGTTCGCAGTTGTTCAAACGCCCGTGTCAATAAATCAGTCATGTTGATATACCTGTGAGGATGGAGATTCAATACAATTATGGCTCAAAAACTCGAGACCAATCCTTAGTAAAATATTGCGTTTTTTAAACTCCAGCCTCGGACTAACTCAAGCTGGAGACGTTTCTCCCGTCTGTTCGCTCCCTACAGTTATCGACGGAGAGAATTGGTATTCTTCAGATCAAACGGTGAGGGAGCATTTATGTTCATTAGCGTTCTTGATCTCTTTAAAGTCGGCGTGGGGCCTTCTAGCTCTCATACCATTGGCCCCATGGTTGCGGCCCATAGATTTCGAGATGCGGTGACGATGTGGCTCGCTGAGCCCCCAAACAGGGATGCGGCTTATATTCACTGCACTTTAAAGGGGTCATTAGCTTTCACAGGCAAAGGACATGGCACCGATCGGGCGATTGTCTTAGGGCTGAACGGCTTTACACCCTCATCTTTGACAGAAAGAGACGTGAGTGAATTAACTCAGTCACTATGGCACAAGTCTCATATCAACCTAGCCGGGGATTCAAAGCTAAAGTTTATTCCCTGTGATGACATCGAATTTAGTCTTGAGAAGCCGCTACCCGAACATCCCAACGGCATCATTTTTGAGTTACTAGACTCAAACAGAAATGTATTAATAACCGAGACCTACTTCTCCATTGGTGGGGGCTTTATCCAGACAAAAGCTGAAATTGGTCAATTAGTTGCCCCTGTTAAGGCTGAATCAGCAGCCTCCTGCCCCTTCCCATTTGATTCGGCACGATCAATGCTGAGCATGTCGAAGGAGAGCGGCCTATCTATTGCGGCGATGAAACTGTTAAACGAACAGGTTCACACCTCAAAGTCCCAAATCATCGAGGGTCTAGATGCGATTTGGGACGCCATGCAAGTTTGTATTCGGAAAGGGCTATCAACTCAAGGAATATTACCCGGTCGATTAGGTATCTCTCGACGGGCACAGAAATTGTTTGAACAGATCCAAACATGTCCTGACGCCTGTCTCAATGACTGGCTATGTGCCTACGCCATGGCTGTCAATGAAGAGAATGCCGCAGGTCATATGGTAGTCACGGCACCGACAAATGGTGCTGCAGGGGTTATACCAGCAGTCCTCTACTATTTTGTGAGCCACGAGGGGGGAACGTCGCAGCAGGTTCATGACTTTCTGCTCACAGCCGCAGCTATCGGCGGAATTATCAAGCACCGCAGTTCGATTTCAGGCGCTGAAGTCGGTTGCCAAGGGGAAGTGGGATCTGCAGCCGCGATGGCGGCCGCAGGTCTTTGCGCCGTGAGGGGCTGTACATCTGCTCAGATCGAGAATGCAGCAGAGATCGCACTGGAACATCACTTAGGGATGACCTGCGATCCAGTAGGTGGCTTGGTGCAGGTTCCGTGCATTGAGCGGAATGGTTTCGGTGCCATCAAAGCCTATACAGCAGCCTCATTAGCGAAGCGAGGCACTGGAGAACATTTTATGCCTCTGGACAACTGTATTGCCGCCATGAAACACACGGGCCTCGAAATGTCGGAGAAGTTTAAGGAGACATCATTAGGTGGCTTAGCGGTCAGCATTACGGAGTGCTAAGACCCGATCAATGACCTAGACAAGCGCATGCTTTTGATATTCCTGCTCCGTCATGATCTCTTGGGTATTCTCTACCCGATCTAAGAAGACGGTCCCCTGCAAATGATCAAACTCGTGCTGTACGATCCGAGCGACGAAATCAGTAAATTCCTGCTGATGGGAATGTCCTTGGCGATCGGTATAGGTCACGGTGATTGCCTGGGATCGGGGCACCTGTCCTCGAACACCAGGAATACTGAGGCAGCCTTCCCAGCTTTTCAGGCGATCATCAGATTGGCTAACGATTTCAGGGTTGATCATAGCCACGGGCTCCATTGAAGGGGCCTGCGGGTAGCGAAGCGTCGGACGTGAGGCTACGACCATAATTTGAAGGCTTTCCCCTACTTGGGGGGCTGCAATTCCAACACCTGCAGACTCAAGCATGGTGGTGATCAAATGATCGATGAGCTGCTGGGTTTCAGCATGTTGGATATGCTCAACCGGCTTTGCCTGCTGACGTAGAACCGGATTACCAAGTTGGGAAATTTCTAATACAGTGTCCATGGTATTGCTCAGATAGCTGGACTTTATTTGCTTGTATGGTAGCGGTCCAAATGCAAAATACTGTTCGGGCAGAACGTTCGTCTTGCTCGCGATCAACCTCTGACCCACGTGAATGTAACGTTTTCGGCAGTGCAAAGATTCCTGAAGGAAGCTTAGTAGAGAGGTTGAGCTGTGAATACTAAGGGCACAGTCTCTTTGATATCGATCGCGAAGGGTACAGCCGTTGAAGCAGTGTCATAACAAACTTGTGACGACGGCGGTAGATTCTTTTTGCGGAGAAATACAAGCAACCTTCTTTCGGTTGCTTGTATCTTTTAAGGAGGGGAAATCATATTTCGACGGTGCAAGTAAGGAAGAATGTCAGACAAAAGCTTCGCGTTCAGTAGCTTCAAGGTAGGTGCAGTTGCCTGCATGGGTGTTCTGTTCGCATCCGGTTGGCCGACTTCTGGTGTCGGAAGTTCTCTACAGGCTATCGCGCAACCGTCAACAGGACGACCTGCGCCACTCTTTCAACTCGCTCAGACTGAATCACTAGAACAACTTCAAGCACGTATTGATCAACTCTCTAAGCAAGGTAAATATGCAGAGGCGATTCCACTCGCAGAACAGGTGGTCACGCGACGAAAACAGGAATTAGGGCAGGGGCATTCATCAGTTGCCACTAGTATGAATAAGCTCGCCCTCCTCTATGAAAAGCAGGGACGATATGGGGAGGCTGAGCCTCTTTTTGAGCAGTCGCTAGAAATTTATAAACAGCGATTTGGTCCAGGTCATACAGCCGTTGCCACAAGCAAAAATAACCTAGCAGAACTTTATGGCAAGTTAGGACGGTACACAGATGCTGAATCCCTCTTTAAGGAGGCCCTAGAAATCTACCGTCAAGAACTGGGACAGGAACATATCAATGTGGCCTATGGCCTCAATAACTTGGCTGAACTTTACGGGCAACATGGACGGTATCGAGAAGCGGAGCCGCTGCATATGCAGGCCCTAGCCATCAAGAGAAAAGAACTGGGGCAAGAGCATCGCTCTGTAGCCACGAGCCTCAATAACCTAGCAGAGATTTACAGCAAACAAGGACGGCATGAGGAAGCAGAACCTCTCTTTAAGCAAGCGCTTCAGATGAGACAAAAGCTATTGGGTCAAGAGCACCCATCCGTTGCCACAAGTCTCGATAATTTGGCTGAACTCTATGATAAGCAAAAGAGATATGAGGAGGCAGAGCCTCTTTTTAAACAAGCACTTGAAATGAGACAAAGGCTTTTAGGTCAAGAGCATCCATCCGTTGCAATCAGCCTGAGTCATCTAGCTGCTCTCTACGATAGCCAAGGAAAAGATGATGAGGCGCGGTCTCTCTACCAAGAAGCGATTGACATTGCAGAGGTGAAGCTGGGTCCAACCCACCCCACGACACAAGTCATCCAAAGACGCCTCAAGGTTCTCTCCCAATAGGCCACAAGGCTTGGTCAATGTATTGCCTTTGTTCTCTAGCATCGCGAAGAAACAGTTCCCCGTATCAAACTGAGCTGCTTGGTTATTTGTGAATGAGTGTGTGCTTGCAACAGTCCTTGAAGCCGGCTGAGATATCCTCTACATGGATGACACAGGTCGAGTTCTCTAAGGGTTGCGATCGCATCTACGACTCAATCGACCGGCTCAAGAGACAGGATCCAGATTCTGTTGGCTGGTTCAGGCAAGCTGTTTCACAAAGCAAAACACTTCAATGATGGCAAATCTAGCTACGGTGGCTCCCAAATGCTAGAACTCTTGCCCCAAATAGAACGGAAACTCAGTTGCGACCAAAAGGACTGTTTCTTGGGCAGCCTGAGCCACACCTTCCCAATCAACAGAGTTCTCGCTTGCAGGCTTGCGGGTAATTTTCTCGATGCACTGGCAAAAGCTGGAATCTGCAAGCAGATCCCCAAAAGTTTGTTGAGGATTAAATCAGTAAGATTTACATTCTTTTTCCTAATAATTACCAGAAGGCATAAAGAGTTTGTCTTCACGACTCAGGCCCTCTAAAAAATCAATAAAAGAACTCACAAGCGTCGCTAGCTGTACATGCAGCGCACACACATAAACAACATTTATCTGCACCTATCAATCAGTTTTATATCCAAGAATAGAAATGTGATAGCTATCACAGAACATAATGTTTCAGATCATATTCAAGAGACAGTGAAAAAGAGTAAAAATAGTTTCAGTACCAAAGAAATCAAATTTTTCTCAGTTTTCAAAAAACAGTCACAGTAAAGATAGCGAGTTTCCAAACCCACTTAAAATCAGAGCCTTAGCGTCCAATTCTCTTTATTTAAAAATAATTTAGACGTTGTTTCTGTTTCAGGAAATAGAGACATCATTCCAAGATTCAACATCGATCAGAACTTGGTTTATGTATCTATTGCTTTTCTGTCCATATCCTCAGCAAGGTGAAAATTCATGACTAAAAAAACATTCAAGAAAACAGCTGCCTTAATATTGCTTACATCCACCTCTTTTGGGTTATGGACTGCTCCAGGAATCAGCATCCCTAAGGATTTCGACGACGTTCCTGTTCCCCATGAAGAGCCAGAGACAGAACCTCCCATTCCACAGCAACCCCAGGCTCCCCAAAAAGAAGTCCGAATCCCAACTGCATTGCTTGCTTCACTCGTGGAATCTGCTGCAGGTAGTACACAAATCAAGCTCGATAATTATGGACCACGCCGCGACAATACCTGGCTGGAGAACAAATCACGGATCAAACTTCCGACCATTTTAGGAGGGCGAGAATATCGCTTTAACATCCCTGAATATGTCAAAGATCTAGATTGTGGACTGCTGTGCCCTGATTTAGGAGATGCAAAATTTTACGCCAATGACGTCAATCTAGACGGATTACAAGTCGAGTGGCAGCAGTCTGCGTTTAAGTTGAGTTTGACGTTCGAAAGTGGTGATCGCGAAATTAAGGGCCACAATACAGGTCGGGCCAATATTGTCCCAGATGTAGAAATGAATAACACCCGCTTGGATGTTTATCTTCAGCCCATTGCCCGCAACGGCCAACTCTCATACCGCGTCTCTCAAACAGACTTCGATGCTGATATACAGGCCACGGGCGGCTGTAATATTCCAAAACTCGATATCTGCAACTGGGCATTTGGCTATAAAGACAAAATTACATCGCAAATTAAGGATCAGGTGGTGAGCCGCCT
>CALFCG010000013.1 GCA_937951315.1 uncultured cyanobacterium
TAAGGCCGTTCATGAGTTGGGACTGCCACAGACTGATATTGATCTGGCGCTCCGGGAGGCGGTGGATTGGTTTATCAGTCATGATTATGTGCCCAACTGGCAGGACTAGCGCTGCTCTATTTTTTGCACCAGTCGTGTGACTGCTTGTAGGTAGGAGGCTTGGCCGGGACGATAGAGGCGGAAGTGACTTCGGTCGGGGACCAGCAGGAGCTCCTTAGGGGTTTGTGCCGGCGTTGCTTGGTAAAGCTTTTGGCTCATGGAGGCCGGTACGATCTGATCGGCGGCACCATGGAGGTAAAGCACTGGCATCTGGAGTGATTGCACCTTGGCAATCGAGTTAAAACGTTGGGTGAGCAACAGATCAATGGGCAGTAGCTTCAGCCAGTCGAAGTGTTTGATCGCATCTGACATAGAGGTAAAGCTGCTCTGCACGATCAGGCCCGCAGCCTGCGGTTGCTGCGTGGCTAAATTGATGGCAACAGCCCCGCCCATTGATTCACCATGAATCACAATCTGCTCTGGTGGAATTCCACGCATTTGGGTGAGATAGTGCCAAGCGGCTTGGCTATCTTGATACAAACTGGCTTCGCTGGGTAAATCACCATCGCTATCACCATAGCCGCGGTAGTCAACGAGCAAGACTGCGAACCCGAGCTGCCGCAGTCCTTTTGTTCTGGCGAGGTGGCTGCGAGAGCTGCGGTTACCGCCTCTGCCCTTTAGCATCAGAACGACCATCGGTGATGAGAGGACGCGGACGGGCTCATTGGGCAAGATGTCCAACGCTTCCTCTGGAGTCGGGGCTGGAACCCACCAACCCTGCATTTCCTGTTGATTGCTGGTGGGAATGGTGACGTCTTCGTAGGGCAGCTTGAACGCAGGGTCGCTGGGTAAGGCCGTGAGTGGGCGGTTCGGGTCGAAGACAAAGCTGCGTTGCTCTTGGAAGAGGTAGATGCAGAACGTTGTATATGCGATCGCAACTGTCGTTAGCCCCATCACCATCCATCGTTGTCGTGGTGCTAATCGACTGACTCGAATCACAGAGATGTCATCCTCATACAATGATCAAAGCTCGAGGGAAGCTGACCCGAAGGGGCTGGCCGGATCTCAATAGTCTGTTGTCTACAACACCAGAGGACGGAGCAGACAGTGCTAGAGTTCCACCTTTCGTAGGTCAAGACTATTGATAATAATGACGTACAGCTATTACTTAGAAAATACTGTATAAATATTCTCTATTGCAAATAAAAAGGCATCGGAGATGATTTCCCAGGGCTTGTTTTGTGTGGGTTACGGGGTGGCAATCTAGAGTTGTTTGATGGCCAGAGTTAAGCCTTGATAGACACATACTAAAAACTCTAGGTTGATGGTTGCAATCGTATCCTTGGCTGTGTGATAGTTTGGGTTTCTTGCATTTGCAGTGTCGGTTACCATCATGGCTCGATAGCCATAATCCCAAAAGGGAGCATGATCACTTCGACGGGTATCCGGTAGTATTTTGCCGCGTAAGGGAACCGGTAGCCATTCGCAGTCCACTTTTGCTTTCATTTTGCGACGCATCCTAACCATGTCTGCCGTTGCGCCAAGATTGCCGATTAAGGCAATATAGTTGCCCTGCGCAGGATAGATATACTCTAAGAATTTCGCTGGATACCTTTGAGAGTTCAGAGCATTGCTACAGTATCCCAATGACTCTAGCGACAGCATCAGCCGTACCTTTTCGCCCCTTTCTTTTAATAACCGCGCATAGGGAAGGCTCCCGCCCCAGCCATATTCTTCTAGATCAAAGGCCACTAGGCGAATGGGATGTTTGGCTGCTTTTTGACTAAAGTGGCGGGCTAACTCCAGCAATACAGCGATCCCTGTTGCATTATCGTCAGCCCCCGGAGAACCCGGAACCGTATCGTAATGGGCACCAATTAAAATCGGTGGGGGCGTTTTCCCTTTTGTTTGGCCTAGATTCAGAATTAAGTTCTGATGTTGTTTCCCCTGCCACTTAACGATCTGCGTTTCCACCTCTCCAAATTTTGTCAATTCTTGACGGATATATTCCCGTACAAAATAGTGGCCTGCCTGTCCTAAAAATGGATCTCGCTCCCGAACGATTTGCTTGAGGTGTTGAGAGAGGCGTTCTTGCAGATTGGCATCTTGGGCCTTAGACATAAAGGTGATTGACACTCAGCATGACTTCAATGGATGCAGATAGATCTTCATGCAACTGGCAGGGAAACCTAGTCCACAACTGTACTGAATATGCAGAGTATGAAGAGTACTCTGCATCAGGAGAATATGAGTAAATTTTTCTGTGAGAGAGCCTGATATTGTACTTTTATTCAGACGAGGAAGATAAGTTGAACTCTAACTCTTCTGGGGCTTGTTGATAGGTTGCCTCAACTACATTTTTATGCCTTAAATCACTAGTATCAGGCGGCCAAAGGCATTGAGAAATGGATAAGTTATCTCTAGATTGAACTGGCCAAATTTGCCACGATGGAGATCTAACAACCAGAGGCACTGAGCACCTCTGCCGCCAACTGCTGCAATTTGAAAGAATATGCCCGTGGTCCGGGTTCGCAATAGCGGGGCACACCTCAGAGGAACTATAGCTCTATTCAGTTGGTGCAAGTTTACACGGGGTGATTCACGACTGGGGCCACCATCTGAGGACAAACAGACTTACTGAACCGGCCAAGATTAAACCAAGCGGATTTCCCTCCATGGAAGGTATGAAACTGGTGTGTATTTGCAGGTAGATCGTCTTTGGAAACAGATAAGGGTTGCAGTCTTTCCGGTGAATCATCGGCCTCTACAGCTGGAGTCCCAGGCAATACACTAGCTCCCATTGACTCAGGGGTTAGGGAAGATTTTGGTTCAGGAGTTTGGCGATTGTGGCTACCACCGTGAGCCAATGGCCCAAGCTCCATGCTATTGATGTAGTTACCGGTCATTGCTGTCTCTCCCTATCAAACAGCTAGAGTGATCTCTGAATGCCCACGGTGATTCGGAAGTCGGGCGATTCACCTGTCAGACCAGCACCTGCCCCCACAGAAAAAACGGTTTGTGGATTGATCTGATGACGAATGCCCAATTCCAGCAAGTATGCTTCTTTATCTGCTTCATCCTCCAGCTCCAATACGAAATCTGAAACCAGCATCGTATCAGAGTTGAGGCGACGGCTGTAGCCTAGTATGGCTGACAATAAATCGCTGCGCTCATCAACCTCAGCGCCAAAATTCCGGGTATAGCCTAGGTTCATATGCAGGCGGTCCATGTTGGCATTGCCAATGGTTTTCGTCGCCAAAAGCTTCACTGTTGGGTCAACGCCAGAACTATCTGGTCCAGTAGGGAAGCCTGCTCCCACTGACACTGCAAAGGCAGGAACATTAATTGATTCAGCATTAAAGTTATAGAAGACCTCAACGCCTACATCTTCAATATTATTGACACCACCATCACCAAATGAGAACGGAACGGCCAGTCGAACTTGGGTGTTGGGGGCTACACCGTACTCAATCCGGGGTTCGATTAGAATTCGATCTTCGTTCCCATCACGCTCATACTGCAATACCCCCTGCACCTCCAGACCTCTGTAGGGTACTGGATAAGCATCTTCAACCTCTGTGGGTAATCCTTCCTCTAGGTTGAGGTGATCAGCAGCAATTGCTGAATCAGTCCGCAGTCCAATTTTTGCAAATCCCAAGGCAGAACTTGCGAGTAAAACAATCCAAACGCGCAAAACGAAAGACTCCATATTCTATTGATTTGATAGTGAAGGCCCTACTCGACGAGGGCAATTCCAGATGGCTCTACATCCATCGGCATCAATTCCACATCCGGTAAGTTGCCGTACTTCTGCTGCCAACCTTGGAGCATGGCATTAATCATGGCGGGATGGACTTCACCTGGGTTCATACCGCCATGAGCCATCTGCATATTGGGCATCAGCTTCATCATGGCATCCATAAATGAACCCGGTAGTTCGCCTTCTTGTATGCCTGGTGTTAACTTCAGCTTGAGCTGAGCTTTCAATTGCTGATGCATCTGATGCATGTCCGTAGGAATCTCTCCCATAGAATGCTGTGGCTGATGATGAGGTTTAATCTCCTTAGGATTCGTTTGGTGCTTCATACCCCCGTGATTCATACCGGTGTGGGGCATTTTCTCTGGATTCATCATCTTGTCGTGTGGACCACTAGTAGACATATGACTATGCATTACTGGCATCATCTCATCCAGCATTTCCAGCATCATCTGAGTCATAGCGCCATTAGAACTCTTGGCCCACTGGTCATAAGCGAGCGGATTAATTTCAGGCTTGGGTAACTCAAACTTACGAATCAGCTTCTCATCCCCTGGCTTGTAGGCCATTGCATTTAGGACACGGTAGAGTTCTGTTCGCTTTTGCTTAATGGTCCAGCCATCGTAGGCAAAGATGTCGTAGGTGATGCCGTGCAGCATGTGCAAGTTATCAAACACGTTGGCCGTCTCTGGCGAGAGCCGACTGTAACGTGGTGATAACTCTCGACTCAGTAACATCCGCATTGGTGGACCAGGAACCACCTGATCTCTAAATAAATCTTCCATCTGGCCCATAAGTTGATCCTGAGCTTGACCATTTCCGCTCACCATCATGGTTTCGTAGAGGGCCGGGTGCCACCAGTGGGCTGCGTAAAAGAAGTTGTTGTTTTTGGGATAGTAGTTGCGTGTTAGCGAGAAATAAGGCTTCATCATCACACCAGCCCGGCGCATGGTGACATCTAATGGGGCAGGGCTGAGCGCTATGTCTTGATAGGTTTTCTGATAGTAGTTGTACGTTTCCCGTAACTTCTCTTCTTTCTGCTGCCAGCTCACATCACGATCTGACATCACATCCTCGGTCATTTCGTGCAGTAGGTGGACCGAGTCGATGGTGCGGAACAGTCGCCAAGTGGCCCGTGCAGCGTAGGGAGCAAACAACTCCATCGGTGGCTCAATTTTGGGCGGCTTGTTGTAATAGCGCAGTACCTGCTTATAGAGCTTGGCATCTTCCTTTGCATGTTCCTCGAAGGGCGTCAGCAGAAGCACATCATGGAGTTTGCTGTGGGCAAAGTGGAGAGCGCTGGCGATTCGGTAACTCCGGTTATGACGCTTGTAGAATGCAAATTGGTAGGAGGTGCGTGGGTGAGCAATTAAGTTGCGCTGTTCCGCCGTCGTGATCTTCGGCATCTGGGCAATGATGAGTGCTACAGCACAGGCTAACGTTGTTAGTTGCTTTGCAGATGTTCTAACTCTCATAAGTAGTACTGCCCCCTGGTATTGATGACGAAGAAGTTATGGGTTGCCCCTTAATTAAAATCCTGGCAACCAAATATGAAATCAGAATGAGATACGCTGACAAGACCTCGACTTTCTGCAAAAGAGCGGAATGAGAAGGCTAACAACCACTTAAAAACTTGTCTTCAGAGCATTGAACCCTAACGACTAAGGGGTGACTCGAGGAAGGTGAACAATAAATTTACTTCCTTGACCAACCTGGCTTTGGACCTGAATTCTTCCTCGGTGTTGTTGGGTAATCGCCTGAGCAATTGCCAACCCCAAGCCTGAACCACCCGTTTGTCGGTTGCGATCGTTATCCACCCGATAGAATCGATTAAAGATCTTAGATTGATACTCAGGGGCAATGCCAACGCCCGTATCTCTCACCTGAACCACCGCTTGTTGATCCTGCTGAGCCAGTGCAATGGTAACCTCCCCTCCATTAGAGGTGTACTGAATCGCATTAATCACCAAATTAAAGACTAAGCGATAGAGCTGGCCCTCATCTCCAATCACTTTCAAAGGTTGCCTATTCTGAATATCAGTATTGAGATGAACCTTGCTATTCAGCGCTAAAGCTGCGAGTTCCTCTGCGATGTCATTGACTAAATCTCCCAAACAACAGGTATTGGTTTGGGTTGCTTGGCCTTGAAGATCCAGCCGCGTCAGCAATAGTAAGTCCCGAATCAGTTGAGAGAGTCGTTGATGCTGACGATCCAACACCTGCAACGTTTTGCGAGTTTCGGCTTCCGATAGGTGAGGTGTATCCAACACTGATTCCACCGTCGCCTGGGCTGCAGCAATGGGGGTTCGCAACTCGTGGGCGGCATCCGCCGTGAACTGCTGCATCTGTTGGTATGACTGACGAATCGGTCGCATCGCTTGTCCAGCGAGCCACCAGCCCGCAATGCCAACGAAGATCAACGCTAGGGGCAAGCCTGTAAATAGGACGAGTCGGACTGATACGAGGTATCGATCTGAATCCTCTAAAGAAATCCCCACTTGCAGGTGTCCCCAGAGAGGTGCATCGGGATTTTGCAAAGGAAGTGTGATTTGACGATAGCGAATGTTGTCTTCATCCCTCAGATACTCCCACTGGGAAGTGGGAGAGGGAAACGCTAAGCCTTGAGGTCTCAGTCCAGCCAGCGCAATCAGGTCTCGGGAAGGATCGAGGAGTCGAATATAGTAGTTCCCCTGAAACATGTCTCCCGGGGGAGGTTCGGCGGCACTCGGATTTTCCATACACTGATTTGGGCTGATACAGGGATCCGGCAAAAATCGCTGTGTATTGACTGGAACTTCTCCGGGTTGTTGTAGGGTTGGTTCTAAGTTGTCGTGGAGTCGGCCTGAGATCGCCTGCAATTCGCGATCTGCTGCCGTCCGGTGTGCATGGTCAATCGCTTCATAAACCCCAAAACCGCTGAGCGTCAGGATAATCCCCATCACTCCCGCATACCAGCTTGCCAGCCGCCAGCGGGTTTGACGAAATAACGTTTGCTCATTCATGGTTTAAATTGAGACGATAGCCAATCCCGTAGATGGTCTCAATAGCATCGTCGCAGCCGTTTTCAGAGAGCTTACGCCGCAGTTGACGCATGAGTGCTGCTACCACGTTGCTGATGGTGTCAGCTTCAGACCCCCAAAGCTGATTGAGGATTTGATCGCGGCTGACAATCTGACTGGGATGCTGCATGAAATATTCCAAGAGCTGGAATTCTTTATGTGTCAGTAGAACACTTCGAGCCTTTCCCTCATTGGCAATAGAAACGTTGTGAGTCCCATAGTCTAGGGTAAGCTCTCCCCTTTGGAGTTGCTGAGGTTGGAAATGGGGTGATCTTCGCTGCAGTGCCCGCAGTCGAGCCAGCAGCTCAATCTTGCGAAAGGGTTTGATGAGATAGTCGTCGGCCCCAGCATCTAGTCCTGTTGCTGTGTCCTCAGGGCGATCCTTGGCCGTCAGCATCAGCACCGGCAGAGGGCTGTTCTGAGCACGAAGCCGTTGACATAGCTCAACCCCAGAAAGTTTTGGCAAGAGCCAATCAAAAATGGCCAGTGTGTAATGGGTCCATTGGCTCTCTAGGTAGCCCCAAGCTTCCAAGCCATCCTGCGCCCAGTCCACGATATAGGCTTCTTGGGTGAGGGTGCGCGCAATGGCGGCCCCTAAATCCGGTTCATCTTCGACCAGCAGGACTCGCATGATAGCTACGCAATAGTGGAATACTGGAAATTAGAGGGCAGATGTCGCCGGGTTGGGGACGAGGTTGGCTGATGGCCCAGCGATCTCGATAGTCCTCCAGCTCAGCTTTGAAGGCCACCATCTTCTTGATTTTGATCTCAAGCTGCTCAATCTTATCCTGAAGCAATGACTGGACAAACTCGCAGGGTACATCCCCCTGCTGGTGAATATTCAGCACCTCCTGAATATCCTCGAGAGAAAATCCCAAAGCCTGCGCCTTCTTGATGAACTGCACCTGTTGCACTGCTTCATGAGGATAATAGCGGTAGCCGTTATCACCTCGTTCTGAGGCCAGTAACCCCAGGCTTTCGTAGTAGCGCAAAGCCCCAACAGATGTACTGGTTTGTTTGGAGACTTCGCCAATCTTTAGCCCCGTGGCAATAGTCATTGGATGCTCCTTACATAGCAACTAATTCAACCTTAGACCCCCTAGCTAACTAGAAGGTCAATGAGAACTCTGTAAACACAACATACCAATATTCCCTTGACTCTCTAGTGAACTGTAGGGTCTAGATTGATATCAAGAGAATTCGTTCTAGTTGATGAGGTAGATCCGTGAGTACAACATCAGTTGCCAAGCCGGTAAAGCTATATCGAATGTCTAGCCCTGAGCATGAATGTCCCTGGGGATTGAAAGCCATACAGTTACTTAATGAACGAGGAATTGAGTTTGAAGATCACCAACTGAAATCTAAAGAGGGAATTGAAGCCTTTAAGATGCAGTATCAGGTGTCCACTACGCCTCAAATTTTCTTCGGTGAGGAGCGCATTGGCGGCTATGCTGATTTAGCTGACTACTTCGATGTTGCAGCAGAATCAGCCGACTATTCCTACACCCCTGTGATTGCTCTCTTCTCCACGGCTGGCCTGATTACAATAGCCACTGCTTTGGGGATGACGGGCTTTATGGGCGTCTCGCTTTCCATGCTGGCATCGTTGAAGTTGATGGATATTGATGCCTTTCTCGAAGGATTTCAGAAGTACGATTTGATCACAAAGCGATTTAGATCCTACGGCACAGCATATCCCTTCGCAGAACTGTTTATTGGCCTCGGTTTTCTGTCTGGAGTAGCACCGTTGGTTACAGGGATCAGTTCGCTGTTGATTGGCATGAGCGGTGCCATTTCAGTCTTCAAGGGAGTCTACATCGATAAGATGGCGTTAAACTGCGCCTGCGTGGGTGGGAACACCAAGACGCCATTGGGTATCGTGAGCTTAGCCGAGAATGCAATCATGGCGGGTATGGGAGCCTTCTTGATCGTCACTGCAATTGGTGAAGGTAAGCCAGAGTCAACGAGATTATCAGAAACGTTACCAATCGCAATTATTCAAATCTACGGTGAAACAGCTTGATCTTGCCACAATAGGCGACCTCACTTTGTCCGCTCCCTTGTACCCGATATCTGACCTTGTCTCGAACAATTGATCAAGCTGATCAGCTCATTTAAAAACTGCCGCCTGATGCTAGCTGGGAGGCGGCTCGTGTGGTGTTTGAGAGTGTATATCCGGTGGGCAGATACCGGTGACGACGGATTAGCCGGTCTGATTATTGAGCTAGTGCTGCAATATTAGCCCAATAACTCGATGCCTCGAACTCTATGGCTCGATACCATGCAGTTATGTCGGCTTTCGCTATGGGACAGTCCTCACAAGCTGAGTTACATCTCCAGCAGTTTCTTCGTGAATATCAACATAATGATCACTGGTGCTAGAGGGATCCGTCGGTGTTAAATCCAATCCGAAGGACTTCCTAATATAGGCGTTGATGGTGTCGTCAGGAATGCTGGATTTTCCTTGAAGATGCTTGCGAGACGGATCGATAAAGTGTGTAGCAGAATCTCTACATCCAGTAAGTGAAATGGGTAAAACCGATCAACTTCTTATGGAATCTGATTGGTTTTACCCTGTCACTTGCAGGACCGTGTCTTTATCTCACTCAACGTTTAGTTGATTTCAGTAATACTCAGAATTTTGGCACCACTTTTATGGATCCTTTGAATGATCCGAGACAGTTGGCTGTAGTTAACGATGTTTGTGTCCTTGCGTAACTGATTGAACGCCGTAGTTGCATTACGAGTGGTGGTAATTTGGTACCGTTTCTGAGTGCTACTGACGGCGCTACCCCTAGATCTGAAAGGCTTGATCTGGGTGGGTAAATTACCTGTAATGCTACCCATTAACTTGGTTTTCTGACCCTTATTACTGCTGGCATACCCTTGTTGCAGAGCAAATGTACGGCCATACACAACAGATTTAATACCCACTTGGGTTTGATTGCCTCGCAGATGAGGAACCTCATTTTCACCAAAGTTATTTGTGTATTCCTCACTGTCAATGTATGAATTAATTTCCGCTTCGTAGCCCTCAGTGGTGTACCTGATGACATGCTCAGCAATCTCAGTTTGATCCTGAGGTGCTCGCCCGAGTAGGTGTTTAAAATTCAGCTCAACAAACCGGTAGGGAGAAGAGGTTTCAAAAAACAACGAGCGGTAGAGTTCTGATAATGCAATGGCCCGGATAAACTCTCTCACTGAAAATTCGCCATTTTGAACCCGTGATTCTGCGCTGGAGAGTCTCTCACTTTCCATAACATGCGCATTTCCTAGCACTTGACGATAGGCCGAACGGATAATGATTTCTCGCTCTTCTGTATAGGGAGCAGAACGAACATCTTTGAGACTTTTTGGCCCATCAGAACTCGGTAGCCCTGTCTGCATTTTGCTGATTGCGCTTGAACTACGCGAAGGGGACTCAACCTTGGTCGCTAGACTCATCGCAATTCCACTAATTAACTGGGATTGGCTACCTGCATCACTGGTGGCATAGCCTTGGTTCAGATCAGATGTGCGACCAAACACAATATTTTTGTTACCGACTTGGGTTTGATTGCCCCGCAGATGAGGAACCTCATTTTCACCAAAGCTATTGATGTATTCTTCGCTGTCAATATAGGAATTGATTTCCGCCTCGTAGCCCTGAGTGTTGTATCTCAGTACATGCTCAGCAATTTCAGTTTGATCCTGGGGGGCTCGCCCGAGGAGGTGTTTGAAGTTCAACTCAACAAATCGGTAGGGAGAAGAGGTTTCAAAAAACAACGAGCGGTAGAGATCTGATAACGCGATGGCTCGAATAAACTCTCTAATAGTAAATTCGCCATTTTGAACGCGTGACTCTGCACTGTAGAGTCGCTCACTTTCCATGACATGAGCATTCCCTAGAACTTGGCGATACGCTGTTCTGATAATGGTGGGTAGATTTTCTGCATAGGGAGCCGACTGAACATCTTTAAGTGTTTTGGGTCCTTCAGAACGCGGCAGGCTTGTATGAACGTTGCTGCTGGTACTCGCACTACGCGAAGGCGCCTGAATTTTTGGGGCGACACTCATTGCAATACTACTTATTAACTGGGATTGGTTATTCGCATCACTGGAGGCATAACCTTGGTTCAGTGCTGATGTACGACCAAAAACAATATTCTTGTTACCGACTTGGGTTTGATTGCCTCGCAGATGGGGAACCTCATTATCACCAAAGCTATTGTTGTATTCTTCACTGTCAATATAGGAATTGATTTCAGCTTCATAGCCCTGAGAGTGATATCTCAGTACATGCTCAGCAATTTCAGTTTGATCTTGGGGTGCTCGCCCGAGGAGATGTTTAAAATTCAGCTCAACAAATCGATAGGGAGAAGAGGTTTCAAAAAACAAAGAGCGATATAAATCAGAGAGCGCAAGTTCTCTGACAAAGTCTCGGACTGTGAAGTCGCCATTTCTCAAGCGAGACTCTGCACTCGTGAGTTTCTGAGTCTCCATAATAGAAACATTACCGAGAACTTGGCGATATGCTGCTCTGATGACAACTTGCAGATCATTCTCTTCTACTTTCG
>CALFCG010000014.1 GCA_937951315.1 uncultured cyanobacterium
AGCGAATGCTCCAAATTATCCCGCCTGGTTCGTCTGAAATCAGAAGACGACCTGCTGTTGCGATCGCAACCTCCACTAGTCGCCCACAAACTGTCGGGCCAGTGGAATCCACAAGCCAACCCGTGACAAAATTTTCGTCATAGCCTTTAGTTTTGCCCTAGTCATCAAAACGCAGGATGACTTTTGAACTCTGGCTAGCTGACTCAGAGACATGGGGTTGGAGTAGATCACCCACGCAAATATGAATCGGCTCAGCACTTCCGATAGGCTGTCTAGTGAGGTGAGATTCGACGTGACGGAACTTGACGCCACAGCACGTTGGCAACTGACTAAACTCAGACTGATTAAAAGAGTGACTGGCAAGAGTCGTAGCAATGCCATATTATCCCGTCCTTTTTTCACTCATCTTAGCGATTGAGCGAGGGTGACAGGGCTTTGAAGTCCAAGAGGTGTGGCGCAACCTGCTCAGCAACAACAATCGACCATCCGTTTTTAGCTAGGCCCGCTGCCGCTAAATGCTGGACCGTCCAGGCATTGCAGGCAGACCAAAAAATATAAAATTCGCGGGCAGGGTAGAATCGCCCCCGAAATCGAGCAACAGGCGGGAGAGGCATGGGACGACTTTGGGATCCCTGGAAAGTCGTCTCTAGGCTGCGAATCAAACGGCGAAGCTGCTGGGCATTGATTTGCCGAGAATAGAGGTGGCGCATACCATCCTCCGGCTGGGGGTCTCGTGCCCAGTTTCTTAAGTGCAGCACAGAGTGGGTGGGCAAAAACACAGTGGAAAACAGAGCCGTAGGAGAGAAATCAGCATTCATATAAAAGTTCCGATCACCCCAGCTATATTCCACAAACGGCGCATCGACATCATTCTCAGGGCCTAGCAGCCACCCCTCAGGCTGCTGCAGAATAATCGAAGTATGGTAGCCCCAATTCGCAACGAAGAGTTTGTAAGTCTTGCCGGTATCAATAGCTCTTCCCTGCAATATCAATGAAGGGATAGGACGTGGCGTAAATACTGCTATATAGCAGAACGGTAACCCTAGCAATAAGGCTAATGTCCCCACACCAATGTATTGACAGTGCCTCTGGGAAATGGCTCCCTTCATGGTTCTCATAGACAACTTGCCTAAGTTATCGCGGCCTTTCTGTTTATTTACTGTTGCAATGAGTTCAGTTAATCACGCTGTCGGCAAGCGACTCTGTTTCTCAGAGAAGATTGTGGCAGAGCCTCTACGATTCAAGTTGCAGAATCTTGATGAAGCTGCGGTGGTTCTAAATCAAGCGCAAACTTGTCACGCAGTAGAACTAATTTCTTTGCGATTTCGAACTTAAAACCCGCTATATCCGAGCGAATGGACACTTTCTAGGGTGATCACAACATGGTCACATTGAATGAGCTGTCGCTGCATTTTGTTGCGCCCGAATCTCTATTTCGAGTGAGTCGGCAACTGCACAATGTTCTGCTGCTGTTCGACGGAAGCGGCTTGCTGGCAGGTTCTTAAACTATTTTTTTCACTGCTACCAATCGTCTCAATTGTATGGAGTTTAGACAATGAAACATCGACGGAGAGGGAGGCTTCGTATTCTGACTCTAAGGTTAAAACCTGCAGTTGTTGAGCCTGAATGTCACCCACAAAACAGCTAAATTCTGATTCTGGATAGTGAAAAGCACCCACCACACTCTGTCCTTGTCGTTGGAAAATAATGTAACCTTTACCCACTTGATTGGCCTGGGCCGACTCGCCATAGAGGTAGGTCTGTTTCTCCCGGTATTGCTCTGGGTCTGTCACTGGACCTTCTGCAAGAACAACGGGGGGCGTTAGTCTCGCAAGACTAAGCATACAAAAAGTCCCTACCGTCAATACTTTGCGATGCCGAACGGCAAAAGCCTTAAGTCGGGGGAACACCATCTCTTCTCTCCTCATCCAGCGATGTCACCATCATCAGAGATTTAAGAACATGGGGCAGTGACTTCCAACGACCCACCTTGTGCGCTATGTCAGGCTCCGGCGTGATCAAAATCACAGGGCGAACTTTAGTCAGTGCCTAGCATGACCGAAGACTTAGATTGATTGGCTTCTTGGGCAGCCAGACTCCGCCGCATTGATTCAACGAAGCGACTGACTCGAATCGGATCCACCGGCTGCTCAATTTGACCGTGACGCTTCAAAGAGCTAGAGATAATGACACCATTGGCAGCCTGAATCAGGTTAGGGATATTTTCCCAATCGGCACCACTACCAATCAAAACAGGAACCCCTTGGGCAGCATCCATTGCCAGCTCAAGATCGCTCAAGTTAGGCGGACTACCGGTGGCCCAGCCCGACAAAATAACGCTGTCCGCTAACCCCCGCTCAATGGTCTCTCGCACGGCTGTTGTCAGATTTGGAGTCCCTAAAGGACGGGCATGCTTGACCAAAACATCAGCAAAAACCTTGACATCACTGCCTAGCTCTCGACGGTAGCGGAGGAGCCGATGGGCTTGACCTTCAATCAAGCCCTGATCAGTCGCCATCACGCCTGTCAAGACATTTACACGGATGAATTTAGCACCGGTACAGGTTGCAATCGCCATGGCGCTGCAGGCATCGTTCCGCAGAACATTGAGACCAATGGGGAGAGGGACCAGGTTCATCACCCGCTGCACCACAAGGCTCATAGCACTCACCACTGCCGGATCAACTTGATCCTTCGGGAAGGGGGCATCAAAAAAATTCTCGATAATGAGGCCATCAACACCTCCAGCAGCAAGAGCCGCAGCTTCTTGTTCAGCTCGGTCAATCACGGCTTTCAAACTTCCACCCCAACGTGGTGACGTGGGTAATGGAAGCAGATGGATAACCCCAATGATGGGTTGAGGGGACGGAAATAGTTGCTGTAACTCCACGGATCTCTAAGTTGAACTTTTCGAGGAAGATTAAGACAGGCAATTCGCCTGAGTTGAACTTAGAGACACATCAACTCGAGGAACTGACGATTAAGCTGTGTCTCGGCTTCTCAGCATAGCAGCCTATATGTACAGTATATATTTCCATGGAGCGAATTATTGAACCAAGTCACAGCTGCGATTGCCTTGGGTAGTAATCTGGGCGATTCTTTAGCCACTTTGCAGGCTGCTGTCCAGCAGATCGAGAAGAGTTCAAACCTTCAGATCACCACTCAGTCTCACTGGTATAAGACTCTGCCCATGGGGCCACCACAGCCGGACTACATTAATGGTTGCTTGTGCGTTCAGACCTGTCTTTCGCCAGAACAGCTTTTACAGCGACTCCTTGAAATCGAGGATCAGCTTGGGCGCCTTCGCCAAGAAAGATGGGGACCCCGAACATTGGATCTGGATTTACTCCTCTGTGATCAGGTGGTGATTCAGACCTCTATTTTGACATTGCCACACCCTAGGCTCCATGAGAGAGCCTTTGTATTGGTTCCACTGGCTGAAATTTTGCCAGATTGGACCCACCCCTTACTCGGGGAATTTGGGAAGGCCACAGAAAAGGAAGGGACTCATCACAGCTTGCCGAAGGGGAAACACTGGACCATTGAGCAGCTCAGACAAGCGGTAGACTGTACTGGCGTCGAACGTTTGCCTCTGGATTAGCAGAGGTCAGAGGTTTAGAGCATCTCTCCTTCTCGATATTCATCCTCCAAAGTATTGCTGTATATAGAACTTGGATGATTGACAGCATAGGCCGGTCGGGGATGTGGCCGGATATTGAACCGTTTTTAGACCGTTTAGGCATCTGCACTATGTCTCTTTCTCCTGAACCCCCCGAAGTTTTACAACAACAACTTTTTTGCAATGCCCGCAAGTTCTCTTTTGAAATCAACCATTTAAGGCTCCCCAATGGTTCAACAGGGGACTGGGCCTGTATTCGGCATCCAGGTGGGGCAATGGCAGTGCCAGTCATGGATGATGGCCGATTTGTGTTGGTCAAGCAGTATCGCTTTGCTTTACAAGGGCGCTTGCTAGAGTTTCCTGCCGGTACGGTGGAGGTTGAAGAAGAACCGTTTGTCACGATCCAACGCGAGATTCAAGAAGAGACGGGGTACAAAGCCCATCGTTGGCAGCCGCTGGCGGAGTTCCCATTAGCCCCAGGTTATTCGGACGAGATCATCTATGCCTTCTTAGCTCAGGACTTGGAGCTCTTGGAGACACCACCCGCCCAAGATGAAGATGAGGATATCGAAACAGTATTGATGACAGCAACGGAGCTAGAGGCGGCAATTCATCGCGGTGACCCCATAGATGCTAAAACGATCTGTACGTTTTTCATGGCTCGCTCACTGCTGCAGCTTTAGCCACAGAATAGGCCAGTTGCTCAAGGATCTTTAACGCCTTCAAGGATCCTCGAATTAACCGGAGGGCCCCGACCGGTTGGCGAATCATACTGATAGCCATAGGCAATGGCTGCAGCTGCCCCTCTGGACTGATGGCATGGGAAAGATTCGGTAGATCGTGCTCAACATCGTCGCTGACCACTCGCAACGTCGTGACAGGAATATTATGCTTTTGCAGTGTTTCTAGGGCCGTGTATCCTTCCATATCAACAATATCTGCGCCATATTGAGTGGCCAATGTTTGCTTCTCTTGGGCTTGGTAGATGATGCGATCGCAAGTCAAAGCAACCACTTCTATCAGATCGAGATCCGCCGCCAAATGCATTTTTAAAGGACCATCACAAGCTAAACGGGGTGCAGACGAGGGTCGCCGACCATCAACGCAGCCACGATAAATCACCGGCGTGCCGACGCCCAGATCAGCACGTAAACTTCCACAGAGGCCCATAATGAGGACGGCTTGTTCTGGTAAACCGCCATTCAAAGGGTTGTTCTGGCACCATTCTTGCAAGAGCATTGACACGGGCTCAGGCCCCACCGGCAATGCCATCGGTTCCTGAAAAGATTTGGTAGCCCGGCGTAGCCCTCTGCACACCGCCTGATACTCAGCCCCTTGCGGAACTAAAATCCTGGGTAGCCTCGTCATGCATCGAAACCCATTGAATAGCCAGGACCATTGTTAGCTGATAGAGCCCCCAGGTTATGCAAAGTCAGCAGATGTGGACTGACCTGTGCTATCTTCCCTGGATATAGTAATAAATACCGATAGCATTTCATTCTGGTTTGAAAGTCAGCGATCCGGTCTGGACTCAGGGTATATTTCATGAACCATAGTGGTTTGGTGTGAGTGTTTTGAATTTTGGTTTAAAGCGGGAGTGAACGGACATGTTACAGATAGCACAGGAATTAGCCATCGACCAGAAACAGGTCGATAAATTCTGCCAAGAAATTTTGCCTCAGGTGTCACGCACCTTTGCCATCAGTATCCGATTTTTACCTGGCAATCTCGGACGCTCTGTCCTCTGCGGCTATCTACTCTGCCGCATCGCCGACACCATTGAAGACGACCCAGTTGCCACTGTTGAGACCAAAATTCGCCTCTTGGACTGCTTTCTCGATTGCTTTGAGAACCCCAGCGTTGCCAATGCCTTCCCGAAATCGATTGAACATTTAGAAGGTGAAGCAGCCCACTTATTATTAGTAGAGAATACAGATTTAGTATTCGCCCTCTACCGCAGCCTCAGCGAATCGTCTCAGCAAACCCTCCGTCACTGGGTAACCGAGATGGTGGAAGGCATGCAGAAATTTGTCCATCGCTATCCCCAGGGCATTCGCATCCAAACCCTAGAAGAGTACCAAGAATACTGCTATTACGTAGCGGGGGTCGTCGGCTATCTGCTCACGGACCTCTGGTATGAGCATTCCCCTAGTGTTGACTTTGAGACGTATCATGTCTTGCGTCAGACCTGCGCGGCCTTTGGCGAAGGTCTCCAGACCGTCAACATCTTGAAGGATATTGCCTGGGATGCTGAGCATGAAAATTCTATCTATGTGCCTCAGGAATCTCTAGAAGCGCACGGAAGCAGCCAAGAGTTACTCCTCAGTCCAGATCATTTGTCCCAGAATCATGGGGCCATTAAGTCGTTAGTCGAGTTGGCCTGGACTGACTTAGACAAGGCCGCGGAATATTTATTGTCAGTCCCTAGATCAGCGATTCCAATTCGTCTATTTTGTATCCTGCCGCTGGTATTCGCCTATGGGACACTGCGGGACATCACAAAATCCACTGCGATGCTGGTTTCTGGCGGTAATGTCAAGATCTCACGGACTGAGGTGAAATCTCTAATTATGGTGGGACCGATTGCGGCTGTTAGCAATGGTTTAATTCGCTGGCTGATTGATCAGGTCAGGCAGCAGCCATTCCTGTGGGGATCCAAGCCTGAAGATATTGGCTAAGATACGGCTGTCAAGTTCATGCTTCGGTCACTTGAAAACTGCTCTCTCAAGTCAATGTGATAGAGAGCAGCTTTGTTTTGCGGTGATCACTATGGGGGCTCTGATCAGGCATCTGTGAAGATCGGAATGACTGCAATGAGACACAGAGCGATCACAATAGACCCAGGGCTTAGCGTGATTAAACATTCATCAACCGCCTTATTTACTCCCATTCTGCCCAAAGTCAACCCTATCCAACATTGATAACCCCGTCCGGCGAAAACTCTTGGTATCTTAGATGGAGATCTTTTAAAGCCGTGGCTCTGCATGACTCCTAAACCAACCCAACGTCCCCAGTCCCCCAACTTTTCCTCGGGCCCCTGTTCTAAGCGCCCCGGCTGGTCTATACAGGCTTTAAGCAATGCTCTTACAGGACGTTCCCATCGATCTAAGCCCGGAAAAGCCCGCATTAAAGACGTCATTGATAGCACCAAAAAAGTTCTCGGCATTCCTGACGACTACTTCTGCGGTATCGTCCCGGCTTCTGATACTGGCGCAGTCGAAATTGCCATGTGGTCGCTTCTGGGTGAGCGGGGCCTCGATATCCTCGCCTGGGAAAGTTTTGGTAAAGGTTGGGTCACGGACGTACAAAAGCAGCTGAAGCTCTCTGACTGCCGCGTCATGGAAGCCGATTATGGCCATTTGCCCGATCTCTCCCAAGTGGATTGCTCACGAGATGTCGTTTTCACCTGGAATGGCACCACGGCTGGCGTCAAAGTCCCCAACGGAGACTGGATTCCCGACGATCGTGAGGGTTTAACCATTGCAGATGCCACTTCAGCCACCTTTGCGATGGACATCCCGTGGTCCAAGCTCGATGCTGTCACTTGGTCCTGGCAAAAAGTAATGGGGGGCGAAGCCGCACACGGGATGCTGGTTTTGAGCCCTCGAGCAGTGGCGCGTTTAGAGAGCTACACCCCGGCTTGGCCACTACCCAAGATTTTCCGACTCACCAAGGGCGGCAAACTGATCAAGGGCATTTTTGAAGGCGCCACGATCAATACGCCTTCTATGATTTGTGTGGAGGATGCTCTCGATGGCTTGAAATGGGCAGAGAGTTTAGGCGGTCTGCCAGCCTTAATACAGCGCTCGGAGGCCAATTTAGATGCGATCGCAACTTGGGTCACCCAAACCCCCTGGGTCGATTTCCTCGCCGTTGAAACCGCCACTCGTTCAAATACCTCCATCTGTCTCAAGATAGTCGATCCTTGGTATACAGACCTTTCTGCCGATCATCAAGCCCAGAAAGCCAAACAAATGGCAACCCTTCTAGATACAGAAGGCGTCGCCTATGATATTGCCTCCTATCGCGATGCCCCGCCAGGACTTCGCATCTGGGGAGGAGCGACAGTGGAGACCCAAGATCTTCACGCCTTACTGCCTTGGCTCGACTGGGCCTATGCGGAGATGAAAACGGCATAATCTTCTTGTAAAGTAAAACAAACGTGGAGCGAAATGGCATGTCAGATGCGATGAACGTGTTAGGCGGCAAACTAGAAAGCTGCTGCACATCTCCGATGACCGGCTTTTATCGCGACGGTTTTTGCCGAACGGGGGGCGGTGACTATGGAGCCCATGTCGTCTGTGCCCAGATGACGCCAGATTTTCTTGCTTTTACGAAAGCGCAAGGCAACGATCTAAGTACTCCCTCTGCTTATTTTCCCGGTCTCAAGCCCGGAGAGTGCTGGTGTCTATGCGCCTTGCGCTGGCAAGAGGCAATGGTTGCAGGGATGGCTCCACCCGTGGTATTGGCCTCAACCCATGCTAGTGCCTTAGAATATGTGTCTATGAATGATTTGCAGCAGCACGCCCTTTAGGAACAACCCAATGGCTAAAAATACGCCACCTACCTTCAATTTACTGAGTATTGGCCACCGAGGAGTGGGGAAAACGGTCTTCCTTGCCGGTAGCTATGCTGAGTTACAGTCCGGTCGGCAGGTGGAATCCAAGGATATTTGGTTTGAAGGAGCCAACGATCAAGCCCAGCAAACCATTGAGAAGCTACTAGGCTATATGGCTCAAACGGGTCAATATCCGCCAGCAACGATGAAGGTCACAGACTTCACCTTCAGCGCAAAAGCCCAAGAAGGTCGCAAGGAAAAGACGCTGTGCGAATTTCGCTGGGCTGATATCCCCGGTGAAATTTGTCGCCTCGACAACCCTGATTTTGAGTCCATGCTGCTCAAGTCCCACGGCTGTTGCGTGTTTATTGATGCAGGTGCGTTGGTCAAAAGCCCTGAGTACCTGACGCAGCTAGAAGAAACGGTGAAGCAGGTAGAAGTGATTTCTGCCCTCGCAGCTCAAAGTGGCCTCCAATATATTTTCGCTCTGATTTTAACCAAATGCGATCTGCTTGATGCTGGACCCGCAAAGCTGATTAAAATTGAGCAAAAGTTGCGATCGCTCACGAACCGACTCGATGCAGCCAATACAATCTACCGTCGTTTCTACTCTTCAATTTCAATTGTTCCCGCAGGTGGTGCCTCGGTCGTTAAAGCAGAAGGTGCCTCTGTTCCAGTTCTATGGCTGGTCTCTGAGCTCAGCAAAGTTTATCAGACTCAAGCGCCGAAAAATCTGGGCAGTGGCTTTGAGCAGACACTCTCAAATACTCAGCCAGAACCGACCTACACCGCTAGACCGACGGGGCCTATAGTCTCTGACAGTAAATCCATTGGAATTGTGCCTATGGCACTGGCAGGGCTTGCTGCAATAGGGATTCTAGGGGGGCTGCTTTTTGGTCTAAGCAAACTGTTCCCCAGTGATAATCCAGTCATCGCAGGCGGAGGTTCTGAGATTGGCGCGCAATATGAAAAAGCCCTGCAGAAAAACCCAAAGGACACAGAGGCATTAGCCAAACTTGTTGAGCTACATCAAGAACAAGAGCAATATGAGCCTGCTATCGGCTATCTGGAGCAGCTCATTGCCCTGAAGCCGGAAGATATGAATCTCTACTTTCAGAAAGCCGGCCTTTACGCCATTATGGGACGAAAAGATAAGGAAGAAGCATCCTACGACCAAATTTTGGCGAAACAGGGAGATAATGTCATGGCCTTGACTAATAAAGCAATTTTGCGCAGTACGCAAGGTGATTTAGATACGGCCAGAACGTTATTTGCGAAAGCAGAAGCCGCTGTCCCTGAAGGGGAGCTTAAAAAGACAATTCAAGACGTTGCCAAAGATTGGTTGAATAGCTCGGCCCCATAGTCACAGCCCTATCAACTCCGTTTTTTCGCGGAATTTGGCAAAAATAGTCGACTCCTGGGGCCGAATGGATTCATAATAGAGGAAGTGATTCCATTGGGGTTCGGGGAACACTGAATTTAAATATTGGCTAATTGAATCTAGCCGTGCCGGTCTACCCATCGGGGGGTGGACGTTATTAATAGGAAACTATGTCGTTAGTTGTCGGCCAGATTGTCTACTCTAGCTTTCCTCAGATTGGTTATCAAAGTTTTGCTAATTCTGAGATTCCAGAGCCAGTGCAGACTGCATTTGTTGAAGAAATTGTTCATGAACATTGGGATGTTTATGAGCCACCGCCACCTGGATTCAAGGCAGGCTTTATTCATCAAACCGATACCGAGCATACGTTATTTGGGTGGCTATTTAATGACGGTGATGATGACCATGGTCGTCCACATACGCCTTACTGCTTAGCCTACTATCTGCATCAAACGCTTGATGCTCATGTTGCTAACTTTATGGTTCAGTGCCTCCAGAAAGGACCCGTCAAATTAATCCCACGGCAAGTTGTGCCAGAGTCGCCAGAGCAGATTGAAATTAGGATGGGCTATGAAGCCGCCGTTTTAGGGGTCACCATCACAGAATTGCAGCAGCAGCAGCTCCTACATCAAGTGCAACAACAGTCATTACTGCAATGCTTCTATGCCAATAGCTGTATCCTGGCATCCGTGGCAGGTCAGCAACCGGCCCCTGAGCAGGATGAACTCCTTGTCCCTCAGTCCTGGCCCCCGCAGCGACAAGAGGCTCCACGAGAGCGTCAGGAACCCGCTGTGATACCTCCACCCCTCGTCGCCGCGGCCCCCAGCCGTACACAACCTGTTGCGGCAGCAGTGAGTCTCTCAGCCAACAGCGTGACGGCTGTACACCGGCAAGGGCGAGTAGCGCTGGCTTCTAAAGGACCGTCTGCAGGGCGTCCTCCAGGTCAACAGAGTTCCAACCGCAAGGCTCAATCAGAAGATTTGGCCAGTCAGATTATTTCAATCCTCGATGAAACACTCTAAAGCTTGGATGCAGTTGAGCTATCATCTGGCGGCTCCGGCGCTCTAAGCCTAATTCTGTCTGAGAGAGTCGTTGCCCTTAGGGCTGATTGTTCACCATGGCAAAGAGGGATGAATAGTCATCATCGGCATGATGCTCCATGGCCTTTTGTAGGAGATCTTGGACAGCTTTAACAATGCCGGTTTGTAGATCTGCGGATGACTCTAGGAATAGATGGGTGTCTTTAAGTAAATGCTTGGCGGGGAAGTTTGGATTGTCATAATTTTGACTTTCCATGCGAGATAACTTCTTGTCAAACGTAGGGGCATACAGCGCACTTGTGCGCAGAATTTCCATCAACATCTCTGTCTCAACGCCGTAGTGCTGCGTAAAGCTGAGACTCAGAGCAAAGGCCGTTGTTAAAGATCCAATGAGCTGATTGAGAGCCAACTTCAGCGCTGCAGCAGTACCGACAGGACCAATGAGGCGAGGCTCAGGTCCCATACAGCTCAGAATTGGCAGCCAGCGCTGGAACTGAGCAGGTTCTGCACCGACCATCACGATCAACTCACCTATCTTGGCTTCTGGAATGCTCCCCAGGACAGGTGCTTCTAGGTAAGCGCCTCCGGCTTGCACAACGGCATCGCGAATCCTTTGACTTTCGGGAGGGGCAATCGTCCCCATTTGCAAGATACTGTGCCCAGGCAGAACAGCTTGAGCCGCTTCCGAGAGGATGAGGTCGCGAATGGCCGCAGCATCTGTGAGCATTAAAACGCTGCAATCTGAGGCCTGAATTACATCTGCCGGGGATGAGGCAATCATGGCCCCAGCGGCCTCAAGAGGCAGTAGTTTTTCTGGGGTACGGTTATAGACGGTCAGGACATGATGCTGGTCGAGGAGCCGAGTTGCCATCGGCAGCCCCATCAATCCAGTGCCGATAAAACCGATTTGCATCTTGCGTTCTCCCGTCGTCTGCTCTAAAGTTCTATGCTATCTCGAAGGGCTGGTCTAGCTTGACGTGATTTCGGATGGCTTTACGAGAGCTGTGTTTAAACGGTAGCTTGATTTTCGAGACCTCTAACTCACTCAGACATTCAGCAAAAGTCCAATCCCACATCGTGAGGCTTTGATCGTGCCCCTAAAGATTATTGAAAACTTTGACGGCAACTTTACGCTGGCACCTGAGGTCAAGCTAACGCTTTTTGATCTGTTGAGACAGGATGCTTTTTTGGCACAGGTTGCTCAGAATACTGGCTGCCAGTCTGTTGAATTTACAGAACTCATTTTTCAGCCTGTACCCTACAGCAAGAGTACGCCGAAGGGGATGCCCTCCCTATTTGAGCAGTACCATGACTCTGACGATTTCGTGATTATCAATGTGCCACCAAATTATATGTTTCAAGCCAAGGTGTTTCAGCCGAGCCGTCTGTGTGCCATCTATCGTCGGCAGTCATAGCCGCAGGCTAAAAGGGTACACTTGAGGTTATAAACGGCGTCTCTTGGGGCTTTGCATTGACAGAAGCTCTGATATTGCGCCAAAATTAAGAAATGTTAACGCGATAGGCTGCATGGTGTTTGACTGGCTTTCGATAGAAACGGTACAAGGGCTCGCTCATCAGTATGGTTATGTCGTTGTTTTCTTAGGAATTCTATTCGAGAGCTTAGGATTACCCCTGCCGGGAGAATCGATTGTTTTGGTAGGTGGCTTTTTAGCCGGACAAGGAGATTTAAAGTTTCCCTGGGTGGTTTTGAGTGCGCTTGCCGGAGCCATTGTGGGTGGTAGTTGTGGATACTGGATTGGTCTTTATGGTGGCTGGCCTCTGCTGCTAAAAGTGGGCCAACTGTTCCGAGTATCGGAGGAGAAGCTAGAAGAGCTACAACAGCGGTTCAGCTATAACGCAGGTCGTGCAGTTTTCTTGGGGCGCTTTGTCGCTTTATTACGTATTTTTGCAAGTCCCTTAGCAGGGATTGCGGGGATGCCCTATGGACGGTTTATGATTTACAACTGTGCAGGGGCAATGCTTTGGGCCACGACGATGGTCTCGATCGCCTTCTTCGCGGGTGAAATTATCTCGCTGGGGCAGTTGGTTGCCATTGTGAGTGAATTTAGTTTGTTGATTTTGGGTGGCCTTGTTGCTTGGTTTATCTTCCCTTACTTACTGAAGCTCACGCGGCGGCAGAGATTGAAGCAAGCCAGTGAATCTGAAGGGTCCTAGACTCGACGGGACTGCTGCTCTGTTGTTCAAGAGGTCAACGTTGGCATGGTGGTCCCCACTGAGGAATTGATTCCTTCTGTAGATGGGCCTGGGACAAGTCCGGAAATGGATCAGGGTCTTTTACAGCAATCAGAAGAGCGGCTGGAGTCTGTTAAGGCAGCTCTCATCTCTGCAGTGACTGTGGCGGTGACCTTTGCCCTACTCACAACGTTTAATCAATTAATCGCGTCGACGATTCGGCCTCTGTGGATACTGCAGATGCAAGGACTCAACTGGCAAGGCCTGGGCAGTGGTGTCATTGCATGCCTAGCGGGGGTAGTCTTTGGGATTAACTACCGATATGCAGTCCGAACCGATCGCAATTCCCATCTGGGTTCAGGGGTCGTGATGGCATTCGGTACGGTGAGAGGTCTGGCTCAGCTCGATGTGGGCCTGATGGCGCAGGGCGTGATTTGGCCGTTTGTGGTGTTGGCTGCAGAGAGCGTGTTCTTATTTGCGATCGCACGTCTCGTCCTCGACTTCATGTTCCAGTTGGGCTGGGTAAAACGGTCGGGACTTGAATCGCTGTAACAACGCGAAAATGATGGCAGAGGCCACCTTTACAGTTTGTTCGCCCGTTCTAACCAATCTTGGGCGCTCGATTGATCGCCCTTCTGTTGGTAGAGCTTCGCAACCTGCCGATAATCAGACTTGGCCCCAGCACGCTGACCCGCTTTTTCTCTGGCATTGCCACGATAGATGAACCACGACGTCTGGAACGGCTCAAGTTTGATCATCTGAGTATAGTCAGCAATCGCCTCGGTATAGCGTTCTTGCTTTTCATAGAGTTGCCCTCGATTCAAATAAACCGACGTATCTCGAGGTCTGAGGGATTGGAGCTGACTATAGGCCTCAATCGCTCCCTGTGAATCGTTCAGATCTTGACTGAGTGAGGCAATCTGATCGTAGGCCCGGGTGTTGCGGGGATTGAGTTTGGTCATCATGCGATAGTCCTGCAGTGCCCCTTGTGGATCACCACTATAGCGACGCACATGGGCTCGACGATCATAGGCTTCAGAATTCTTGGGGTTGATGCTAATCAGCTTGGAATAGTCTTTGAGCGCCCCTTGATTATCACCTTGAATAAAGCGAGTACTGGCCCGTTGCGTGAACGCCAATGTATTGGTCGGATCAATCCGAATCATAGCGGAATAGTCCTCAACCGCCGACTGATGGTCAGTCTGAGCCATATATAGCGTGGCCCGCCAGAGGTAAGCCTGCAATCGTTGAGGATTCAGTTCAATCACTCGGCTAAAATCTGCAATTGCACCGAGGGCATCACGGCTAGCATTGCGGTAGGCTCCTCGCAGCCAAAAGGCTTGTTCAGCCTTGGGGTCAAATTCGATCACCCGGTCTAAATCTTGCAGTGCAGCTTGGGTTTGACCACTTGCGATCGCATAATTGGCTCTGGCTAAATAGAGACGCGCCTCACGGGGTGAACTCTGAAGCACCTGAGATAAGACCGCCCGCGCGCCCACATAGTCTCCTGACTGGGCCTTAATCGCAGCATTGATGAGAGCATCGTCAACGGGGGAAGGTGGTGGCGCATTGGCGGGCAAATGGGCCTGGAATGTCATTCCCAAGGTCTTAGACTGCTGCAGAAACGTTTCAATGGGAATCCCCAGATTGAATCCAGTTTTGACGCGAATATCGGAATTGATCGTTGAGGCTTCTAGGCTACTGTCCACATCTCCTCGACCATGGATGCCCACCAACTCACCATCACTGTTGAAAACACCCCCTCCACTCATGCCAGGAAGGGTCCGATTGGTATAGACCATGGCATAGCCATCGTCAAAACTACGGCTACTGCGAGCGGTGATTTTGCCATCCGTAAAGTTATAGACCGGTTCCGTAATGGCAGCCGTCGTTGCCGGGAAACCCGCCACAAACACTGGTAAACCCTCACTGGCCGTTTGAGCATTGGCGAGGGGACTGGGATGATAGGTCCGATCACTCTTGAAGGTCACCACAGCGAGATCGACATCCTGGAGGGGACGCACCTGCGTCGCAGTATGCTGTTGCTGATCGGCCGTGGTAATGCGATAGGGAATATCCTGCGCAGACACCACATGCGCCGCCGTTAAGAGGCTATAGGTATTGCCTTGGCGTTGGATAATCACCCCTGACCCCTCAGTGATGCCATTGGCCAAGCTCACGGTAACCTGCTTGGCCTTCTTAGCGATATCTCCTGTGGCTAGGGCGACTTGGGTACTCGGCGATTTCGGTTGATCCGTTTGGGGTAAAGCAATCGGCTGTGCGGTAGATTTGCAGGCATCGGGATGAACGGCAGCGATGGTCCCCGCTGAAACACCATCAGGGACAGGAACCACTGGACTCCCTGGGCCTTGGAGCGGGAGACCTGGCTTTTTGGTAACGAGCTGGCCTTCAACAAGCACCCCATACCCAATACTGACGTTCGAGCCGATCCGAACCGTTGCCGGCTGTGGGGGGGGAGGGTTGCTTCCGGGCGAAAAAGGCGATAAACCGGTTGGGAAGGCCGTCGGCGTTGGCGGATGATCACAATGTCTAGTGGCAGACTGAGCCAAACTCAATGGTGTGGTCAGGAGTACCGATCCCAACACATTCAGACTCATCCATAGCAACCCCCACGTCGCACCCCGATCTTGCTTCATAACCCTCTTCTGTCTTCCGTCATTAAACCTATGATAGCTACCCGTTTGTTGACCCGCCGCTCATCCGGCCTGTCATGAGATGGATAGACAAACAGCGCCCCTCAATACCAACTCCATACAATTGAGGTCAACTGCAGCATAGGATGCAATAGGATCTAGATATCTCCAAGACAAATGTCCTCTGCATCAATCCTGCAGGTTATATGGTTGACGATATTTTGGCGTTTTGGTTCGGCTCTCCGCATCAGATGAACTTTGGTAAGCCTCAAAAAAAGTGGTTTCGCAAAGATCCACAGTTTGATCAAGAGATTTGCGATCGCTTCTTATCGACGTATAAACAAGCCGTCGCTGGAACCTACGAACATTGGCAACAAGACATACAAAGTTGTCTCGCGCTAGTGCTATTGCTCGATCAGTTCCCGCGCAATATGTTCCGGGGGACACCACAGGCCTTTGCTACAGATACCCAGGCATTATCAGTGGCCCAAAGTGTCATTGATCGAAATCTTGATCAGCACCTAGCTTATATACAACGATGGTTTGTCTATTTGCCCTTTGAACATAGTGAACAATGGGAACACCAACTACAATCTTTACGGCTTTGGCACTCCTTACAGGATCATCCCGACAGCACTAGCGCCATAGACTATGCCCAGCGCCATGCAGATATCATCCAGCGCTTTGGTCGTTTTCCCCATCGCAACAAAATTTTAGGCCGCGAGAGCACTCCCGAAGAAAAGGACTTCCTGCGTCAACGCGGGTCCTCATTTTAAACCAGGCAGATGACTTGAAATGGGCGAAATATTTCATTGGCTGAATATTGCACTGATCTGACAAACCAACGGATGACAAGCCAGTTTTCGATTGATAATTAATCTGGACTGAAATATTCAGACGTATGATGAAGGGCGTTTGTGTTCGCCGTTTTCGACAAACATTGAGTAGCCAGCGTGTGGAGTGAAAATTCATGATCAAATCAACAACGTTTGCAGCCGTTGTTTCATTAGCAGTGGTAGGCTGGTCTTCCTCCAGCGCGGCACAAACCTTTGACCCCCTGCAACAATTACTCGAAACACGGGCCTGTCAAGGCTGCGATCTGAGCAACCTTGACCTCAACGGTCAAAATCTGAGTCAGACTGATTTACAGGGTGCCACACTCACGAATACCAACCTTAGCAATGCAGATCTCACTGGTGCCAATCTCTCTGAAGCTGACTTGAGCGGTGCCAACCTCCAAGGCGCGCAACTAGAGGGAGCGACTCTCACCAACACCAAGCTGACAAATGCCAATTTAGAGCAAACAATTTTAACGGAGTCAGTGGAGAGCGAGACATCCACCGACAACCAGGAAACCGTTGACCGCGAGCCAGCCGCAGCTGAGACTGATAGAGAAACAGAAACACCATCAGCAGGTATTGTTTCACCGCTACTCAATCAACAGTTTCAACAACCCACCGCCCAAACTCTACCCAAAGGAACCGCCACAGTCCGACTCACCAACCGTCTTTTCTCCCTATCGGACGGTGTGGCAGGAAGCGATGATACCCCCTTCTATCCTCATTTTGGCTTTAGTGTCGGTATCACCGATGATTTAGAACTCACGGGGGCCTATCAACAAGCGGACAGTAATTCTCCAGGCCAGCAAGGTCCTTTTGTTGTGAATCGAGGGGGCGACGATCCCGGGAATGATGAACTCACCCTGCAGGTAAAGCAAAAAATTTGGAAGAACGCAGACCAGAGTCTTGAACTGAGCGGTCTTGCGGCGATTTCCTTTGCCCCAACAGCTCGTCAGAATACATTTGTTGCCCCTGGAGTCGCGATTCGGCAAGAGAACAGCGCTGTCGTCCCTGAGCTACAACTTCCATTCACAGCCACATTAGGCCAGCGCACCAAGCTCACAGTTTCACCGACAATTGCTTTCTTCCCCTCCGATAGCGCCCTCTTCTTATCAACGCCTCCCATTGCTAATTCTGGCTCCTTTGGGACCACATTTGGAGTCACAGGAGCTGCATCGTATAACGTCTTTGAACGTCTCACCGTGTGGGCAGATGCCTTTGTGCCCTTTACAGGCAACAACAGCATTAGCCCAAGTTCGGGACTCCCCACCAAAGATATTGCCTTCAATGCCGGCCTTCGCTATCTTGTGAATCCGCGCTTAGCCTTCGATGTATTTGCCACCAATACCCAGGGCAGTGTGGGTCCCCTAGCGTTGACAACTCAACCCAATTCCATTGGACTCGGTGCCAACCTGGTGTTCATGCCTGACTTTATTCCAGGCAATCGTCGTATCGCCGATAACCATAATGGAACCCTCGATGCGCCTGATTCTCCTCGCACCGTTGATGGTCTGGGCTTCTTCGATGGGGGCACTGTGCCCAAGGGGAAATTTGCCTTCCATCTCCAGGGCGGAAGTCAGGGCATACTCACAGCCTTGCGCTTTGGGTTTCTCAAAGATCTTGAGGGCGGAATTTTTCTAGAATCTATTTCGGGTCGGGTCGATGAATCAGAACAGGGGATCAGCGGCAAGATTCGACTGTTGAACCAAGATAAGGGTGCCCCCTTAACCTTAAGTGTTGCAGGAACGTTGAGTCAGACCGACGACGTATTTGCTAATTTCCTCAATAATGATCGCAATGCCTTTGATGCCCTCGGGATTGATCAAGGCTTTCCTTTCATTGGTAACCGTGATCGAGACAACCGCTTATTTATTGTCACCGCCTCGCTACCGCTCCACTACAAAATTAGCGATCGTGCCAACGTTTGGTTTACACCCACAGTTGGTATTGTGCAGCGCAACGGTCTTGAAACAGCGGGCTTCAACTTAGGCGGGGAGTTTCAGGTCATTCCAGCCTTGAGTGTCTTAGCAGAGGTCGGCGCTGATTTTGCAGGCCAAGGGAATGCATTCCGGGGTAACCAGTTGATCGATCGTATCCCCTTTAATGTTGCTTTCAGGGTAGACCCACTCCGTCTATTTGGAGATGAATCAGAGGCTCCACGAGCCAACCGCCCAAATCTAGAATTGTTCCTCACTAATCGCGTTGGTTCATCGCCTTGGCATCAGCTTCGGGTGCGTGATCAAGGGGATATTGCCGTAGGAGCAGGGATTTTAATTCCGTTCTAGTGCTAACTCTGATGTCAGACAAGAGGCTTCTACAGTAACCTCTTGAGCAACCTCTTGAGCAACTTCTTGGTGGACAGCAATGCGGTTTCGTCCCCGATGTTTTGCTTGATATAGCGCCTGATCGGCATTGACAATTAAATCTTGAGGTAGATTATTCTCCTGAGGGATCTCTGTAGCCACGCCTAGACTAATGGTCACGTGCTCACAGAGGGGAGAGGTCGCATGTGCAATTTCTAAGTTTCTGATATCAGCACATATTCTTTCCGCAACTTGCATCGCTCCCATCTCCGAGGTTTCGGGAAGGATGACAACAAATTCTTCGCCCCCGTATCGTGCAACGGAATCCTGTGGACGTAGCAGTCCGTCTTGGATCGTTTGGGCAACCTGCTTAAGACAGCGATCCCCTTCAGGATGCCCATAGGTATCGTTAAACTGCTTAAAATAATCAATATCAATCATCAGCAAAGAGAGTGCTCTATTGTTACCGATGGAGTGGATCCATTCTCGTTCTAGCCGCTGGTCAAAGCCCAAGCGGTTAGTGATTTGGGTCAAGGCATCCACAAAAGAAATTGTCTTCAGTACCTGAACCTGCTGGTGCATTTGATGAATAGCCGTGGTTCTCCGCTTGAGGCGATCCCGAAGCAGTACATTCAGCTGCTGCATCTGCACCTCATGGGTTTTGATCTGCTCCAAGAGTTGGACGCGTTCAATCGCATGGTGAATCGCTCGCTTGAGCCAGATCGGATGCACCTGATCTTTGACCAAATAATCTTGTGCTCCTAGCTGCAAAGCTTGGTTTGCAAGCGGTTCATCGTTCTGTCCCATTAAAATTACAATCGGCAGCCCAGGAATTTTGTTCTGAAGGGTCAAAAAACTATCCAGGCCTGTGCTGTCTGGGAGATGTAAGTCTAACAAGCAAACATCAAAGTGGTTGGAGTCTAAGCAAGTGAGGGCCTCACTCAAACAGGCGACGGTCGCGAGTTCATACCGAGCACCAAAACTACTTGTTAATAATTGATTCGTGATGCAAACATCATCCGAATGAGCCTCGACTGAGAGAATATTGATAACGTTGTTAAGCATCTCCGGTGGCCTCAATCATTGCAAAGGCTAAAGCAACTAAAGTTTGAGGGTCATGCAAATACGTCTAGGATCCACTCATGTCCGTACGGCTTGAGCCAACAATAAGAAGCAGGGAGAACAGTCAAAATATCGAGATTTTCCTGTACACTGCCACCGCGTCGGCGAGAACCTAGGGTATTTTTTCAATGCCCTTATAATGCCCACGCAAATCTGAGAACCGACAACAAGCACAATCGTTTTTTAAAAGCTTTGCCCTATTCCGAGAAATTATCGACCTCCTCAATCGCTCAAGGTCGCTGTCAACCCAATATCACCAGTATTGCGATCACCCCTTGCCCCCTCAACTTCTTGCAAATTATCGACCCTTCAATCGATATAGGGACTATTTTCTGGCAAAAAGACACGATTTCAGCAAAATAATCTCATTAATAGAACAAGGCTAGCTTTTACGGGCTTAGTAGTTGATTTTCTTAAGTATATGTTGAACAGCCTCCACCATAATTTCTGGCTGATCAACCCAGACAAAATGGCTACTGTGTTCAGCTTGGAGCTGTGTGCAATCAGAAGATAGGCTCATCAAGTCATGATGAATCTGATCACGCAGATGATTAATCCTTTTCAAGGGAATGAAGAACGTCCACAATGCGGGTGTAAAAAATGAACAGGACTTGATACTAACGATTGGCAAACTTCCTAGCTCACTGGCAACTCTAAGCTGACGGCCACTAGCATTCATACTCCAGAGTTCTCGAGCCATGGTCAACCAATGCTTGGGACGACAGAAGGATCGAGTCACAGGAGATAACTCTGACCGTGAAAATTGCCGTAAGTTGGGTTTGATCAACTCGAAAATTTGTACCAACCTCAGTAATCGGATAATTCCAAATCCGGCCCCAAAGATAGACATCAAAAAACCGGAAATAAAGATGAGCTTTAAAATCTGCAAGGGCCAGGGCATGTTGAGCATTCCATTCTCATGTAGACCATCGGTGAGCACTAACCCCTGAACCTGTTCTGGAAAACGCTGGGCATACAGCCGCATATTGTAGCTACCGAAAGAATCTCCCACCAAAATATAGGGAGGCTGAAGATGGGCTTTGGCCAATGCAATGTTTAGCTCATCAACAATTTGGCCACTGGTGCGAGGATGGGGACTGTGATCGCTCCAGCCATAACCAGCTCGGTCCCAAGCCACAAAACGCCCCAACGGTGCCAGTTTCTTCATTAACAGATAGCCTTCACCCCCCCCAGACTATGATCAATAACAATAGTCACTCCACCCTTGCCCAACCGATACAGGTGTAGTGCATATCCCCCCATATCAACGAGCTGTCCTGGGGGTTTCTGCTGCTTCTCGCGCAGACAGGCAACGAGCTGGTACAGCGTCGTTAGCAGCAATAGATGTATGGGCAACAACATCGACGATTTATCTCTTAAATTTAGCTAGCTCGGCGATGGAGTGCGAAGGCATGAAGCTCACTCGCAAAGCAATCATTGCTGAGAACCAAATCCCATTTTAACTGGGGACATGACGCATAATTTTACGGAGATACCCGAGAGCAATTTCAAAATTAGCGTTTTTCCCCTGTTGGTGAAAGAGATGAGCAGCGTACCGCATATCAGCAATGGCGCCCTGCTGGTCGCCAATATTAGAACGAAGTAGACCGCGTGCACCATAGGCCCAAGCGCTATCAGGAGAGTGGGCCAATGCTTCTGTATAAATGTCGATGGCCTGCGAGTAGGAAGAGGTCTCGGCTTTATAGGCAGCCATATTCATCAGGGCTGTTGATTGCGGAGCAAGCGTGCTAGCCGCTGAACAGGATGGATTCAGGTGGGCAGTATTTTGTAGTGATGCTTGCCGATGATCTTGAGCTTCAGATTTGCAAGTTTTCAGATAATCTCTAGGCATTTTATTACTAGAAAATCGGGGACTTTGTTGTACCCGCTTAATAGCTTGAAATTTCTGAACTTGTGGAAGAATTCTCTGTCCTAATATTGCCCACTCAGGATCGCTTAACAGTGACTCTACGGCAGAGATTGCCTTATGGCCTATTCCCGCAAGCCTCTGGGAAACGGAGGCATCAAAGCTATCATCTTCTGAAGATTTCAGAACATTGATCAAGCCTGAGATCAGCTCAGAGGAGTTGAATTTTGCCAGGGTCTGGTTAACCAGTGCGCTGGATTCAGGATCAAGGTTTGGTTGTCGATACAGCACGATGAGAGGCGGAACGGCCTTCGCCCCAAAAGCAGGAAAGAGCGTTGCAATCTGCTTGCGAATTTTGATATCTGTCTCAGCTAGGAGTGTGTAAAAAGCCAACCCCAAGAATCGATCCAAGTCCCACCAATCTAGAGAAACAGCTTCAAGATGCTGTCCAGCAATAGGCAGTAACTTTTCAAAGCATTGGTAGTAAAGGGCATTGGTTTGCCCTGGTGCGATCGAGTCGGGCATTCTAGGTTCTCCTCCTAGAAATGTACTAGCTTTAGTTTCATACATTGATGGGGAGCGAAGCAATAGGCAGATGAGAAAAACTGATATTCATGTCAGAGAATGGTGATGTCATTCTCTGACATTTACGTTTTACCTACTACAAAAAAGGCACTCATCATCAGCCAGAAAATGTCTCTTAGAGGGAAGTCTAGATCGCTTCTAACAATCCTCTCGTAGCTTCTGTTTCCATGCGGGGACCGAGGTGGGTGACTAAGCGAGCTGCAGCCAATGAACCGAGCCGTCCGGCATCTGCAAAACTCAGGCCATGGGTGATGCCGTACAGAACGGCCCCCGCATACATATCACCAGCTCCAACGGTATCAACGGCTTTGACGGGAAGCGGATCAATATCGATCAGTTTTTCACCATCAAAAATGACAGATCCTTGGGGACCACGGGTAATCGCAAAGCCGGTAGCAAGGGTTTTGAAATACTCAACGGCAGTGTTGAAATCTTCTGTCTCTGCCATGCCCAGTGCTTCGCTTTCGTTGGCAAATAAGAAATCAATGCCGGAGCCGATCATCTCCAGGAGTCCATCTTTAAAAAACTTAACCATGTTGAGGTCAGAAAGCGTGAGGGACACTTTTTGTCCAGCCGCCTTGGCTAGCTCTCGCGCTTTTATAGTGGCAGCTTTTGAGTCCGGTCCGGTGACGAGGTACCCCTCAAGATAGGTGTACTGGGAAGATGCGATCGCATCTTCATCCAGCTCATTGACAGATAATCCCCCTGAAATGCCGAGGAAGGTTGTCATAGAGCGGTCGGCATCGGGGGTCACGAACACCAAACATTTTCCCGTGATTCCCTCCCCCAAGGTCTCGGACTTGAGATTCGTCGCCACGCCGCAGTTCAGCAGATCTGAGAGATAGAACTGGCCCGGTTCATCATTGGCAACCTTGCAGGAATAGAAGGATTGGCCTCCAAATTGGTTGATGGCGATCATCGTGTTGGCTGCGGATCCTCCAGACGCTCGCTTGAGCCGGTGGCTATTTAAGCTCGTCAGAATCTTCTGTTGATGATCTTCATCAATCAGCGTCATGACCCCTTTATCAATCCCTAACTCCTCCAGGAGCTGAGGTTTCACTTCACATTCAATATCAACAAGGGCATTGCCGAGACCATAAACGTCGTACCGTGTCATATCACTCCTGTAAGGTCAACAAATCCCTTAAAGTGTAGTCGACCAACTTCCCTAGGGATATCTATTTCGACGGAACTCTCTGAAATCAGGCTTTCCAGCCAGACCTTTGACGAGGTTGGAAATGGCCTTCTCCACCGCATCATCGAGGACATCACGGCTGGGCTCTGATTCCAGCTCAGAACCCAGAGAACCTGAAGCGGATGGCGCATTGCCTGATTGCTCTCGTGTCATGCTGACATTGCTCCGCCGCGTTGCAACATTGCCTGAATCAACGTCAATGGTGCTGCTTTCGATCGAAATCTGAGCAGTGGTCGCAGGCGAACATTGCCCCTTACCCGTGCAGGCCTGTTCCGAGTTGAAATCAGTAATGGTGCCGATCAGAACCAAGTCAGCCTTCAGCTCCTTTCCTAAGCTGATCGCATCCGTTGGACTGAGCGGCCCTGAAAAATTCAAGGTGCTTAGAGCTTGCTGAACCCGCATTGGGTCAATCACCCCGTAAGTTTCTTCTGCAACCAACGCTTCAAGCAGTCTGGTGCTGACTTCCTTAGCAACCCCCACATCTTTATAGGATGCAGAGTAGGGAGTGCGCGTGTCAGCATAGTTAAAATCCACCACCGCAATTTGTGGGCGCAGGGTTTGTCTCTCCTGAGCCATGACGGTTTTGAGCGCCGGGGATAGCATCGCTCCTGTCAGCAGCACAACCCCTACTCCGACCCGAACGGCAAAATGAGTTGGCATATCTAAAATCTCTTCAACTATTTTTTGATGTTAAATGCGTCATCTTATATAGATAGCGATGCTGTCCCTGTAGTTCCATCGACAACAAAATGGATACATTAACCGCTAAAACCCAGCTCTTTGACAACTGGGCGCCCAGCTACGACTGGTTATTGCCCTCGGTCTTTTATCAAGCCATTCATCTCCGCCTGCTGGACTATCTTCAGCTTGCAGAAACGGCCCATGTTCTCGACATTGGCTGCGGCACCGGGCGTTTGCTGAATCGCCTGGCTCACACCTATCCTCAGATGCAGGGAACGGGGATGGACCTCTCACCCGAGATGCTCAATCAGGCCCGGCGCAGCAATCGTCATGGAAACCGGCTCAAGTTTATTCGCGGGGTGAGCCATACCATCCCCACAGAAGATGGCCTGTTCGAGGCGGCCTTTAGCACCATTAGCTTTTTGCATTACCCCGACCCGCAGCGCGTCTTAGCTGAAGTTCATCGGGTGTTAAAACCTCAGGGACGCTTTTACTTAGTGGATTACACGACATCTTTAGGAACATTATTTCCGCAGTCAACAATGGCGAAGATGCAGTTTTATAGCGGTCCAGAAAGAGAGCGACTGGGGGAACAAGTTGATCTAAGGTGTGAAGCTCACCAACATTTGCTAGGTCCGGTCTTGCTCAGTATTTTTGTTCGATGTGACTGAAATCTATCCCACGGAGTCATGCCATTTCAGAGAATAGATGCTCTAGAGCTCGGGTCTGTTGCTCTGCATCACAGAGCGCGGAGCTGGCCATCGTGGGTCGCAGCGTACAACGCAATGTCGCCAACAGATCTAGGTCTGAAGCCGCAGCAACAGCCCTTTCAATATAGGTCTCTGGGGAAGAGGTGACCCAGTCTCCTAGCCCCACAGCATTCAAAAGGCTCAATCCGACTCGGCTGATATGGGTCTCACCGGCCAGTGTCACGACCGGTACGCCCATCCATAGAGACTCGCAGGTGGTTGTCGTGCCGTTGTAAGGGAAGGGATCTAGGGCCAGATCAAGGCGATGATAAAAGGCTAAATGCTCGGCGGTGTCCTGAAGAGGGCCATAAAGCTGCACGCGCTCACGAGGGATGTTGTGCTGCTCAAATAACCCCCAGAATCGCTCTTGCGTCGGGCGATCATCTAGGCAACGCATTTTCATTAATAGTTGCGATTGAGGGAGTGCCTGGAGGATTTTGGCCCAGCATTCAATCACTTGGGGGGAAAGCTTAGCCAAATTATTACATGAGCCAAAGGTAAACGTCGGGGTCGTAAGCGCCGGTAGGTTATTCGTGGAGGGAGCATTGGTCGGTGGCTGATAACACAAAAAACACTGTGGCATGCGGATGAGAGTTTCTGTGTAGTCACTCTCTGTTAAACCCGGCGGATCTGCCAAGGCATCACTGATCCGGTAATTCACAGTCGTGAGACCTGTGGTGTTGGGGTACCCCAGATAGGTCACTTGAATGGGGGCGGGCTGACGCGCAAAAACCGGCAAGCGATTTCGACCGGTATGCCCAGCGAGATCGATCAAAATATCGATGCGGTCCTCTTGAATTAAGTGGGCTAACTGGTCGTCCGTCAGTGCATAGACATCACGCCAGTGATGACCAAGGGATTGAAGCCGCCCCGTATCAGCATCAGGAACAGCGACATTGGCATAGCAATAAATCTGAAACCTCTGGCAATCATGGTGCTTCAGAATCGGTTCAATAAAGTAGAGGACTGAATGCTGGCGAAAATCGGGAGAAAGGTATCCAATGCGGAGGGGCTGATGAATAGTGCGTTGGGGGAGAGCAGAAACTTTTGCCTGTTCCTGTTCTCCCCAACGACGGTGGGCTGCAGCAATAAATTCTCGACTGTAGCAGGTGTCGTAGTTGAGGGCATACAGAAAATTTGAGTGAGCCGGGTGGTAGTGGGGCTCCAGCTTTAACAAAGTTTGAAAGCTGCCAATGGCCTCAGGAATTCGGCCCTGGGCCGTGAGGGCAAAGCCGAGATTAATATAGGCCGATGCTCCTTGCGGCTCCAGTTCAATGGCACGCTGACAATGGGTAATGGCCCCCGAGACATGCCCCACAACACCGAGGGCAAACCCCAAATTGATGTGAGCCTGGGTTAAATCAGGATCGAGTTGAATCGCTTGGCGCAGGGATGCGATCGCATCTTCAAAGCATCCTTGGTCACTATACACAGAACCCAAATTACAGTGGCCTGCAGCATTGGCCGGATCTTTCTCAAGCAAACCCTTTAAAAGCACAATCGCTGCATCAAATCGTCGCTGAGCTTTCAGCACCAGAGCCAACCGAGTGACAATATCAGAATTATGGGGTTCGTACCGGAGTGCCTGTTCGAATTGTTGCTCAGCAGCCTTGAAATTGCCCTGCTCTTGCCATAAACTGGCCAATCGCACGTGGGCTTCCACCCAGTCAGGACGCAAGCGCAAACTTTCCTGGTAGGCCAGAATTGCATCTGGGGAGCCACCTTGAGCCACAAGCGCATTGCCCAAATTGTAATGGGCTTCCGGATCGTTATGAGACAGAGAGCATGCCTGTTGATGACAGCACACAGCTTCATCAAATTGGCCTAGCGCCTTCAACGTATTCCCTAAATTGGTGTGGGC
>CALFCG010000015.1 GCA_937951315.1 uncultured cyanobacterium
GTCACACGACTGGTGCAAAAAATAGAGCAGCGCTAGTCCTGCCAGTTGGGCACATAATCATGACTGATAAACCAATCCACCGCCTCCCGGAGCGCCAGATCAATATCAGTCTGTGGCAGTCCCAACTCATGAACGGCCTTAGAAGCGTCATAAAACATGGTCTGCTGCGCCATCTTGACACCTGCCAGCGGTACGGATGGCGTCTTACCCAAAGGCGCAAGCACACATTCATCAACCCAGGCAGCCGTCAACGGAATCCAAGCCGGTAAGCTACCGCGCGGCTCTGGAAGACCTGTAATTTGCGATAACTGTGCCAAAATTTCCTGGAGCGTGAGGTTGCGATTCCCCAGGATATAGCGCTCTCCGCTCTTGCCCTTCTCTAAGGCTAAGATATGCCCCTGCGCGACATCTCGGACATGAATCAAATTCAGCCCCGTATTCAGATAAAAGGGCATCTGACGTCGCAAGAACCGTAAAATCATATCCCCTGTCGGCGTGGGTTTCAGATCCCAGGGTCCTACGGGGGTACTGGGATTAACGATCACAATATCTTGCCCAATGCTGATGGCGTGAAACGCTTCCTGTTCAGCGAGATACTTTGACTGCTTGTAGGCCCCAATGAGTTTGTCAATGGGACTTTGATACTTCTCCGTGGCAACTGCCCCTGATTCTGGGACTCCGATCGCCGCCACAGAGCTGGTATACACCGTGCGTTCAATGCTGGCATCGCGGGCAGCTTTCAGAATATTGCGCGTGCCCATGACATTATTGCGGTACAGCTGATCTTGCTCAGTCCGCCACAGACTATAGTGAGCCGCGACATGGAACAGCACCTGACACCCCCGTAGATGCTTAACCAGTCCTGCATCGGTTAAATCACCTGTCACGATCTCGATATCTAAGGCTTCCAGGTTCGTTCTAGAACTGTCAGGACGCACCAAAGCGCGCACATGATAGCCCTGCTTCAGCAGAAGCCGCACTAGATTCGCGCCTACAAACCCCGTTGCCCCCGTCACAAATACCTGCACGTCAGTGAGCCTCAGTGATGATGAAGAACTGAACTTTGTTCATGGGCCGTCGGATTCAACTCTGGGGTGATCATGCCATCTTCGAGATATACAACGCGATCTGCCACGTCAATGATGCGGGGGTCATGGGAGACCATCAAGACGGTGCAGCCTTCTTCCTTTGCCAGCTTTCGCAAAAGTTCAATGATGGCGCGACCGCGCTGGGAATCCAGGGCTGCGGTGGGTTCATCCGCAAAAATCAAGCGAGGGTTGGCCGCTAAAGCACGTGCGATCGCAACTCTCTGTTTTTGGCCACCCGACAAATCACGGGGCAGATTGCCCTCCTTATCCGATAGCCCCACTTGATCCAGCAACCGCCGTGACTCCTCCTTGGCGACCTTACCGCGCACACCCTTTAGATTCAGGGCCGCCTCCACATTTTCCGCTGCACTCAAAGCCGGGAAGAGATTAAAACCTTGAAAAATAAACCCAATGTGCTGCAACCGAAACTTCGAGAGCTTAGGCCGTGATAGCCCAATAATCTCCTGGCCCAGCAGTGAGACCTGACCAGCAGTCGGCGTCAAGATGCCCCCCAAAATCGAAAGCAGCGTTGTCTTGCCTGACCCCGAAGGCCCCATCAACAGCTCAATATCCCCAGAGAGAATTTCAAGATCAATCCCCTTCAGAGCCTGGAATTTTTGATCTCCCGCCTGATAGGTCATCTGCACATTTTGGGCCACAATCGCAGGTAGCGGTGGCGCGGGAGAAGATTGATCGGGCTGGGTTTCAGTCATGGATAAAGCTGGCATGCACTACCTTCAGCTCAAAGCTTACAACTTAATAGTCCGACAAAGATCGGGGGTCTTGGTAGGGGCAAAATCAAGACTTGAACACCATTGCCGGATCCAGGCGCGTCACCTTTTGAATGGCAAAGACCGCCGCCCCACTACACATCACCACCGTAATCACGAACACCCCTGCCGCAATCCCAGGATTGATCAAGATTGCGATCGCCTGGGCCTGAGCGGTCCAAGCTCCCAAGCCCGCAGATAAAGCAATGCCCGGCACATAGCCTAAAACAGCCATCCACAGCGCTTGCTCTAAAATCACCCGGTAGATATACCAATCAGACGACCCCATCGCCTTCAGCGTTCCGAACTCTTTCAGGTGATCACTCACAGAAGAATAGAGAATTTGGCCCACCACCACCGTCCCAACGACAACACCGACGGCAGCCCCGAGTCCTAAGATGTAGCCCACGCCTGTACTATTTCGCCAGTAAGTCTGCGTCAACTCCGTCAGCTCAGTCTGCGTTAGGGCCCGGACATCTGGCAGCTCTGATTCAAGGCGTTTTTTAAGGGTCTGCAAATTCTGTCCCGGTTCAGCTCGCACTAACACGAAGTTAATGCGTCTCTCCGGGGTTAGCGACGGTGGATCGGAGGGGTTGTCATCTGGGGAAGCGACCGGCGACTCAAGATAAGCCAGCGCATTCGGCAGCGATGTAAAAACATAGGGACTCGACACAATTGAGCGGAGTCCTGAGGTCTTGCCCGACACCTGAGCCTTAAAGGAGCCAATATCAGCCGTCGCCCCAACCCCAGGAATATCCAGAGATCCTAAATCAAGCTCATCCACAATGATGTTGTAGGGCTGCTTAATCTTGCTGAAATCCCCTTCCACCAAGGGAGCGGGCCGAAAGAGTTCGCCATCGGGATCAAATCCGACAATTTTTATCGGCGCAATTTGATCAAAGGCATAACGCCAGACAGAGCCCTGAGAGATCAGCGCCTCAGCGACTTCCACCCCTTCAACAGCCTCGGCCTGCGCCACACGCTCATAGGGCATCGGCAGTGTTAAATCCAGATACCGCATATCTTCTGAGGCAACCCACAGATCAGCGTTGGCATTGTCAATCAACAAAGTTGTAGACTTCGTGAACCCATTGAGCAACCCAGTCTGGATGGAAACCAAACCCACCGCAAACATAATCCCAGCCTGAGCCACAATAAAGCGCGGCAGATCTTGAAAGAGGTTCTTGCGTGCCAGAGAAACCATAAGAAAGCAATGTAAACAAAGAATTCAGTGAGGATCGGGATACACATTGTGATGAGAACAGAAACATCGCTGAACACCATGTAGGTAAAGGAAGGGCTGTCCTCACTCAGCCGAGTATCGCGATACAGCTCTGCCAAGCCTGACCGTGACACATTTAGCCTACCGGATTCTGTTGAGATCAACGGGAAGCAGACTGAAAAGTCCC
>CALFCG010000016.1 GCA_937951315.1 uncultured cyanobacterium
ACTGAAAGCGACGCAGACCACCTTCTTAAGTGTTGGCCATCGGAAAACCCTCGTTGAATATCATCAGCGGATTTTAGATCTGTCAGCCAATCATACTTGGCAGTTAAGCGCTCGTTCATGACGTTCCGGTTGGAAGCGTAGTGCTTACCTTCAGGTGGGTGCCTTCTTGGGGCTGACTCAGATTGTGCAGCTTGGACTTACTCGTACTCCACGAGCGATATTCTGAAGACTTGAGGGTTACTTAGCACCGATTTTGAGCGTCGTAAGGACGATCGCTCTGTCCAATAAGATTTGAGAGCCGAATGTTGCGTCCTTCTATGATGTATGACGCTTATGGCGCAACGCTCATTTTTTCAGGACTGCGAATTGGAGGGGGCTGAAGACCTTGCTCTGCTTCTGTTCTTGCTTCCTCAAGACAGCGTTTCAGCACAGTCGCTAGCCCCTCAACATGAGGAGCTTCGAGCATGCCGGTATGATCGCCTGGCATATCAATCGTCACTAATTCCTCCGTGACCTGGGACCACTGTTGCGATAGCCATTTCGGATCATCATACTGGGCAGCCGTTTCTGTAGAGTTAAACAAGGTTACTTTGCCGGCATACGATGTTGGCAAGTAGTTTTCAAAGAGCAGAACTTCATTTTCCCAGTCGATGTGAGGTGTATATTTCCCTTTGTACTTCCACGTATAGTGCAGTTTCCCTAGGCGATATTTTACACAGCCCTTAAAACCAGAAAAACCTGACCGCCAGGTCTTGACCACCCTTCGACTCAGCCTTTGCATCACGGAAAATCTGTTGGGTCTGTCCCATAAAGAGGTATCAAAGACCGCCAAAAAGGCAACCTTTTCGCCTTGCTCAGAGAGTTGTTTCGCCATTTCGAACGTCACAGTGCCGCCGAAGGAATTACCGATCAAATAGTAGGGTCCATTGGGTTGCAAGCGTCTCATCTCTTGAATATAGTGCGCTGCTAATGCCTCCACTTGTTGGGGAATGGTCTCGTCTGGAGTATCGGAGACTTGAGCTGCCATGCCGAAACGAATGCCATAGATCGGTTGCTCTGCACCAAAGCAATCCGTCAATGTTCTGTTGATAAAGTGGATGAAAAAGAGGGGGGGATAAGTACCGGTGGCCTGAATAGGAAGCAATGAGTAGTAGTCCAATGTTGCATGATCCTGTTGCAGAACTTGGACTTGCTCTTTGATCGTGGGTGCCTGAAAAAATGAGGCTAAAGGTAAGGCCTTACCCAGCTTTTCCTGGATCTGTAGGGCTAGGGTGATCGCCAGTAGGGAGTTACCACCAAGGGCAAAGAAATTATCCGTTGTGCCGATGGTCTCAACAGTAAGGATCTCTTGCCAGAGTTGAAGTAACTGTTGTTCCAGAGGACTTGCAGCGGCCACTTTGATCTCCTCTACCTTGTCCTGACCAATAATGGGTTCGGGTAGCTGTTGCAGAGCAATCTCTCCTGCAACCGTTAAGGGAAATGATTCCAGAACAACAAAGCTGATGGAAAGGCCATGAACAGGGAGCTGGCCTTTGAGGAAGTCGGATAGAAGATTGGATGTTACAGGGTCTTGCTGAGCAACAACATAGGCAACAATAGACGGTAAGGCCTTTTCACTTGTGATGTTAATAAGTTTGCTCTCTTTCACAAGCGGATGTTGATTGAGCACCATTTCTATCTCACTCAATCGTATGGATAGACCGTTCAGAGGGATGGGTGGAGTGTGGCCCAGCAAGAGAATGGAACAATCGGGCAAATATTTTGCACGTTCGCCTGTGCGAAAAAGATAGTCAGAGGATGACGGACCGAAGGAATGGTGCACCCAAGAGGATGACGATCCAGAAGTATCTCCTTGGGCGAGGCCCGTTCCACCAATGTAGAGTTCACCTTCAACACCCATGGGTAGCGGCTGACGATGTTGATCAAGGATGTAGACTTGTGTCTGATCGAGAGGGTGACCGACCTGGGCTGTGGCTTGAGCAGAGGGGGGCTCATGCATGGGGTGCAGGCAGACGAGTCCAGAATTCTCAATCCTGCCATAGGTATTAAAGAGGTTGCTATCGGGGAGCGTCTGTTGAAATTGATGGATATGGTGGGGCGAAGCAATGTCACCACCAATGAGACAGGTTTTGATAGAGGCTAGGGCCTGAAGGTCATGCTCAATCAGGCTATTGAACAGTCGGGTGGGTAGATAAACCGTTGTCACTTTCAACTGCTGAATACTCTGGCTCAATTCCGTGGTCGTCACAGGGTGTTGCGGTAGAACGAGCTGTCCACCATGCAACAAGGCGGAAAAAGTTTCCCACAGTGAACGTTCATGGGTCACAGGTGCTATCTGGAGCCATCGATCAGCCGAAGATAAGTGCAATACCGTAGCTCCCGTCGCAGCATGATGAATGCCACTGTGGGTCAGATGAATGCTGATCCATTTCTGCCTGTCTGGCTTCTGTACAAACAAGATGCAGGCGACATCAGGTGTGTAGTCTGAACTTTTCAGATTGGTTGTACTCTGCCCTTGAACTGCGCTTTGGATCGCGTCGATGTTGATGATGTTGCTGAAACGATCCTCAGATTCGCGTGCGTTCTGAGTGAGTAAGACAGGTGGTAAATCGGTCAGCGTTTGGTTGAGAAAATGTATGGGGCTGTCAACATCAATGGGAATATAAATACCGCCTGCTTTGAGGATGGCAAGCTGGGCAATCACTCTAAGGATGGGCTGATTGATTTCAACAACGACGGTCGTTTTGGCCGTGATGCCCTGTTGTTGCAGGTAATGGGCCAGTTGATTGGCTTGGCTGTTCAGTGCCCGATAGGTGAACTGCTGGTTGTGGGTTATAAGTGCGATCGCATCTGGACTTTGTTCAACTTGAGCTTCAAATCGACGATGTAGTCCGATGGTCGGTGCCGCTTTCCAGTGGTCTTGAGGGACAAGAGTTTGTTGTTCTTGCGGTGTGAGTAAAGGTAATTCTGAAATGCGTTGACCAGGGTTTGTGATGATTCCCTGGAGGAGCGTATGGAAATGGTCAACCATGCGGGCCATTGTCTCAGCGTTGAATAGCTCTGCATTGTAATCAAACACCATGCCTAGCCCTTCATCCTGCTCACGCATCACCAGCATAAGGTCATACTTTGTCTGGCCGTGGTGGATGTAGCCAAAGAGAGAGTGAATGTTCAAATCAGGTAACTGCACAGCAGCCATACCCCGTCCCTTGGACCAGGGCGGATTCAACGCAAACTTGACTTGAAAGAGAGAAGAATGGATGTTTCGTTGTTCAGGATGTAACTCCACCACTACTTTTTCAAAAGGGAGATCCTGGTGTGCAAATGCCTGCAGTGAAGACTGCTTAACGCGTTGCAGTAGTTCGGAGAAGGAGGGATTCCCCGATAAATCTGCACGTAGCAGTAAGGTGTTTGAGAAAAAGCCCAGCAGGCCTTCTGTCTCTAGCGTTCCCCTCCCTGCGCTTGCAACATTAATCAGTAAATCCTCTTGACTGGAGTAGCGGTGCAGCAAGACCTGAAAAGCTGCCAACAGCACCATAAATAAAGTGGCCCCAGAGCACTGACTCAGGTTGGTCAAGGCCTGGTTCAGCTCGAGGGGTAGCATCCGGGCTGCCCGATCACCTCGATAACTCTGGACGTTTTGAGGTCGGGGATGGTCTATGGGCAAACGAATGGATGACAGATCGCCATTGATGATCTGTCGCCAGTAATCCAATTGGGTTTCCAGAACGCTTCCCTGTAACCAAGCCCGCTGCCAATGGGAAAAGTCAGCATATTGAACCGTTAGATTTGGTAGAGTGGGTGCCTGGCCGGCGCTCAAGGCTCGATAGATGGCAATTAAATCCTGATAGAAAATGTCAGAAGATGCACCGTCACAAACAATGCAGTGCATGTTCCAAAGCAGCAAGAAAACTTGATCCTCAAGTTTAAAAAGCCGAATGCTGAGCATAGGGCCTTGAGTGAGGTCAAAGGGATGATGAGCTGCCTCGGTCGCCAGTCGATGGGCCTCACGTTCCCTTTTTTGAGAACTGGGCAGATGGCGTAAGTCAATGACTGGGAGTTTTATTGCAATCTGTTCCTGAAGGCAGACGGTGGGTTGGCCATTGACGATCGGAAAGCAGGTCCGCAAAACTTCGTGGCGCTGAACAACCTTCTGAATGCTTTGCTCCAATTGGTCAATGTCGAGCTGTCCCTCAAACTTGACCACCACGGGCATATTGTTTGCCGTACTATTGGGCTCAAGCTGTTGGAGAAACCACAGCCTTTGTTGCGCAAAGGACAGCGGCAAAGGCTGCTGTCGATCTATCGCTTCAATACTGGGAATCTGATCCTGTGCATTGGCTTGCTTCAGGAAGGTTAAAATCTCAGCTTTACGAGCTTTGAGTTCTGCTAATAGTTCTGGTTCTAGTGTATTTTTGGGTGCTCGGTATCGGAGGCGATCATTCTCGAGCCAGACGGTCACTTGACGCTGGCGCAGCTGATCTAATAACCCAATCAAATCACTCATCTTTCTCCCTCCTCAGACCAAATTTCAGCGTGACTGAATAACTGTTTGCTTCTATGAGGTTGCGGTAGTGAGCGGTGATTGGTTGCGCTATTTGCCTGGAAAGGTAAGGTCTTAAGACTGACCAACGGCTGAAGGCCCTCGCTGTCAGGGAACGGTTGTTTTGTAAATTCTTGACTGCTAATGATCGATTCTGTAGGCTTTGTTTCGGTTGAGGTTGGTGGAAAAAATCACGGATTAACGCGACCTCTAATGGGGGGGTTCCCAGAATGACGATGGCTTCCTGAACAGCAGGCGGCTGGTGTAAATGAGCCGAAATCTTATCGAGAGCAATGCGGAAGTCGTAGCTAGCTTTTTGACCCGTTTGAATAAATGTCCAAACGTCATGCTGCGTCTTGGAGAGAGGAGCTGTGAAAAGTATGTCTCCATTGGTAAAAGGATTAATATCTACCTGGATTTCAGATGTTATAGATCCAAGCGGTGACGACATAGTTGATTATGAAATTCAAGTAAGTAAACGGGATTTCATTAAAGATCTGAAAGCTAAGTGCTAGCGTACTGACCTATAGGATTAATGGAGCTAACTTACCCCTCACTCTCTTTCCTGGAATATTTTTTTGAAGATAGAAATTCCCCAAAACGATGTCCTGAGGTTAGTCTTGTAAAACATGAAAAGGAAAGCTGTAGATCAAGGAACCTCGTCACTTGCGCGACTTAGCGCAACGACAAAATTCTATGGAGACCCCCTCAAAAATGAGAAAATTTATCATACCCTGAGCAAGGCAACCTCAGCTCCCTTGCTTATCCCGCATCCTAGTAATTTAATCTACCATAAAGGGAATTTATAAGTTTATTTTTGCACGGTTGAATTTAGGGATGGGATATTGTTTGCTTAAAGTAAAAGCCATGATATCCATTAACAAAACACTCTGGATGGAAGGGGATATGGCAGGTTCGCGGGTCATGCCAATTGGTCACTAATTGATAGCCGAGTTGTTCAATCTCAGCAATGAACTCTGCCCTGTTTTGAATTTTGTAGGGACAGCGTGATACCTCGATATTTTGCACTGTGAAAAATGTCTGTCCGTCATAGCAGGGGACGTAATTTATCAAAAGATGCTGAGGGCGGTCTTGGATCTGATTGAGTAGGTCTGCAAGAGAGGGTTCAAAGTATTGGAGTGCTCCGTTAGTGAGTAGGATATCGGCTCCATCTAAGGTTGAAAATTCAGTGGTGAATGATAGATGGGGAGCTTTATTTTCCTCGGCCAGATGCTGACCCATTTCGACCGCTGATGGGGTTTCAAAGACTTGCCATTTTAGGTCGTGAGGGAATGTAAGGGCTTTGCGAAAGGCGTAGTAATCTATGCCAATACCTCCGCCAAGATCAAACACTCGAGAGCCTGCTTGGAGAGCAGTTTGAAGAGGAGAAAGCAATGGCATATTGATCGCCCGCAATGCCTCTAGGTCTTGGAGTGAATGTGGATAGGCTGTGGGGAGATCATAGCCACAGTAAAATTTATCGTCTATGGCATCCTTTGCAGTTGTGTAGGTGGGAAAAACCCCTCTAAAGAAATTGATCCGGATGGGGAAGGCGAGATAAAAATAGATATCTGCAATTAAGGGGACCCTGGTTTGTATCCAACGCTTCAAAGATGCTTTGAGGCTAGAGGCTTCGGATATCATAGGGGGCCTTCAATATGTGGATAATTCTCCAGTTGCCTTGGTGCGGCTACCGAGGGACGGTCTCTCTTGCAGATAGAGACATTTTAAGTCGACGGACTCAAGTATAGAAGCCCGCGGATAGAATTTTAGACAAGTGTGGGGACTGGAGAGATGAGGCTGCGGTGGTTGAATTTTGTAGAGTTGAAGTACCCTCCCAAAATATTTCACCCTGCATTTCACAATCTGTAACTGGTCCGAGTATATTTCTGGTTTTATTGTTCGGGGAAGCCTCGTTTCTTGGTCGATGACGCTATTAGGTTCTCTGTTATCACCTTGATGGCTAACAATCTTCAAGTGTCTTACTCTAGAACGGTCTCACATCACAGAAGCAACCTTGTTTTCTCCGTGTTTGTGTATTTCCCGCCAGCAGCCCTTGCTGTTGTTGATGGGGCTATGGTGAAGGAAAATGAAAGGCTCTGCTTTTTAGTAAGTATCGAACGAACCATGATGCATCGTTTGATGCCTAGATAAGGTTGACGTGGCCATGATGCTCGGGAGAAAAGCTTGCTATCCTATATGACTTAGGTTTCTCGAGGCTAGCCGCATCGCTGCTGGGCTCCGCCTCTACATCCAGCAATGTCAGTGCGCTTTGAAATAGCTAGTGCAATAAGTGGCAATAGCAGAGCTGCTAAGGTTTCTATGCGTTATCTGCGATGAGAATTTCCCGATTGATAATCATGGTTGAGTGTAAGGTGGTGCGGTCACACACATCTCAAATTGCCTGAGTTAATGCTCCCAGATCCTATGCCCAACTATATGATTGATATTTCTTTTTAGGGTGAGAGTTCTAGAGTCAAGAAGCATAATTATATGGCGTTGGGCCCTCTCACGCAACAAAGCCTCTCCTCAAAGTCAACCCACGACTATTTTCTGTTGATGTGGATGGCATCATTTTGTACTGAGGATTGAGGCTTGAGGCTTTTGGGTGTTTAATGCTTTTGCATAGAGCGCAATCCGATCCTTTGCAGTTTGCATCCAGCTATACTTTTGAGCTGTATGATATGCCTGAGTCTGCAACTGAGTGCGATAAGGCTGATCCGTTAACAATTTTTCTAAGGCAGCCTCAATCGCCTCGCTATCTCGAACGGGTACAACTATTGCATCATAGCCATTTTGAACAATTTCCAATGGACCTGGCGTTGCGGTAACAATGGGGGCTAAGCCACAGGCCATCGTTTCAATTAACGCTTTTCCAAAGGCCTCATAGTTAGAAGCTAAGATTGAAATCTGATGGTTTTTGAGAAGTTTAGGTAAAGCAGAGTGTGCATAGTGGGGCACAACGTGAATGCGGTCATGCAACTCAGAGTCGAAATCTTTTTTAATTTCTATCTCAGGTCGCTCAGTACCGTAAAAGCTACATTTTACGTGGGGAAATCTTTTGAGAGTTGCATTCAAGGCCGGAACGCTATATTTAATTCCTTTACGTAAAATATAGGTGCCCACGACCGCTATAGAGACCACCCCATCCGTATCACTTGGAGATTTTATATCGGTTAAGCCTAGAAAATCATCAGGCATGCCGTTAGCCACTAGATGAATTTTGTTTTTTGGTACTTCTAAGTTCTGAGACGAGTAATTTTTTTCTCTCTGGTTGAGCAAAAATACAAGATCCGACTTCTGCATGGCACTGGCAACCTCCCATAGATTGATACTTCCACGGTAGAGAGCGTAGTACCAACTTAAAGCCAGGGTTCCGAGTCGATTTTCCTCAAGGCATTGAAGATGCTCGATATGTTCCAAATAGTGACTTCTTGTGACGAGGATAGAAGGTGTTTTCATTCTGTCTCTAAAGAGATTTGCCCAGAAAAAAGCATCACCAGTTGAAGTGTCTATGACATCAAAGCCTTGCTCTGTAGAGGCTTTGAGGAGATGTATTGCGACAAATATTGGGAACAAGAGGTCCTTGAGGGCGAGAGGCATCCATCTTGGTAAATCATTAAAGGAAAAGTAGGATACATTATGCCCCAATTCTGTATAAGATTGACCCAGCATTAAGGTGCTTCCCGCAGCACCAGAATCAGCTGAAAGTTCTTCATGTATTGTCAGAATTATTTTCATTTTTATGCTTTCTTCGACAATAAAATATAAGAAAATATCCTGTCTTGATTGTATTTTTAAGGCTTGAATTTGTGTAGTCTTTGTCTTCTTGTCTCAAGCTGTTTAGTGTCTATCTCTCGACAAGAACTGTTGTATATCTTGATTCGTTCACAATGTTCACCAGTTCTGATCATACTAATGCTTACTGTCTGGCAGCTCTATTGTCAACTAAGCTCCAGATGTGCTATTAAGTATGTGATAAGTAAGGTTGAGAGATGCTTGGCTGCTCTGCTGGCTAGTTTTTTATGGATGTAGAAATTGCGTTACGAATTATTGATGAAGCTGTTTTTGACGTTGTTCAAAGGCATCTGAGCGCTCCTGAGGTCTCGATTGTTCGTGGAACATGGGTGAGGGCGACCTACGATGAGATGGCTGAGACTTCTCCGTTCAGCATGAATTATCTCAAGCGTGATGTCGGTCCTAAGTTTTGGAAGCTTTTGTCCAAGGCTTGGGCGGAAGATGTCAATAAGTCCAATCTTCAGACCGTGATGGAGAGAAGGGCTGCGAGTTCTGCCGCTGCAACTTCTGGTCCAACGGCGGCTTCGACGGCCCCTTTGTCTCGGGATTGGATGGGGGTTGCTCCGTTGCTGATGCCATTAGAAGGGCGCAGTGAAGTGCTGTCGCAGGTAGAGCAATGGTTGGCCGATCAATGTTCTGTGGTGGCTGTTCAAGGTCTTTCGGGAATTGGTAAGACGGTTCTTGTCAGGCAGCTTGTCGAGAATATTCAAGGGCATTTTGATTGTGTTGTGTGGCAGTCTATGGGGCATGCGCCTGTTCTGCAGCATTTGCTTGAGGCGCTTTCGCTTGAGTTGCCAGAGGTTACAGTTCCTTCCGATGAGCCTCTGATAAAGTTGTTGGCGCAATGTCGTCAGTATCGGTGCCTGTTGATTCTTGATGGCGTGGAAGCCATTCTGCAGCCCGGACAGTTGGCGGGTAAATATCGCAGTGGTTATGAGGACTATGCGGAGTTCTTTGAGCAGATGGTTGTGGCAACCCATCAAAGCTGCTTGATGATGACAACGCTGGAGGTGCCTAAATCGTTGTCGATGCAGATGCAGACACCTTCGTTTCAGTATTTGTCCTTGTTGGGTTTGTCACAGAGTGCTGCCGTTTGCCTGTTAGAACAGGAGGGGCTCAAGGCGCAGAAGTCTTGGCCTTCTTTGATTTGCCAGTATCAGGGACATCCGCTGGCCTTGAAAATCATATCTCAGCGGATTCATCGTTTGTTTAATGATGATGTGAGTCATTTTCTTTCTCAAGATAACGTTTTGACCGGAGAGCTGGAGTCATTGCTTGCGGCGGTATTCACGCGTTTGACGCGGCTAGAGCAAGAGATTCTCTATGCCTTGGCCTGTGTTACAGAGCCCCTTTCAATGCTTGAATTAGAGGCCTTGCTGCCTCTGCCGTTTACTCAAGGAAATTTCTTAGAAGCGTTGGCTTCTCTCCAAGCAAGGGCTTTGCTTGAGACCAGTGATGATAGTAAGGTTGTGCAATTTTCACTGTCTCCTTTCATTCAAGCATTTGCCGTTTCAGATCTAACGCGTCAATTGCGAGATACTCGCGCAACTGATGATCGAAGTCCGTTGAGCCTTAAAATTCCAGAGCTGAAGCTTTCTGCAGAACAAGAACCGGTGAGCCTGAGTGCATGGCTAACAGGGGAGATTGAGCCAGCTTGGCAACCCCTTGACCGTCTTTTGGCTGATACGGCTCAACTGCTGCCAACCTTGCGTAGCTTGGCTCCTCTCCGTGATCGTAGCTCTGTTAAGCGTTTGAAGTATCTGTGCTTAGATCCTGAAGATGGTCAAGCGCAGGTGGCTCTTTTGGTGATGATCACGCCACAGGCTGGAGAGCAAATGTTGGTGCATGCGCAATTACAGCCAGGGGGTGAAGCTTCTGAATTAACACTTCAGACGAATTTGAGTCTCCTCGATGAAACGGGTGAGATCTTGCGAGAGGTTGAGTCGCAGCAGCATGATAGCTTCATCCAGCTTCCGAGCTTTAGCGGTAAATTAGGAGAAGGCTTTGGCTTGCAGATTGCGCTGAAGGATGACTGTATTCGTGAGACTTTTGTGATTTAGAGAGTCAATGCTGTTGAAAGCTTAGGCTTACATGTTGAGCAGGAGAAGCGCATCATAGATCTGAGGCAGAGTTGATGTACCAAGTTATTTTGAGCTTTGGGGAAGGCTCAATAGAACAAGGATTTTCTAGTATTAGAGTCCAGCTGTCTGATGTGCATCAAAAGCCCATCATGCATCATCGCTGTAGTTTGCCCCCTGCGCCTGATTTACTGCAGCTCTATAGACTTTGGCGTACACAGTATCAGACGTATTACCAAAGTCTTGGCTGGGCTAGTCGGATTGATGTCCATGAACCGACACCTGTCAGCAGCCGATTCTCCCGTCGAGAATTTGACCAGAGTTGTTCTCAACTTCCGATGCTTTTGAATCACTGGTTACTCCATCAGCCTTTTGCTGTGCTGGAGCAACTATTGAGGACCTATCTGTCTCCGCAGTATCAGATTCAGCTGATTCTTGAAACAGAAGATACAGAATTGAAGCTTTTGCCGTGGCATCGCTGGCAGTTCGTTGTTGATTATTCCCACGCTGATGTGGCTCTAAGTTTGCCGTGGAGTCGTGTTCCTGCACAACGAATTGCTCCTCAGAAGAAAGCAATCAAACTCTTAGCTGTATTGGGAAATCCAGTGCTTGGTGTGCAGGACCGCGAGATAGATGTGGCTACCGATCGAGCGTTCCTGGAGGAACTTGATCCGGTAGAGGCTACGTTTTTAGTTGAGCCCAGCTGTGCAAAGTTAACGCAATACCTTTGGGATCAACCATGGGATATCCTTTTTTTTGCAGGGCATAGCACGAATATTGATGGGCAAACAGCCCTGTGTCTCAATCATGATGAGATACATAATACGCTGACGATCAATGAATTTCGCCATGCTCTTAACCATTCTGTTGAACAGGGGCTTCAACTCGCCATTTTTAATTCCTGTGACAGTTTGGGGCTAGCTTTAACCTTAGCTGAGTTAAATATTCCGCAAACCATTGCATTCCGAGATGCGGTTCCGGATCCGATTGCTCATGCATTTCTCAAGCATTTTTTAGCTGCTTTTTCGACAGGGATGCCGACGCCCCAAGCAGTACGTTCTGCCCGAGAGCAACTCCAAGCCTTTGAACAAAACTGCCCCTGTGCCAGTTGGTTACCTGTAATTTGTCAGAATCCAACGGTGGCTCCTCTGACTTGGCAGGATTTGTATGATGACCGTGAACTCTTTCCACGGGATCGGTCGGTGTCTATATGGTGGTCAGTGGCTGCCAGCTTACTGGTAACGGGTGGCCTAATCCTAGCTCGAACTCTGGGGCAACTGCAGGGCTTGGAGCTACAGTCGTTTGATCTATTAATGCAGTGGCGACCAGCTGAAGCTATGGATTCTCGCTTTTTGGTGGTGGCGATTGATGAAGCTGATTTACAAGAACAACGTCGGCAGGGAATGAGACCCGAAGGCTATTTAGATGATTTGGCTTTTAAGCAGCTGCTGGATGGAATACGAAGTTATGGCCCGGCCATTATTGCTTCAGATATTTATCATGATTTTGAATATGAGCCAGAGTTAGCGCCTTTGCTGCTCAACAATCCTAAATTTGTGGCGGCTTGTGAGATTTCTCAAACGGAAGCTCGGCAATATTCGATTCCAGGTCCGCCAGGCATCCCGCCCGAGCGGTTGGGATTTACGGATTTACCTGAAGATCCAAAGGGGATAATTCGTCGCCAGTTATTGTATATGGATCCGCTTGAAGTCTGTGATACAGAACAATCTTTGAGTCTTCGGATTGCGAGTCAGTATTTGAAGCAGCAGTCCAATGGTCCGGAGCCTCAGATGACGCCAGAGCAGACGCTACAGATCGGTGATGTTCATTTTGAGCCGCTCTTGCCGGGTGCTGGGGGCTACCAGCTCTCTTCTGGGGAGGCTGGAGGCTACCAGGTGATGTTGAACTATCGCAGGGCTACATTCCCGACCGTGCATCTACGCGATATTTTGGCAGGACGGGAGAAGGCCCGGCTTTCCGATTTGATACCTGGGCGAATCATTTTGATTGGGGTGGTACAGCCGAATGTTGATTCGCATCCCACTTCGTTTGGAGCTGAGCAGAGGAATGGAGAGCTACCAGGTGTGATTATTCAGGCTCATATGATTAGCCAAATATTGAGTGCTGTGGAAGACGGACGACCTTTAATTTGGTGGTGGCCGCAGGACGTGGAATATCTGTGGATTGGAACTTGGTCGCTTGTTGGCAGTCTATTGATGTGGCGTTTGCGTTCTTTTGTAGTGCGGAGTCTCTCGCTCATCGTTTTTGTGGGTTTATTACTTGGAAGTTGTATGGGGTTTCTACTGGTGGGGGGCTGGGTTCCATTGGCTCCTGCCATGCTGGGGCTGTTTCTTTCAGGGGGAGCGATGATAGGGATGATAGGTTATGTAAACGTTAAGGAAGCTCGTGTGCGTCAGCAGCTGGCAATGGAGGGACGAGATGTTTGAACTCAAGCGCGGTTTTAGTTTTTTCTTGGGTGGTAGTTTAGTTTGTGGCGGGCTGATGTCTGGAGCGCTATCTGCTCAACAGACACCGAGTCTGGGGACGCAGATTTTGATTTTGAGTTCGGCACAAGAACAAATTACGTTCCTGGCACCGAATGCTGTTCAGCGGCAAAAAGACCGGCGACGGTGGGGACGCCCTACCACCCGAACCCCTGGAGGAACCCGCGATCGTTGTACTCAAAAGCTGATTGCACTGGTGCCGAGTCCTGATGCGATGCCGTTGAGCTTGGATAAATGTTTAGAAGAGTCGGTGTCTGATCGGGCTTTGACGCTCACGGAGACGCCGACGCTGTGGTTTTATATTCCTCAACGGGCTAGGCCCCAAGGGCAGGCTGAGTTGGTTGTGCTGCAAGAGCATCGTGAGGTGTCTACGCAACGAGTAACACTGCCTGCGTCACCGGGGATTTTTGGCGTTCAGCTTCAGCAGCCTTTAAAGGCTAATCAACTGTATGGATGGAGCTTTACGATTGTTGAACAGTCCCACAGTCCGTCTAAAAATCCAACGGTTGAAGGCTTAATTCGATATACAACGCCGAGTCTCGCGGTGTCGCGGATGTTCCAGGGACCTGATCGGTTGTTGCAGTACGCGCAAAAGGGCATTTGGCATGATACTTTAACGGACCTTGCTCAGCAACGGTGCCAGCAGTCTAAAAGCCAAGGTATGCAGAGCTTTTTGGGATCTGCGGGGTTGGATGCGATCGCAACTTCTCCCATCCTCAATTGTGAAATTCTGGATCAAAAGTCTGGGTCATCGCCAGTCACCAACTAACAGAAAAGGAGCCCAATACCGGGGTGCTTGGTAACCGGGTGTTGCAAGCAACTTGACCTGGGCTTGTCGCAGTGCCTCTGCTTTGGTGATGTTGCCCTGTTGCGTCGTCAAGGTTTGGTAAAAGTGGCGCATGAGTTCTGCGGTTGAGCGATCACCAATGGACCAGAGCGATGCCACTGTGCTGCGCGCACCAGATTGTACTGCTAGACCGGCCAAGCCCAGAATAGCCCGATCATCTCCAGCTGCAGTGGTGCAGGCGCTCAGTACCAATAATTCAACGGGTTGTAGTCCTTTGGGAGCCCTTTCTTGGAGCATGCTGCTGAACTGGCTGCCTGGGATGCGCTGATTCCAACTTTGCAGATAGGTTTGCTCTGGATCGGAGCTAAATTGGCCGTGGGTCGCAATGTGAATCACGCTAAAGGGGGTCGTCTGAATCTCCCGCTGTAGCTCAGCTTGGGTAAAGGCCTGATTCAAATGTTGTCGGGTGGGTAAGTAGCTTCTAATCTGAGCTAGTTCCTCCTCCACCTGCGGTAGAGAGGGCAAAGGCTCCTCCTGTTGAGGGGCTTCTTCTGACAGCCCAAAGGTCAGTGCTCGCAACCGAGTTTGGCTGAGAGGGCGAGATGGCACTAGCTGTAGACCGGGAACTAAAGCAACTGCGTAGCCTTTTTCCACTAAATATTCCTGACCATCATGGAGTGCTGCCATGGGGATATCGCGGAATGAACCATCGAGGACAAAAACTAGTGTCTTAATCTGCTCCTCCGTGAGCATCGACTCTGCAGGGCGAATCATCCAGTCATAGACTTGCTGAGAAAGGGGCTTGACCTTTTTGGAGATGTAGCTTTTTTCCAATTCAAATCTGAGTTGAGTGAGGGTTTCTTCTACTTTTTGCTGTGGGATGGGTGTGGTGTAGCGATGGACTTCCCCACTCTGGGGCAGGCGAAGAATGACCTCAATGCGATCTGACAAAATGATTGGATAAATCAGGGCAGCCTCTTGGGTGAGGGGCTGTTGGGCCAATGAGACGAGGTCTGCAAGGTCGCACCTCAGGAAATTTTCGAGTTCGACCCGCTGCCAGGTATCAATGACTTCCATTGCTTGCTGAAGCCGACCATTGTTGTTTGGGTCAGGGGATTGCAGCAGTAAGTCGACAAACTGCCGGTAAACAGGTTCGACGTCGGCCTGGAAGGATGCTTGGATGTCGCTGTCCAGGGCCAAGAGATCGCGACGGTTATTGGTGAGGGTTGAGATTGCAGCCTCATAGGCTTTGAGTGCGGCGGGGCGCTGTTGGCCGACTTGATAGATGCGACCCAATTGCCATTGCCATTGGCCAGCTAAGTCAGTGGCTCGGATGGTTTGAGCTTTTAGCAGAGCCTGCTCCGTTAACTCTTGCGCCTCAGCCCACTGCTCATTTTGCTCGTAGATTTGCCCCAACAGCCCCAGAGAATGAGACACCGAACGAGGATGTTGCAACTCCTGAGCCTGTTTGAGAGCTGTCTGCGCCATTGCCTGAGCGAGGGGGTGCTGTTCGGGGCCCAAGCGAATCAGACTTTGGGTAAAGTGGAGCTGAGCATTTGTGGCCAGATAGCTAACGGGTAGTTGTTCTATGCCATGACGACGGAGCTGCGTCACAATAACATCTGGCGAATCCGTGATGTGATTAAGGGAATTGCTCTGATCGTCTTGCCAAAGGTCAACGGCAAGACTTAATTGGTGCAGTTGACTTTGCAAAGCGAGGGGTTTGGACGTATCGAGCGGTAGAGATTCCTCAGCTTGCTGCCAGTAGGCCAGGGCTTTTTGGGCAGAGTCAACCATTAGCTTTGTGCTGTCCAAGGTTGCTGCTTGAGTGGATAGCTGTCGCAGTTGCTGATACTTTGTGTGCTCTAACTTACCCAGATTTAGCAATGTGGTGCTTTGACTGAGGGGAGATTGCGGTCGGTCTAGACTGGCCTGCAAGATCTGGGTCGCGGCCTTCAACTGTCCCGTTAGTCGAAGACTGTTTCCGAGGGTCCGGAGTCCCAATAGTTGAAGATCAGGGTCCGCCTGGGTTTCAAAGTGAGCGAGTATCGGCTGCCACTTTTCTGGAGTGGATAAATCGCAATCGGGAGGTAACTGGCTGGCCTGCAGCAACGTTTTGCATGCTCGACGATAGAGTCCGAGCACCTCCAGCGCCTGAGCTTGGTTGATCAAGCTACCGGTCACTCCTGTGGCGTCGTTGAGCTTCTGATAGAGTTCAGTGGCCTGTTCCCAGCTGGTTAAGGCTTTCTTCGGTTGCCCGAGTGTTAGCTTTAGGCGGCCTTGTGTATTGAGGGTTTGGGCGTAGAGATGCGATGGTGGCGCTTCTAGAGATTGAAGGAGGGTGAGGCTGTTTGCGATCGCATCTTCTGCCTCAGACAACTGACCTAACCGCTGATAGGCCAGCGACAGATAATTCAAAATGGTGACCTTATTGGGTACTTGGTCCTGAGGGGGTAGCGTTTCTAGTGCCTGTTGCCAAACCCTCACGGCGGCTGAAAATTGCCCCTGTTGATAAAGCGCCCGGCCCTGCTGAATGCCTTGTAAGTGGGGTGTCTCTGAAACGCCTGTTTCAGCCTTAATAGGCGGGGTCTGTGCAGTGGTTGCTAGCGTCCCCAGCAATAGGGTGCTACCCCAGATAGTCCCGACACTAACAGCTATAAATAAAGAACGCATAACACTTTCAGAGCCTAGTTAAAGATCATTTAATAGGAGCGGCAAGGTGCTGCAGCCTGAATAAGAGCATTGGGCACCACTGAAGGAACTTGTGCCAGCAGCACAAGCTTACCTTGATTATCCCTGACCCAGCCCTGAGCTTCCTGAACAGGATGAGCGGACGAAGGTGGAGTCTTTAAACGAGAGATAGATCTCTCTTTACCATTAGCCGTTGATGTACGGAGATCGTCCCAGATGGTGGGGTTGCCTATTTCTTTGGGGCTGAGGGGTTGTCCCCCTCTGCGAGTATCAATGAATTGACCACTTTGCTCACCTATTTGGCACCCTTGCGTGAGGACTGCGGTGCGAATCGCTTCCGGCAGGTTAACCGTATCCTTACTTGGGTCGATTTCCGGTGTATTGATCTGCACACTTCCATCTAGGCCAAACCTTGAGTTTGCTGTGATATCGCTGAACTCTGTTGCTGCTGGTCGAAAACTCAGCCCAAAGAGCCCCGAAGTGCTGATTGTAATGGCTCCTCCATTTCCGGTAAATGCATCAGTACGAATATCACTATTTTCATCGGGGACGGCAAAAACGAGAGGGGCCGTAATTCGGATGTTGCCCCCGCTGCCTGCTGTATTTCTAAGACCGCTAGATGTTGAAATGGAACTGCCACGACGCAGTAAAAGATTGTCCTCAGCCCGCAAGGTTATGTTGCCACCACCATCAGCCGTGGCTTCTGCATTCAGTTGTCCCCCATTCTCAAGGTGAATGCTATCAGCAGTGATATTAATGTTACCTGCGGTTCCTTGCATTGAACTGCTAACGGTTATAGTGCCTTGATCTTGAACTAGAAGTTGCCCCGTTTCAAGCCTCAGGTTCCCTGAGCTACCTCTGCCTTGGGCCTCTGCAATTAAGGCACTGGGTTGTGAATCGCCAGTTTCATCAATTCCGAACCCGCTCACCAGAATGGAGTCCGTTGCTGTAACGCTTAGGTTGCCTCCATTGCCATCGCTGGTGCCTGGGGAATTACTGTCAGTTTCGGTGATTGCACCCACCGAGACTGCGCCACCCTCTTCGACCACGAGTCGCCGGGTTGTAATTGTCACGCGACCGGCATCCCCGCTCACATTCCCAGGGCTTTGGGAAAAGATGGCACTTCTTCCTGCACCATCAGATGTCCGACCTCTGATGCGAACTAAATCCGTCGCATTGATGATTACTGTGCCTGCGTTACCTATATTGCTTGACTCTCGTTCTACAGGGGTCACGGTTGAAGAGGTGACGGTGCCCCCATTGCTCAAAATCAGTTGTCCGGTTTCAAGAAAAACAGTGCCAGCGGTACCTGTCGTTCGAATGCGGGTTGCAATTTCGCTGAGACCGCTCAAGACAACCCGCCCAGGAACCTGAATATTGATGTTGCCACCTTGATTAATGCCCGTCGCGAAATTATTGAGGGAAGCACTAATATTGGAGTTTAGGAGCGTGAGCTGTTGTCCCTGAATCTGAATTGAACCTGGTTCTGGTCCTGAGGTTGATGCGAGCGATCTTTGTTGGTTTCTTGGGGATAGGGCAATATTGCCGAGTTCAGTCCCCACCGGAACCTCAAGCCCTAAGTTATTACCGATGGTTTCTAGATTCACACGACTACCAGGCCCGACGCTGGCTAACTCAAGCCGACCGGAGGGTGCTCTGAGAACCCCTCCTTCTAAATCAATGTTGCCGCCCACTAGGGCGAGGGTTTCTCCCCCTCGAACCTGCAGTCCCACAGTTGTACCTATACCGTTGGGTTGTATGCGGGGACGACCTAACCGTCCGAAGGCGCGGGACTGATTTCGAATAGGGGCGGCTGTGGAACCAAATCCTAGACCAATGGGGGCGCTAACCGTCAGGAGAGAGGTGGGCTGAGTTGCGCTAAAGGTACGACCGGTTTCAAAGAGGAGTTGATTGGCTGTGCTCGCGAGAAAAGAGCCGCCGAGACCTAGGCGAGCATTGGGTCCGAAGAAAATGCCGTTGGGATTGATCAAGAAAAGATTGGCATCGTGGCCTGCTTGAATGACTCCATCAATATTTGAGGCTGCTGGTCCTGTTATTCGGCTAATAATATTAGTGATATTGGAGCCATTATTAAAGCGCGCAGACCCGTTGGAGGGGACTGAAAATGTTGTGAAGCTATGAAATAGATTGCTACCGGATTGTTGTCCTCCATCAATCACGAAGTTGCTTTGATCCGCAGATGT
>CALFCG010000017.1 GCA_937951315.1 uncultured cyanobacterium
CCTCCTCTTCAATCTCAACATCAAGAAAGTGGCCGTGAAGAAGGTCTTTAAGAACCAAGCAGGGTTGAAGCTCTCATCAACAGAATGTCTAAACGATAAAGAGCGCTGTCATTAAGTCCTTCTTGATAAGACGGAATCCATTTAACTGCTCCATATGGATTGACGAAGAACATGAGTGCATATGACCTCTATCACAGATCATCCGTTGCCCAAGCTCTGACATTCTAGAAGTCAAAGATAGAACATGAATTGCTGAACTCCTGCACTTCAATAGCAGGCATCCATTTCAGAACAAATCTCTAAATCAATACTCTCTTCATAGAACACATATTACTCTGAATATTTTTTTTAGGAGCTTCCCCAACACACACAAAAAAAAATACAATCAAAGCCTCAATCATATTCCCCCAAAAGCCTATACAGCAGTAAATTCAGTCTCCACAAAAGGAGAGAAAGAGTGAATATCCAATGGAATAAAGATTCATAACTTGACAACAGATCCGACTCAGATCAAGAAAAAAAGAGATCGAATACAACCTAATTCACATGGTTCAAGAAAGTCAAAATCTGGACATCAAAATACTACTAAGGAAGACCTAAATGAATAAGAATACTGGAATATTTAGCCTGACCATGCTCTCCTTGCTTTTATTTTTCTCTAGCCCAGCTCTCGCACTCGACAATGCACCTCCAGGGAAAAAATCAGATAGAGATAAGCTCGAAGACGCGGGTTATAAATGCAAGCTCTTATCTCCAGGTTACGTAGAATGCACAAAATCAGGTAAAACGAAACAATGGTGTGACTCCTCAGGAGAATGTGAGGAGGTTGCCCGAGAAGTTCACCCCATACCTCCGAGAACAACGACAACGACACCTGTCTTGACTCGACCAGAGGCTGACATCTTTTGGTAAGGTCAAGCAAGTCGCAACATCAAAAAGCACAGACAGGCTAGATTCACTGTCATATCTAAATTGTGAGCGTTGGTGAGCGAACCAATTACCGAGAAAGTTTATTGCAGCTCTCTACGATTGCTCCTGTGTCATAACGGTTGGGATCACACAAGAGTTGTCCAGAATCATTTTGAAAGTCGCAGCGACTGAGACACAAAGTTCCCATTAATGTTCGTGAGACATTCCAAGCCAGCATGGACCAGTTGTGTCGTGGCGTAAGGATTGCTACAGAACTTTGCAAAACTGCGCCAGTCTCAAATTCCATGACTAAGATTGAGGTATTGCTCAACGCATTCAACTTAAATGTTTGCAACAATTTATTGGTTTTGCTTTTTAATCGGCGGTGTTTTTGTTGCCCTAGCCGTTATTGGGGGCGTCGATGGGGTTGAATTCGAGTTTGAACCAGATACCGATATAGATTTAAGTGACAAAGGAGACAGTCGCCTCTCTACCTCTGCACCACCTCGTTTTCGAAAATCAAAGCGAAGCTTTTCACCACTCGATGTCGTCACAAGCTTTAAGTTCTGGACTTTTGGGCTTTGCTTCTTTGGCCTGACGGGCTTAGTTCTCTCTCATCTACGCGTGAGTCTCTCACCCTTATTGGTATTGCTCATTGCAGTAGGAATGGGTCTGCTTGCAGGCACCGCAATGTCGAGTATCTTACTCAGCCTGCGTCGCCGCCATGCCGATAGCTTAATTCGGTCTGATGACCTCATCGGTTGCACAGGCACAGTGGAAATCCCCTTTGATTCTACGACGCGGGGCAAAGTAAGGCTCGAAGTAAAAGGCACCAGCCGAGACTTTGTAGCCATGACGGATCATCCCTCTCTACTGAGCTTTGGTACACCTGTAATGGTCGTTGGGACAAAGAACAATCAAGTGTGGGTAGTCGCGGAAGAAACGTTAAAGCCGTCTCCCTCAGTGTAAAAATTTCGCAAATGATGTCTGTAATGACATAAATCTAACTGCAGCCCGTGCTGCAGTTCAATGAGTTGTGGTTAAAGGCAGTTGACATTATGAATCAACATTCTCCAGATTATCGGCCCGTTGAACCCTTAACAGAATCGGTTTCTATCACTAAAGGAAATAACGCTCCAGTGGGAAAATTGATCGTTGAGCAACAACAGGTCAATAGCTCCCCAGCGCAAGAGTTGATCGTTCAAAAGCAACAGGTAGCAGCATTTCCCATTGCGCTCACTATTTTTGCTGTCATTGTGGTGATTTGGTTTCTCAAAAGCTTTTTGCGGATTTGTAACCCCAATGAAATTTTGATCCTCTCAGGGCGCAAACATAAACGCAGAGATGGTCAAGAGGTGGGCTATCGCGTCATCTTTGGGGGACGGGTCATTTCGATCCCGATTATCGAAACCGTCAAGAAAATGGATGTGACGACGATGCCCGTTCCGGTGGAAGTCAAGAACGCCTACTCCAAGGGGGGAACACCGCTCGATATTCAGGCCATTGCCAATGTCAAAATTTCCAGTGATCGAAATGTCGTCGGGAATGCCATCGAGCGTTTTTTAGATCGAGATCCTGCTGAAATTGCCCGTGTTGCCAGAGAGACCCTAGAAGGAAATCTGAGGGGCGTTGTGGCCCTGCTCACACCGGTGCAAATCAACGAAGATCGGCTAGAGTTTGCTGAACGCATCGCCCAGGATGTCTCCCGAGATCTATCAAAATTAGGGCTGCAATTGGATACCCTGAAAATTCAAAGCGTCTCCGATGAAGTCGATTACCTGAGTTCGATTGGCCGTCGTCGTATCGCCCAGATTGTCAGAGATGCAGAGATTGCTGAATCTAACTCGATGGGGGAAGCTGACCGCATCGAAGCGGATTGCCAGCAACAGGCTGAAGTTGCCAAAACCGAAGCGCTTTCTATCGTGCAGCAAAAGCAGAATGAGTTGCGAAAAATCAAAGCAGAGTTGGAGCAAGATGCCAAGTCAGCAGAAGAACGAACAATAGCAGCAGCAAAAGAAGCCAGAGCAAGGGCAGAACAACAGCTGCAAGCCATGCGTGCGGATTTAGAACGACTGCGACTGGAGGCAGATGAAGTCTTACCCGCCGAAGCCAGACGTCAAGCTCAAGAATTGCAGGCAAAAGGAGACGCTGCTGAGTTAGCAGAGAATGCCAAAGCTGCAGCAGAAGTCAACGATCTGTTCTCTCAAGTGTGGCAAGAAACGGGAACTGACGCCTCAGAAGTCTTTCTAATCCAGCAAATTGAAATGGTACTCAAGCAGGCGGCTCAGATCCCTCAGCGGGTTCACCTGAATCGCGTCAATGTGATTGATAACGGTGATGGTAAAGCGATTGCTAGCCTCGCCAACGCCTACCCCGAGATTGTGCGTCAGTTTCTTGATCGAGTCGATCAAACTCTCGGGATTGATGTCACTGGAACCCTTAATCGCAGTAATTCGCAGTCAGGAGATGCTGAATAATGTTTGAAGCCATTTTTGCCTTACTCATTTTATTCGGAATGGGAACAGGGGCTGGGGCCCTCGTCGTTCGCAATCTCTACTACATTTGTCAGCCCAGCGAAGTTCTCATTTTTGCAGGCAGCTCCCGCCGCTCACCGGATGGACGTGAGGTCGGCTATCGCTTAGTAAAAGGTGGCAGCAGCATTAGGGTCCCTCTGCTAGAGCGGGCACTGAAAATGGATTTGACCAATATGATCATCGAGTTGAAGGTCTCCAATGCCTACTCGAAAGGTGGAATCCCGCTCCAGGTGGACGGCGTTGCGAACATCAAAATTGCAGGTGAAGAACCCACCATTCACAATGCGATTGAGCGTTTGTTGGGTAAAACCCGCAAAGAAATTGAGCAGATTGCGAAAGAAACCCTAGAAGGGAATCTTCGGGGCGTCTTGGCCAGCCTCACACCAGAGCAGGTGAATGAAGATAAACTCGCTTTTGCGCAAAGCTTGCTCGAAGAAGCTGAAGACGATCTAGAGCAGTTGGGCCTTGTCCTTGATACGCTGCAAGTTCAGAATATTTCGGATGATGTTCGGTATCTAGACTCGATTGGCCGTAAACAACAGGCTGATCTACAGCGAGACGCCCGTAAATCAGAGGCGTCGGCACAGGCTGAGTCAGCCATCCGAACTGCAGAGAATGAAAAGACGACTGCTCTTAAGCGCCTAGACCGTGATATTGGGGTGGCACGCGCGGAAGCCGAGCGCCGGATTCAAGACGCGGTGACCAAGAAAGACGCGGTGGTGGCTGAAGTCGAAGCCGAAGTCGCTTCAGAACTGGTACGCATTGAGGCTGAAGTCCCCGTGCAGCAAGAGCGAATTAAGCAAGTCACTCAGCAACTTCAAGCAGATGTGGTCGCCCCGGCAGAGGCCGCTTGCAAACGTGCGATCGCAAAGGCCCAAGGTGACGCAGCTCAAATCATTGAAGACGGAAAAGCACAAGCAGAAGGAACACAGCGGCTGGCAGAATCTTGGCAAACAGCCGGTACTGCCGCTCGCGATATCTTTTTGCTGCAGAAACTAGAAGTCCTGCTGACAACCCTCACCTCTACAGTGCCGGAAGTGGAAATCGAGAACGTCACAGTCATAGATGCGACGACGGGTGGTGCAGCCACAAAATCAGCGGCATTCATTGAGCAGCTCCGCCATACCACTGGTATTGATGTCGTGGGAGCGGTCCAGGGTATGACCAGCTCTGGCTCTACGCCAACTCTAAATCCGCAGGCTCAGCTCAGCAGACAGGATTTTCTGGCCTTACGAGCAGACGTTCAGGGCATTCTCGATCGAGTCGCCGCAGCAAGACTAGGGAGTGAGCAGACCGAGCAAACGGTTGAAATCGCACTCAAAGCTGATACAACATTACAGGACCGTCTTAAGCGAGCAGTTCAAGCAGGTGGAGATGCTGCCGTTGAAGCCCTCTTTGAGCATCCTGTGATTAACATTCCAAATCGTATTATTGAGGCTTGGGTGCGAGACAACGGATGAAGAAAGATGCAGCCTACTTACGCCAACAAAAGCAAGAGGGCAAAAAGATTGTCTCCCTCACCTGTTATGACTACCCTACCGCTGTTTTAGAAGAGCGAGCAGGGGTTGATCTAATCATTGTGGGAGACAGCGTTGGTACCAATGTGCTTGGCTATGCCAGTGAGCAAGAGGTTACGTTGACAGACATTGCCCATCATCTACGGGCTGTCTGTCGAGGTGCCTCAGAGCCATATATTCTGGCAGATTTGCCCTTTGGTACCTATGAAACACCCCAACAAGCGCTTGAGAATGCGGAGTACCTGGTAAGCCAGGGGGCTGACATCGTGAAGCTAGAGGGGATGCCGACAGAGGTCGTTCAGCATTTGATCGCTCATGGCATTCCCCTTTGCGGCCATTTAGGGCTGTTGCCTCAGACTCATCTGAAGAAAGCTGTGCAAGGCAAACACTTTGATCAAGCCAAAGTTCTAGTCGAAGAGGCCCTGCATTTGGAGCAGCTAGGTGCTTTGCTGCTGGTGCTGGAACTGGTTCCTGAAGAACTAGGGAAAATCATTAGTCAGAAACTCAGCATTCCTACAATAGGGATTGGAGCGGGTCGGCATACGGATGGGCAAGTGTTGATTGTCAATGACATTTTAGGAATTACGCCGCGCAAGTTCAGGCTGGCGAAAAAATATCAGGACTATCAGACGCTCACGCTACAGACCCTGAAGGAATACAGCCACGATGTCGAACAGGTCATGTTTCCAGCAAATGAAAATACAAGCCACATGGCACCGGAGGAACATCAACAGTTGATGGACTGGGTGCAGACCATTTAGCCCATCCACGGTGACGCTTCAAAGAGTCCAGCCAGAACGTCGCCGTTCAACGAAGATCTAATACTTCAACGTTCTGCGAAACCCACAGTATGGCTCAATCCCAAGATGCAACCCTAACTCTAGTCCTAGATTTTCTGAGGATTGTGGAGTCAATTCCATTATGGATTGATGGAGGTTGGGGTGTTGATGCTCTGCTTAAAGAACAAACTAGACCTCACTCTGATTTAGATATCATCATTGACGAAGAAAATTTAGTCGCTTTAGAAGAGGTACTATCGGCTCACGCATACAAGCGTGATTTTCATCAAGAAGGTCTAGTCTTTCGATCCGCAGTGGGTTTATCGATAGATGTCCATGGCCTTTACTTCAATGCTCAAGGGTACGGCATCTTCCGATTACCTGACGGCAGAGTTTGGCCCTTCCCACCATCAGCCTTCGAAGGTGAAGGAGTGATTGGAGACAAAAATGTGAAGTGTCTATCTCCCGAAGCTCAAGTTCAATGCCACGGACAGGGCTACCCGCCCACCCCCAAGGATCTTCAAGATATGGAAGCTCTGCAACAGAAATATCAAGTTGTTTTACCCTTAAGCCTTTGTCGGCAGGACAGGTTCTCCCAAGAGATATAGCATCAGCAAGCGTTAGGCAATGAGAAAAGCGCGATCTCAAAATCAACAAAACAGACCACCAAAACAATCAGCAGGATTAACCATAGAGAGCCCCAAGAGCTTGTTGGTAGGGTGATAATAACCTGTACCTCGGGCCTCACCTAGACCAAGAAGAACATATCCCACATAGTTCTGTCACACCATCGTTGGTCTGCGCAGGGCTGAACTAGGTGGGAGATCACAACTTCTCCACATCGGTCAACAGCAACATCAGTTCCCAAGAAAGAGGCATGTCTATTTCTACTATTGGGATTCCTTATAGTTAATGTCTGCTCTGAACGCCTTGCAGTGGACACTAGAACCTAAAATAAGTCTTGAGTCGAGGTGAGATGAGTTGCAATAAGCTCTGCATTTGCGCAGAAGAGTTTGCTGCACAACCGACAAACTATAATCCCACAGTGTTTTTCAATGATAATTTCCAAAATCTTATTAAAAACTCTACCCCTTAGCCTTTCTCTAACTGCTTTAGGGGTCTTTTCAGGATTATCGATGCCAACACGGGCTGCAGAAGAAGCGCCCAGTTGGGGCTATGGGGGAGCCGAGAATCCCAGTCAGTGGGGCCGCCTTGGGAAGGATTTTGCTCTGTGCGAAACAGGCCGAGATCAATCTCCGATTGATATTCGTAATGCCGTTGATGCCGATCCAATTCCATTAGAATTCACTTACGCACCCACAGCCGTCGAAGTTGTCAATAATGGCCATACCATTCAGGTGAACTATCCAGAGGGGAACACGGTCAGTATTAACGGTGAAGTCTTTGATTTGCTGCAGTTTCATTTTCATACCCCCAGTGAACATCAAATCGCAGGTCGTGCGGCTGCGATGGCCGTTCACTTTGTCCATCGCAATGAAGCTGGCACATTAGCAGTCGTGGGGGTCTTGATGGACAAAGGAACAACACATCCGGTGATCGACCAAATTTGACAAAATATCCCAGAGGAAGAGGAGAGTAAGGCTATCGAAGGGGTGCAAATTAATCCTGCTGATTTACTGCCTGAAGGGGCGTCGTACTACAGTTATGCAGGGTCTTTAACAACCCCTCCCTGTAGTGAAGAGGTCCGTTGGCATGTCCTTACGGAGCCCATTCAAGTATCTGAGGAACAACTTGATGCATTTGAAAAGCTCTATGACGTGAATGCTCGGCCGATTCAACCCACCAATGGTCGTGTCATCAAATTTCACGACCACCCTTAGAACTCACCTTGCGCGTTATTGATGTTTGCAGAGCCAAGCAGTTCTCTGAGCAGGGGAGAGGGGCAATTTCTCGAGTAGTGTATGAATGTCCCTAGAGGTTCCCTCCTCCAGGCTTAGAGGTTGCGGCTCTAACGCACGGTTCAGAATCGCGACAAACAAAGCAGCGGCATCTAAAATCGCCTGACTCTCTAGCCAGACGGGCAAGATTCGCACCTCAATCGTATTTTTATTGGGGATGTTGCGAATACAGTTCACAAGGTTAAAGTCGCAGTATTTCGTAAGTTCTACCTGTTTTAACCGGCTCTGTGCTTCAGGCCAGTCCAAGCTTCGAAAGTCTGGACTGGAGATTGTGTCGAT
>CALFCG010000018.1 GCA_937951315.1 uncultured cyanobacterium
TGATACTCTGCGGATTCGCGCAGATGAAAAGTCGGTTGCAGGGTTTGACTATACCTCTGGTTTGATCTCAACACGCGAAAGCTTTATTTTTCAGAATGGCTACATGGAACTCCGGGCTAGAGTGCCTAAGGGGAAGGGCTTGTGGCCTGCTTTTTGGCTGCTGCAACCTGGGCCCTGGCCTCCTGAAATTGATGTGCTTGAAGTCTTGGGAGATAAAACCGATCAAGTGCATATGAGCCTTCACTACCAAGACGAGCAAGGCCAGGCTAGCCATGATATGGGAACCTACCAGGGGGCCGACTTTTCTAAAGATTTACATACCTTTGCCGCTCAATGGAAGCCCACAGAAATCATCTGGTACATCGACGGTGTTGAACGCTATCGCCTACAGGAGAACATCCCGCAGGTTCCGATGTATCTGCTGATTAACCTTGCGGTGGGTGGTACCTGGCCCGGTTATCCTGATCGCTCAACGCCGTTTCCAAGCTATTTCGATGTAGATTACGTCCGTGTCTATCAGTCAGAGAGTGAGCGGGGGCTCGGAGAGGGATAGGTCTTCTTTATGGTCCTGTGAGCGTTCACTCTGTTTGTAGGATTGGAAATGCAGAAGGGGCATCGCATTAACGATGCCCCTTTTTTAGATAGGTGTTACGTGGCTTTTAGGCCGAGGACTACATCATCCCCATGCCGCCCATGCCACCCATGCCGCCCATGCCACCCATGCCGCCCATGCCGCCCATATCAGGCATGGCTGCAGGTGCTTCTTCAGGGATATCCACGACCAAAGCTTCTGTCGTTAAGACCATCCCGGCAATGGAACCGGCATTTTGCAACGCAGAACGAACGACCTTTGCAGGGTCGATGATGCCAGAAGCAATCATATCGGTGTAGGTATTGTGCAATGCATCATAGCCATGAGTTGTATCGCTTTCACGAACCTTCTCAACAACTACAGCACCTTCAGCACCGGCATTCTCAGCAATCTGAGAGAGGGGAGCTGTCAGAGCTAATCCGACGATTTCAGCACCTAAGGCTTCTTCACCTGAGAGCTGAGACTTAACCTGCTCAACCTTCTTGGTGAGGTGAATCAGAGTTGTACCACCTCCGGGGACAATACCCTCAGCCACTGCCGCCTGAGTAGCATTTAAAGCATCCTCAATGCGAAGTTTGCGATCTTTGAGCTCAGTCTCAGTGGCTGCGCCAACTTTGATCACTGCTACGCCACCGGCTAGCTTTGCAATCCGCTCGGAGATTTTCTCTTTGTCATACTCAGAGTCAGTCTCGGCAACTTGGCGTCGGAGCTGTTCAACACGCTTGTCAATGTCAGCTTTGTTGGTATCAGAATCAGACAAAATTGTGGTGTTGTCCTTTGAGATTGTGACCTTTTGAGCTGTGCCCAACATCTCTAGTTCAACTTTGTCTAGAGAGAGGCCCACGTCTTCTGAGATCACCTGACCACCGGTGACGACAGCTATATCTTGGAGCATTGCGCCACGGCGATCGCCAAAACCTGGAGCCTTAATGGCCACTACATTGAGAACACCCCGGAGTTTGTTCACAACCAGAGTTGCGAGCGCTTCTCCCTCAACATCTTCCGCGATGATCAGAAGAGGATTACCTGCCCGAGCCACTTTTTCAAGAACACCGACGAGATCTTGAAGGCTGCTCACCTTTTTGTTCACAATGAGAAGCTTGGCATTATCAAGCTCGGCCACCATTGTTTCGTTATTTGTGACGAAATAGGGCGAGATATAACCTCGGTCAATCTGCATCCCTTCAACGACTTCCATCTCAGTGGCGAGGGATTTGGATTCTTCAACGGTGATTACGCCGTCTTTGCCGACTCGGTCCATGGCTTGAGCAATCATGCCACCCACTTCGTCGTCATTACCTGCAGAGATGGTGCCGACCTGTGCGATTGAATCTCCAGTCACAGGCTTTGACATCACTTCAATCTCTTTGACCAAAGCTTCGATTGTCTTTTCGATGCCTTTGCGGAGAGCAACGGGGTTTGCACCCGCCGCTACATTCTTCATGCCTTCGCGAATCAGGGCCTGAGCGAGTACCGTAGCGGTTGTTGTTCCATCACCAGCCACGTCATTTGTTTTGGAAGCCACTTCACGCATGAGCTGCGCCCCAGCATTTTCTAAGGGGTCTTCGAGCTCGACTTCCTTTGCGATGGTGACACCATCATTCACGATCTGGGGTGCGCCGTAGCTTTTCTCTAGCACTACGTTGCGACCCTTTGGTCCCAACGTAATTCGGACGGCATCCGCCAAGGAATTCACGCCACGCTCTAGAGCGCGCCGGGAATCTTCATCAAATACTACTTTTTTTGCCATTTCTAGCGTCCTTTTGACCTTTTATCCACAGCGGGTTGGGCAGTGTAATCAGCCTTGAAAGCAAATTAGCACTCTCTTAAGTGGAGTGCTAATTTCAAGACTTAATTATTCTACCGGGTTGTTCTTCAATAGTCTGCGGGTTTGACTTTGCGGATTACCGAACAAAAACGTAGGCTAAGCTCCGCCAACGTTTTATTGCACCCTCGTATCGATATAAGGCTGGAGGACCATCAAGAGGCTCCCAATATAGCTGGAGATCAACTCGCGTCGGAATGAGATGTGAGAAAGCAACTGATGCGCTTGTGATCAGAACAAGCGCATCAGTTGCTGAAAACTCAAATATTCTGGACTCCGATAGCAGGCACTATTTGCACAGACTAGCGCAGTAGATACAGTAGGGAAAATAAGATAATCCAAACGACATCGACGAAGTGCCAATAAACCTCTGCAGCCTCAATGCCGAAGTGGGTTTCAGTCGTGTAATGACCGGGACGACGAGAACGCCACAGAACGCCACCCATTAGCAAGACACCCACTAAAACATGGAGACCGTGAAATCCTGTCAACACATAAAACGTGCTGGCAAAGACGTTTGTCGTCAAACCAAACTCTAGATTGCTGTACTCATAGAGCTGGCCACAAAGGAAGACCACCCCCATCGCCATTGTGATGCCGAACCATTTACGAACGCCAGCGACATCACCTTCGTGCTTGATTGCTTCATCTGCCTTGTGAGCCACAAAACTGCTAGAAACCAGAATGATGGTATTGATGCCGGGAAGTAGTAATTCCAGTCTCGGTGTTCCTTCAGGAGGCCAGTCTGGATTCATCGATTTGAACGTTAAGTAGGCTACAAACAGGCCCACAAACAACATGCTTTCTGAAACCAGAAAAATGATGAACCCAAACAGTCGCAAATCGGGATGTTCGCTATGTTCTGCTGCACCCGTGTTGGTGAGGGCAGCTTGATTTTGATCGACAGTTGAACCTTGCATG
>CALFCG010000019.1 GCA_937951315.1 uncultured cyanobacterium
TGGTTTAGAACCTCAACCTGAGCCAGAGCCTCAACCTGAGCCAGAGCCTCAACCTGAGCCAGAACCTCAACCGACTCCATCTCCTTCAGAAGGGAAAGGAAGATTTCCATTCCCCATTCCTTCAATACCTGGCGCAACACCGACTCCCGGTGCAACACCGACTCCCGGTGTAACGCCGACTCCCGGTGTAACGCCAACTCCTGGCGCAACACCAGCTCCTGGTGCAACGCCAACTCCCGGTGCAACGCCAACTCCTGGTACAACGCCAGACACTCCCCCAACACCGGAGGTTAAGACTCAGCCGTTGGAGCGTCTCGCACCAACAGATCCTCCTGAGTCTGCTCCACCAGTGAGAGCTCTTTGGTAGGGAGCATGTTCAACATGTTCTCTAGCCGGAGCTAGAAAAAGAGGCAGAAGACGTGGTCCTTGGCGAATGTCTATAGACTGGCAACGCGCCAAGGATCACGCTAGTGTTTGTAAGGATTGCAAACGCAATCAGACGTACAAACGGGAGCAATAATCACAAACAATGTTAAGAGCTGGTATTGTCGGACTGCCAAATGTGGGCAAGTCAACATTGTTCAATGCTTTAGTGGCAAATGCTAAAGCAGAGGCTGCAAATTTCCCTTTTTGTACCATTGAGCCCAACGTCGGCGTCGTTACGGTCCCGGACGAGCGCCTACAAGTCCTATCAGATATTTCGACTTCTAAGGAAATTGTTCCAACTCGAGTCGAGTTTGTCGATATTGCCGGATTGGTGGCAGGAGCCAGTCAGGGAGAAGGCCTAGGCAACAAATTCCTGGCCAATATTCGTGAAGTTGATGCCATTGTTCATGTGGTGCGATGCTTCGATGACGATGACATTATTCATGTCTCAGGTTCGGTAGACCCAGCCCGAGATATTGAAGTCATTAATCTGGAGTTAACACTGTCAGATCTTGGACAGGTAGAACGCCGTATGGAACGCGCTCGCAAAGCGGCCCGCAGCAGCAAAGAAGGCCAGTTTGAGATGACAGTTTTAGAGAAACTGCGCGAGGTACTTGATGCAGGACAGGGTGCACGACAGGTCGAACTTAGCCCCGAAGAAGCCCAGGTCATCCAGGGTCTGGGTCTCTTAACACAAAAGCCCATCATCTATGCAGCCAATGTTTCAGAAGAAGATTTAGCAACCGGCAATGACTGGGTCGAAGAAGTCCGAAAAATTGCCGCTGCGGAAAAAGCTCAAGTTGCAGTGGTCTCAGCCCAAGTCGAATCAGAGCTAGTCGAACTACCGGAAGAAGAACGGGGTGACTATCTAGAATCTTTAGGCGTCGAAGAAGGCGGGCTGCGAACCTTGATTCGCGCCACCTACGAATTACTCGGACTGCGAACCTTTTTCACATCAGGTCCGCAAGAAACCCGTGCTTGGACCATCCGAGCAGGTGATAAAGCACCCCAGGCTGCCGGAGAGATCCACACCGATTTTGAGCGCGGCTTCATTAGAGCTGAAACCGTGGCCTACGATGATTTAGTGAGCACGGGTTCGATGGGTGCTGCGAAGGAAAAAGGACTCATTCGCAGTGAAGGGAAAGAATACGTTGTCCAGGAAGGAGATGTATTGCTGTTTAGATTTAACGTTTAGCGTTAGTCAGCAACCTTCAGCAGAAAATAACCTAAGCCAATGCCTACAAGGATGAGGCTGAAGCATAGGAATGCTGTATTGAAAATTTCGCCCGCCATATTTTGCTTATCCTGTTAATCAAAAACTTTACTCTCTCTACCTATTTAAGCGTCTAGCGGTCCACCGTGTCTATTGTATAGATGCGTTCTTACTGATCAAGCTGAGCCTCTAATTGAACATTAAACTCAGTTTCAAAGCATTGCTTTTTATAGGTGAGACTCCAAAGCTCTAGAGCACAGTCTTCATCTGGACCATTGGGCTGCACATGGAGGGTCAGTTTTTTCTGCTTTGAATGATGTTCACATCGAAAGGCAGCCACAGCTCCAATCTGGCGTCGGTCTAGACCGACGGCCAACTTAAGAATGGCACTGAGTTGATCAACAATCTGGCACTGGGTCTTGTTTGCTAAATTTTGGTAGTTTTGGTGGCGTTTTTTAGGCGGGCCTTTGCGGTGATAGCGTGCGATGTTAGCGACGACTTCGATCTCGGGATCGGTATAGCCCAGCAATCCTCCATGCCGAACTAGATAGTAGGAATGTTTGTGGTGGGCCGAGTGGCTAACAAAGTGACCCGAGTTATGCAAGATAGCAGCGGCCCAGAGCAACTCTCGCTCGGCCTCAGTCCACTGATGAAGGATCCCCTTAGTTTGATCAAATAAGCTGCCCGCAAATTGGGCAATCCTTTGGGCAGGCTCTAGATCACAGCCATACTTCTGAGCGAGATTCAGAGCGCTCCGCTGCCGAATCGAACCTTGATATCGCAGGCGATCTTCAATGAGACCGTGCTTCAGCATCCAATCGACAATTACGCCTTCACGGAGGGCACGTCCGCAGGCGGAAATCGAGTCTAGTCCAAGAAGCACCATGGCTTCCTGCAGGACAACAGCACCAGCAACGATAATCTCGGCCCGACGCTCTGACATCCCTGGCATTTGGCAACGCTCACGATAGCTGAGCTTCCGCAGACGATGGGTGAGTTTCTTGAGGTTGTCTAGCGACAAGGTATGCCCATGAAGTGTTGTAGGGCAGGCACCTAGAGTGTCACAGGCATGGAGTTTGATCAAACTTTCGATGGTGCCTGAGGTGCCAATCAGCTTTGGCTGTTCGTTGGGAGAGAGATGCGATCGCAACCCTTCTACGGGCCATTCGAGCTTGCCTTGCACATAGGCCTGCAGACGTTCAAACTCGTGCTTTGAAATCGGGTCTGTGGTCAGAAAATCCTCAGTGAGGCGCACCGCCCCCACCTTGGTACTGCTGAGGTAGCGCGGTTCACGACCATCGCCCAGAATAATTTCGGTTGAGCCCCCTCCAATATCAATAATCACATGGGGCTGATGGTCAAATTCAACGCCTGACAGCACACCCAAGTAAATGTGCCGTGCTTCTTCCGGGCCAGAAATCAGATTTATTTTCAGGCCCAGCTCCTGCTCGACAGCCTGAATAAAGGTGCCCCCGTTGGGCGCTTCTCGCACCGCACTGGTCGCCACCGCAATCACCTCGTTCACCTCTAAACCCCGAGCAATTTCTTGACAACGCCGGAGGGCAGCAATGGCTCTCACCGTGGCTTCGGGTGTCAGATTACCGGTATCGGGGCAACGCTCCCCTAAACGAACCGTACTTTTTTCAGCATCAACAATATCAAAGGCTGGCAAATCGGGATTAATCTTGACCACCACCATATGAATCGAGTTGGTGCCAATATCAATGGCCGCCAACATACTGACCTCTCGAAGCTTCAGGGCGCTGGGCCACTGTTGTTGCGATAAGGAATCTTGGCTCTCGATCTGCGTCACCATCGATTTTTCCCCAAGTTTAAGTAAAACCCCAACGGGTTCTTAACGATATCTCCATATTCCTATTCTCCACCATGTCTTTGTCCGGGTCCAGCAGCAAAATCAATGTGGCCCAACGTTTCCGTTTTGGAAACCGAGCGAAGGATATAGGAACGGACGGGACAATAGAAAAGAGAGAGGGTAAAGTCCTGGAGTTCTGAACGGGCACACTCTCTTTTGACTGCCCACCCCGAGTACAGGAATTCAGATAATGCTTCATCTCTCTCGAACTTCAGCCTATCGAAAACGGTCAGCACAGGTTGTGAGCTTGATGCTGCTCTGTAGTGCCTTAATCGGCTGTTCCAGTCAAAGCAAGACAACCTCATCGGGGGCACCCGAGAATGGAAAACCCACTGCTGACAGTGCCCATCCCTCAAGTCGTCTGGCCCAAGAGGCAGGGGCCCCTGCAGAGGCAGATTTTTCAACAGCCCGTCCCCAACCCTCAAGTCGTCTGGCCAAAGAGACAGGGGCCCCTGCAGAGGCCAATTTTCCAAAAACCCTCCTCTCGCGCCCCGATCCCGAGGGAGAAACCTATAACGCGATTCAAGAAAACACTTTTTTGCAGGCCAAAACTAGCCCCTTTTCTACCTTTGGCATTGATGTCGATACAGCTTCTTATAGTAATGTCCGCCGTTTTTTAAACCAGGGACAGATGCCACCGAAAGATGCGGTCCGCATTGAGGAAATGATCAACTATTTCACCTATGATTACCCGCAACCCAAAGGCGATCAGCCGTTTTCAGTCACCACAGAAGTCGCAGCGGCTCCCTGGAATCCCAAACATCGCTTAGTCCATGTGGGCCTTCAGGGTCAGCGCCTCTCGACCGAGAATCTTCCCCCCAGCAATTTGGTCTTTTTGTTGGATGTGTCTGGCTCGATGAATAATGCCGACAAGCTACCGCTGCTGAAGTCCTCTCTGCAGTTGATGGTTAATGAATTAAATGCAAATGATCGCGTGGCAATTGTGGTCTATGCAGGCAGTGCCGGTCTGGTGTTGCCTTCCACGCCCGGCAGTCAGAAGGACACGATCCTAGCGGCACTAGACAAACTCGAAGCGGGTGGATCGACAGCCGGTGGAGAAGGGTTAAATCTGGCCTATAAGGTGGCCCAAGAACAGTTCATCGAGTCTGGCAATAATCGCATTATTATGGCGACAGATGGTGACTTTAATGTCGGGCCTTCCAGCGATGCGGACCTGGTAAAGCTGATTGAAGAGAAACGTGAGCAAGGCGTCTTTTTAACAGTCTTGGGCTTTGGGCAAGGGAATCTACAGGATGCCAAGATGGAGCAAATTGCCGATAAGGGCAACGGTCAGTTTGCCTATATCGATAGTTTGCTAGAGGCGAAGAAAGCTCTTGTGAAGGAATTGGGGGGAACGTTAGTTGCGATCGCAAAGGATGTAAAGCTTCAAATCGCCTTCAACCCGGAGCAAGTGCAAGCCTATCGCTTGATTGGCTATGAAAATCGGGTGCTAGCAACCCAAGACTTTGATGACGATAGTAAAGACGCCGGAGAGCTGGGGGCTGGACATTCCGTGACCGCTCTCTATGAAGTGATTCCGGCTGGGGTTAAGAGTGACACCTCCATCTCTGAGACTCAAGCAGAAGAGGAGGCTCCGCTGCCCACCTTCAAACCCAATGAATTCTTGCAGGCTAATCTGCGCTATAAACAGCCCCAAGGCTCTAAATCGAAGCTGATTACCAGCTCTGTCATCGATCAAGGACTGACGTTTCAGAAAGCCTCCAATGACTTACAGTTCTCAGCTGCCGTCGCTGCCTTTGGCATGGTTTTACGTAATTCGACCCATAAGGGCAATGCCACCATCGCTCAGGTCCAGAACTGGGCCTCTCAGTCCCAAGGCCCGGATCTAGACGGCTATCGGGCTGAGTTTCTGCGGCTAGTGGAAAAGGTGAAAAAGCTTTCTTGATTAGGAGCACAGCAAGGTTATTAGAGCAGCGAGATCATGTCTTCTACTGAGCCACAGTTTCCTGATTTGAGTGATCAGGGGTATCGAATCAACAAAATTTTAGGTCACAACAAACAAGGGGGACGTGTCACCTACTTAGCCACTGCCATCGAGTCAGGGCAACCGGTGGTGATTAAGCAGTTCCAGTTTGCCCAGGTGGGAGCCCAATGGTCTGACTATGAAGCCCATCACCGGGAATTAGAACTGCTCCAGAAACTCTCGCATCCTTCGATTCCAGCATACTTAGATGCCTTGGAAACAGAGGCAGGCTTTTGTCTTGTACAAGAATATAAAGATGCACCTTCGTTGGCAGAGCCTCGATCTTTCACAGAGGCAGAGGTGAAGGAAGTTGCAGTAGCACTTCTAAAAGTACTGGTCTATCTGCAACAGCAAGTCCCACCGATTATTCACCGCGATCTGAAGCCGGAAAACATTTTGGTCGATCAAAATCGACAGGTTTATCTGGTTGATTTTGGCCTTGCGAGAATAGAGGGAGACGATCTTGCTGCCAGCAGTGTTGTCAAAGGGACGCTGGGATTTATGGCTCCAGAACAAATGTTTAACCGGCCCCTAACTCCGGCTTCTGATCTCTATGGGTTGGGTGCAACGTTGATTTGCCTGTTGAGTCGTACCCCCTCCACAGCGATTGGCCAGCTCGTTGATGAGTCAGGCTGCTTTAAGATTAAACCGCTAGTCCCCCATCTTGATTTACCGTTCAGGCGTTGGCTGGAAAAGATGACGGCCCCCAGACTACAAGATCGTTATGCCAATGCAGCAGAGGCGCTGGATGCCCTCAAGCAACTAGCCGTGAAGCGCAACCCTTGGACAAGATGGGCCATTGCTCTCAGTGGCATTGTCGCGGTGGCTTCTGGTGTTGCTCTCTATGAGTTGATCATACGGATACCTATACCTGGGGAACCATCACCATCGTCATCGATAGAGCAGCTTTTCATCACGCAATCCTGTGTGGACTGTGATTTAAGTGGGGCTTATTTAAAAGGCGCTGATTTAAGAGGTGTTGATTTGACTGGCGCTAATTTAAGGGGTGCTGACCTCAGGAAAGCCGATTTGAGAGGGGCTTATCTGGCCAAGACAAATCTCACCTCGGCTCAGATTGAAGGGGCCATTTTAGCCAGTACGGATTTGAGAGGGGCGACCATGCCGGATGGTTCGATACATCCTTAATGCCTATTTCACGGTCAAGAGGTGAGCGGAACTGATAGTGATATAGCCGTTTGGGCAACATGAATGTGTAAGACTTGAGTCAATAAATGACCTTGAAGCACTCATGTTGTAGTGGCCACAGAGAAATCTGTTCCGCTCTCCAAATCAACCTCAGGCAATAGTCGCGGTTAGAGAAAACGCCTTTAGTCTTTCAACTCGAGCTTCCGTTGTAGGGTGGGTTCGGAATAAGGTCTGTATGCCTTCCGCACACATAGGATTGCTAATCAAGACGGGAGACATCGCAGGATTACCATTCATGGGGATTTGTAGTCCAACGGTCTCTAACTTCAGCAATGCATTCGCTAACTCCACCGGCCTGCCGGTAATCTTTGCAGCGGTCTCATCAGCAGCAAATTCGCGGGTACGAGAGATACCCAGCTGAAGCAAGGTTGCAGACAAAGGCGCTAAGACCAGCAAAATGACCAGAGCAAAGGGGTTACCTCCCCTCTGCTCATCTCGACTGGCAGGAGCATAAAGTCCTCCAAAACTTAGCATGCGTCCGAGAAAGGTAATCGTCCCGGCCAAGGTGCCCGCGACGGCCTGAGTGAGCGTGTCTTTGTTGCGGATATGGGCTAACTCATGGGCAATAACCCCTTCAAGCTCTGAGGTGGTCAGCAAATCAATAATTCCTTGCGTTAATGCAACTGCGGCATGATTAGGGTCACGCCCAGTGGCAAAGGCATTGGGGGACTGGGTGGGGATGATGAATAGTTTGGGCATTGGCAACTCAGCTTGATTGCTCAACTTGGCAACCAGCTGATGGAGTTCAGGTGCATCGGATTCTGTTAAGGGCTGAGCTTGATAAGCGGCCAGTGCGACTTTATCGGAAAAGAACCATGAGCTGAAACTTGTAATTGCTGATAGGGCTAATCCAAGATAAAGTCCGTTTTCATTGCCGATTAAGCTATAGCTAGCTAGAACAATTAGTCCACTCAAAAGCCCCAATAAACCTGCTGTTTTAAATTGATTGAAACTAAACATATAATTCCTCCATTCCTTTAGGGATGAAAAAAAGTTTTAAGTAATGAGAGTGATAAAAACTGATGGAATCAAGCTCATATGGAAATTTCTCCTTGTTTATTGGAGTATTCATACTATTGCTTGATAGTATCCCTCCAGCTATGCTCCAGTATCTAAAACCTTTCTTGAGGCAATAAGTGAGTGTTCTTGGCGTCTAACTTATCTGCTACTTTTCACCCATCCTTTTGGCAACAATCTGACTGGGGTTTAGACAACATAGAACAGATCAAGTTGTGCAAGTGCCTTCAAGACATATAATTCTGGAGACAGAACGACGAAGAGGCGTGAACGGCAATCACAAATCCCCCCGGGTACTTTCCCATACAACTAAGCAAGAAAATGTAGACAATCTGACTGCCGTAAGTCTGCCAAAGTAGCATTGCCCGTACACAAAAGCACCGTCTGTAATTCCGCCATCAGAATATCTACCAGAGCATGGAGCGCCTCTTCAGAATCATGGGCCGCTTTTAAGAAGGGATAGGCCATACCTGCCAGATCCGCCCCCAATGCGATCGCCTTCGCCACATCCAAACCATTGCGTAAGCCCCCCGACGCAATCAGAGGCACCGTCGAATGTACCGCCCGAATCCCCGTCAGACAATCTGCCGTAGGAATCCCCCAATCAGAGAAAGTTTGTCCTAAACGTCGCTGTCGCAAATCCTCCGCCCGTTCGCCCTCCACCTTGGCCCAAGACGTACCTCCAGCTCCCGCTACATCAATGGCCGTTACCCCAGCCTCTAGGAGTAAGGTGGCCATCGCAGCCGAAATCCCGTTCCCCACTTCTTTGGCAATTACAGGGACCGGCAGAGCCGCACAGAGTTCAGCAATCTTAGCGAATAATCCCGAAAAGTTTGTATCGCCTCGGCTTTGAACGCATTCCTGCAGGGGATTGATGTGCAGAATCAGCGCATCCGCTTCTAGCAGATCAACCGCCTGCTGACATTCCGATAAACTGTAACCATAGTTGAGCTGCACAACCCCCAGATTGGCATATAGCGGAATATCAGGCGCATAAGAACGGACCGAAAAAGTATCCGCAAGCTGGGGCTGTTCCACCGCAATCCGCTGTGAGCCAACCCCCATCGCTAATCCGTGGGCCTGAGCCACTGTTGCCAGCCGCGTATTGATGGTGCGGGCCAATTCAGTGCCGCCTGTCATCGACGAAATCAGCAACGGTGTCTTGAGTGGTTTACCAAGAAAGGTCGTGCCCAACTGAATACTTTGCGCGTCCAGCTCCGGCAAACAATGATGGGTAAAGCGATAGCGCTCTAACCCCGTCGTCACTTCTTTGCACTGCACCTTATCGTCTAGGCAGATTCGAAGATGATCGGCTTTACGATTTTGAATCGAGCTGTCAGGTGGGGTCGGTGCAATCGTCACAGTTTTGACTGAAGAGGGACTTCAATCATGTTACTGAAAATAGCCGCTCGGTAGCCGATCTTGATACCATCAGCACGAGATCAGTGTTAAGCGAATGCAGATTACCAAGCTGTTAGTTGTCCCTCTAGCTGCAGGTGAGGGACTCCTTTTGAATCAGGCCTAATTTGCACAGAACTCAGCGTGATAGGTAGATTATTCCACTCTTTATTGAGGCTGTCTTGCAAAATCGCTTCTGAGACACCCAGCCATCGCGTCAGATTCGGGTGGGCGAGCCGTACATTTCCCAAGCTGACAACTGGATTTTGTAAACCGAGTGAACGATCTTCAACAATCGGCGAGCCTTCTACGGTAACGGCAACGGTGCGATCGCTTAAACCCGGAATTTTCAATAGACGAAGCAATAAAGAAAGGCGATCTCCCCCCTGCAGATCGGTGCCTGAGATTTGAGATAAATCAAGCAAAGTAAGCGTCTTAATCGTTTTCTGAGTTATCTCAACATGAGTACCTTTGAGAATTTGCCGACTGCCTTGCCCCTCAAGTTGCCATGCAAGACGATAGGCAAAGAAAGCATTCAGTTGTTGAGAACTGAGCTGAGCATTGACGGCCCCATCAGAGACAGACGGACTTAAAGAGAGAGCCTCAACGGTTGCCAAAGCTCGCTTTTGAAGAACGTCATGACGTTCGCCAGTACTCAAATTCAGCGGAATAAGCTGTAGATGTTCAGGAATTTGCGTCAGTTGCCGATAGACAGACAGGCTCAGCCCCCCGATACCGATCGAGATCAACGTAACCAAGCCCAACAGTCCCGACAGCCAGCGCTTTTGAGTCAAACCTTTTTTGAGCTGCCCCTTCATATCTGGTTACCGATGGCCAAACTAAGCAGACTCAAGCTGAATACCGCTGCCGCAGAATTGAGTGACCCAAAGCTCAAGATCGGGGTCACCCATCACAGCTTGAAGCTGTGTTTTGAGGGCTTCGGCCTCTGCTTGCGTTTTCGTTAAAGCAAAAACCGTTGGCCCTGACCCAGACATCATGGTACCGAGGCAACCCACCTGCTTAAATTTCTTCCGAAGTGCCGACACCTTCGGATGTTGTGGCAACACCACTCGCTCTAAATCGTTGTAAAGATACTGGGGAATCTGTGCCGTATCTTTATGATTCACAGCTGTTAACAACGGCACGGAGGGACCTTCTCGCCGCCGCTGTTCCTGGGCTTCTGGTGTCTGAGCATAGGTCTCACCAAACTGCTGGCGATAGGTTTTGTAGGCCCAGGGGGTCGACACCGAGAGGCTGCGATATTTGGCTAAAACAGCATAGAGCTGATCAAGATTAGGTAGTGGCGTCAAATCTTCTCCGCGGCCCATGGCCAAAGCCGTTCCACCCAGGACACAAAAAGGGATATCCGACCCCAGCGTTGCCCCTAATTCCTGGAGTTCAGACTGCGTTAAGCCCAGATTCCACATCAGATCGAGCCCGACTAAAACAGCTGCAGCATCGGTAGAACCGCCAGCAAGTCCCGCACCAATGGGAATATTTTTCTGAATTATGATTTCAACGCCACCCCGATCGGGGAAGTGCTTCTGCATCAAGACGGCTGCACGGTGAGCTAAATTGCTGGCGTCGAGCGGAACGTCAGGGTGATTGCAGTGGAGCTGAATTTGATCATTGGGAAGTGCCTTAAGATCAATAATGTCAGCCAGATCAACGCTTTGCATCACCATGACTAATTCATGGAAGCCGTCGGGGCGATCTCCGATAATCTCGAGCAAAAGATTGATTTTTGCTGGGGCAATCAGAGTATAGGTTTGCATACTGGTTGGGGATAACTAGGCGGGGTGAAGACAATTACTCAACGCAACCCATCGATCCACGCTCAGATCTTCTGCCCGTGCTTGAGGGGAAACGCCTAACTGTTCCAGTATGACGGCTAGCTGCTCTCGATCAACAACGGAGTTGAGGTTATTGCGCAACATTTTACGACGACTGGCAAATCCGAGTTTAACCAGGGTTTGAAACCAACGTGAATTGTCGGCCTGGGTCGGGTAGGGGCGCGGGCAAAGTCGCACCACAGCTGAGTCGACCTTCGGACGCGGCTTAAAAGCGGTGTTGGGAACGTGGCAGATAAATTCACAGGTAGCGAGGTACTGAGTTCGCACCGACATGGCACCAAACACTTTAGACCCTGACTCAGCCGTCAGCCGCTCTGCAACTTCTTTCTGCAGCAGTAACACAATACTTTTAAAGGCTGGCTCGCGAGGTTTAGCGATGCTCCCTAAAACAAAATCCAGGATAGGACTCGTAATGTTGTAGGGAATGTTAGCAACAACCTTATCCGGGTCAGCAAACTTAGGATAATGCTGGAACATCGCGCCCAGATCCACCGAAAGGATGCTGTCTTGGAGCAGGAGGAAGTTTTCGCTGTCTTGAAACTTGCGCACCAGAAGCTTGCACAGGTCTCGATCCACTTCCACCGAAGTGACGGTCTCTGCTAACGGCAGAAGTCTTTGCGTCAGCAAGCCTGTCCCAGGGCCGATTTCTAAGATGCGATCGCAACTCTCAATCTCTGCAGCTTCCACAATATTATCGAGGACAGCCTGACTTTTCAGCCAATGCTGTCCAAAGCGTTTACGGGGTTTGGGCATCAATCACAAACAAGAGAACAAGCACTAACCTTTCTTGGAGCCCACCATATTATCCAGATCAAACAGAAACGGAACAGGGGCAGAATCGCCACCCGTGACCAAAACCTGGGGCATTTGCGAGCCGCCTTGCTTCCACGCCTCAATCGCTTCTTTCTGGAGCACCAGTTGACCGCCTTGCTCCTTCAGCGTCTCCGCCAATAGGCGCTGCGCTTCAGCTTTACCCTTGGCCCGGTTCACCGTTGCCGTGGCTTCCTGTTCCGCCTCTCGGGCAATATAAACCGCTCGCTGGGCCCGCTGTTCAGCAATTTGTTTCTCTTCAACCGCTTGGGCAAACTCCGGCGAGAACCTCAGATCGACCACACTGGTATCCAGGACAATCACACCATATTTTTCCAGCCGGACACCCAAAGCATCATCAAAGTCAGCTTTTAGCTGATCGCGCTTCGTAATTGCCTCCTCAACCGTGCGACGCGAGGCCGCAATCTTGAAGGATTCTTGCGTCTGTGGCGCAATAATCTTGGCCACAATGTTCTGGAGGGAACCTTGCTTACGTCGAATTTCAACCACCTGAACGGGGTCAATCCGGAAGTTGATCGCAAAACTAGCCGTCAAATCCTGCAGATCTTTCGTCGAACTTTGAGCTGGAACCTCAAACTTCTGGACTGTTAAATCATAAACATCAACGTTGGAGATGAAGGGAGGTTTGAAGTGTGTCCCTTCTAAAAGCGCACCGTCACGGGCTTTACCTAAAACACTCAAGACACCGGCCTGTCCCGGGTTGATAATCACAATGCAGTTAAGGGCCAAGAGCACCACCAGTGATAAGACAATGCCGAATGTAGCGGCACTGAAATCCTTCATAATGTTTCCCGATACAGTTACTCCTAACAGCGTAACGGATTGTCGGAAGTGAAACATCTAGATGGACGTTAGGTTCAAACGGGTGAGAATTTGAGTTGCGATCGCATCCGGCTCTTGATCAATCTCCACTCGAATCCCTACCATCGGCTCTTCCAGACTCTCCAACTGACTCTGAAGCAACCCACTCCCCATAAAATGATTTTTGCGTTGCCTCAGTCGCTGTTCAATTAACCCCTGAGTCCCATGCAGGTAAACCAACTTCACCTGTGGATGGTTCAAAAACATCTGCTCACGGTAGCGGGCTTTAAGAGCCGAACAAGCCAAGATGACATCTCTTCCCCCCTGCAACCACTGCAGAATTTCCTGTCCCAAAGCCGCGAGCCAAGGCGCACGATCATCGTCTTCTAAAGGGATACCCTGTCGCATCTTGGCAATATTGGTAGCCGGATGAAAGTCATCAGCATCACTGAATGTCCAGCCCAAGTGTTGCGCCAGTCGCTTGCCAATAACAGTTTTTCCAGAACCAGACACACCCATCAGCAGAATAATCATCCCTTCGCCCTATCTATCGACAGCAGTGGCCTAGCGCAGTATTGCAGAACAAGGCGTAGGGCAACCTGCCTCAAAGTCAGAAAGTGTAGCCAAGCGAAAGGCTTTAGAAATCATCACGGATCCCAAAGCTCAACTAAAGATCTAATCGGAAGAGCTTATTAGCTCCCACTCCCAGATAAATATGGCAAACCCCAGCCAGGAAAGCACCTAAAACCCACTTCACCGAGTTCTTGAGATGTCTCTCCTGGTTGGCTTTGCGACTGACAAGCCTTTGTTTTTGCTGCGAGAGCTGGTTCTTCTTCAACTGGGATAGCGCCTTCGACTTGACCGACTCTGGCGTGCCCTGCCCCTCTTGCGCAGACACCAGTTGCCAACGTCGAGCTAAAGGGATCACCTGATCTTGAGAAGCATTCGTGATTTGCTGCTCCAGTTGTCGATAGCGCGATCTTTGCTGATCTTGCTCTAGAGAAGACTGGGCTTGGCTGGCATGCTGTAGACGGATACTATCCGCAATCCCCAGTGGGACCAATAGCAGATAGCATATCCCCACCAAAACCGTCATTAAAGCCAGGGGGCGCAAAAACATTCTTTCCAACGCACGACGATAGCGCAACCCACCATAAAATATCAGCGCCAGACCAATTAAAGGAACCGGCACTCGCTCAACTAAGCGTCCCAAAGTCTCAAATTCCCACTGTGGGTTGAAGATATCAGGCGGGAACACAATCGCGACGACATCTAAAGCCGACAGCGCTAGCAACACATATCCCGTTAACCGCAGTGAGAAAATCGAGCCCCACTGATTGCGCGGGTCAAGACGAGAGCTAGAAGCATGAATCGGTTCTGGCATCTTAGTTTTAGATCACATCGTCAGGGAAATAGGGCCAATCAAGAGGGTATCTTTTACGGCTCTTCTGCCTGATGCTCTCAGTCAAGAGAGAGGGCTACAGCCAAAATGCTGACAACCGGCAGGCAGATTACATTGCCCCGAAGATAACGCACTGATAACTCATTGAACAGCATCAGCCCTCAATAGCAGAGTGGAAAACCACGTGAAACCTTTGACAGCAGCACCAAAGTTCCAGACTATGATTTCTGAACTAACTCATCTCTATTTACTGGCAATTTGATTGCTGTCACAACTGCCCGCAATGGCAAAGGGAGCTGTTTTGGTAAACCGACGCTTACTCCCTGGCTTCTGAACTTCTAAATGCAAGTGAGGCCCGGTACTCCATCCTGAGTTACCGCTATAGCCAATCAACTGACCCGATTCAACCCAGTCTCCAGCCTTAATCCCCACATTTCTGACAAAGCCTTGCTGGAGGTGAATATAAGCAGAACGGTATCCACCATCATGCTCAACCCAAACGTAATTAAACTTAGAAATATTCTCTTTGCCCCCGCCTGTATCAGGGTACTTATCTTGAACAGCAATAACGCGCCCAGGCCGCATTGCATAAACAGGGGTACCAATATCAGCCGCTAAATCATAGGCATATTCCATGCGGCCTTGGTGGGTCCGACCTCGAATCCCTTGGCTCAACCATCCTCGGCCATTTAAGGGGTGACAAAAGCCCCGCAACGGAGACGAAACGGTTGGTTTTTCCTGGAGCGATTGCGTCTCCAGCAACGCATCACTCGGAGCAGTCACCTGTTCTGAGACGGTCGTATCAACTCCGCCAACATCTAGCAAGCTCATATAACTAGGCGTCTCTTGCCCATGTTGCACAGCCACGGGCTCAATGTCAGTCGGGGAATGGACCGGCGCATCATGCTGGAATTTCAACAGCACATCGTCCTGTTCGACCGAATGATTATGGGCCACCGCAGGAGTATTCGTCATCAGCCGAGTGGCGCTAGGCAAAAGGGTCGTCGCAGATAACAGCACCGTTGTAATCAGGTTTCTCCATCCCTGCTCATTCAGTGCCTGTCGAAGCTGAGTTCGGCTCACCCAACCATGACTGACCAAAATCTGTCCTAAAGGAGCACCACTCTGCTTTTGTTCAGCTAAAGCTTCTGTCATTTGGGCCTGATTTATAAGGCCCTGCTGTATCAGCAATTCTCCGATACGAATTTTGTCCCGAGCACGGGAGGACTTGGTCAGCACAAGAGTCTCCTAGGTTGCGAAAAAAGAATGCAGAGGTATCCGAGGATTCTCTAGTTACGAGAACACAACGGTATTCGGCAATCCGACGTCATCTTTGAGCTGGGGAAACAAGGGAAATTTTAGTTCGAGGCATCTTTAGAGTCGTATTCGAATCTAATGGGTCCGTGCCTGATATTTCTATTCTGCCCGAAAAGCAATAAAAAGTGATCTATAACTCTAAAAGTATTTCATATACTCATTAAAAACACTGAGAAGCGTTTCTTATCATTCTTCAAAAGTCTGTATTTCTACGGCAGAGGAGCAGATCAAGCACAGGTCAGAAAAAGCTTTCAGGGCTCAAAGCCACCTTTCTCAAACACTCGATCGACAACAACAAACAAATCAATATTGCCTTAAAAAAGACATTTTGAATGTTTTTCTTACCGTTCGGAATGTTATCTCAGAGAGCAATTTTAAAGCGCGATTATTATTCTTTAAGTATTATTACGTAGCATTTTTTAATTGATGCCAAAGATTTTTGCTAAAATCCGTAGGTTTACTGAGGACTTTTGACAGTGAGGGCCAAAGGAAGTCGTAAAAGTACTCCGTTTAGGGATCGGCAAGCATGATACTTTGATGCAGGATCAACGAGAACGTCAATTTACGATTAGATCAGGTGGTCGAGTGGGATGGTGATCATTTTCCAAAATTGGTCTCCGAGGTGGATTTCCCCTTCTGTCGCAGCATCTGTTTGCCTAGGCTCATTCGTTTTGGGACATGCAGCCTTAGGCTGTTCGGTTTCGAGAGGGGCTAAAGAGGTCCTAAAGTTGAAGGGCCAAGAATATGTTGAACTGCCAGCAGGATTATGCCCCGGCTATAGTGATGCATTGCTCGGCAAACACAAAAGCTTTGAGTATGGCGGGGTGGTTTGCGATCGCAACGAAGCATCCTACATTTTTTTACAACGGCTAGTGGGCTACACTCCCGAGAAAAAAGCCATTTGGAAAGTTGTTCAAATTCGGACCTTAGACCGGCTCGACAACGCTCAGCAAAGTATTCATACCAATTGCAGACATACTCGAAAAAGCAATCACCCCGTTTTTGCCGTTGTCGAAGAGCCGACTGATAGCAGTCACAAAGTCCTGAAGGCTTGGAGACTTAACCTTCAGCGTGAAAAGATTCGCCCCACTCGTCGCCAACATGTTGACTGTCAAGACGCCGCAAGCCAGGCCTGGAATCCCTAAATCCTTGTTGAAGCGGCAAAGAGTGTTGCACAGAAACCCATACAAAACAGAAACTTATGCAGCAAAGGCTCACAAACCACCCTCCTAAGCCCCTTTGGAGTAAAAAGACTTCAATGGGTCGTAGAACATGCTGTCTATAGCCGTCAGTTCTTGATCTATGGAAAGACGCGGGAACAACAGTTCCCTAGAATAGGGTCAAGCCATCAGAGCTGACAACAGAATAAATCCATGCTAGAGAATAATAGAAAATTAGCCCATACTTGATGAAGAACTGCGGAGTACGGCAATTGTCGAGTTAAGTAAGGACTATCAATGAAGAGGTCTTCATGAGCACTGCCCCCGAGGAGACGACCTTATCTCTCCTTAAAGCTTACGAGCAATCTGAGAATCTGGCCTATAAGCAAAGCATTCCACTATCCACATCGCCAAAAAAAGGTCTGAAAGCGGGGGCAATCTCACGTTTTTTGCGCCGCAACCTCTTCTTGATTTTAGGCACAACCCTCGGAGTCTCAGGCTTAGTCTTTTATTTCCTTTGGAATCAGCCTCGCCAGTACGAAGGTGAATTTCAGATTCTCGTCGAACCTTTAACCTCTAAGGGTAATTTCACAACCAATGCCACAGATCCCCCTCAGCAAGCTCAGCCCTCAGGCACAGAGGGCGTGGACTATGCAACCCTAACTCGCTTGCTGAAAAGCCCGCCCGTCTTAAATAAGGTCATCGGCACCCTTCAAGCCCGCTATGCCAATCTCGACTACAACACCCTCAATCGTGACCTAGACGTCAAAAGAATTGAAGAATCCCTTAATCAGACAAAGTTAATTCGCGTCAGTTATCAGGCACAAGATTTACAGCAGATCCTATTTGTATTAAGAGAGTTAGCCAGTGGCTATATTCAATACAGTGAAGAAGAGCGACAAACCTATTTAGGCGAAGGCATCTCCTTCATCTCCAAAAAGCTACCTGAAGCTCGCAAGAAGGTTGCGACCTTGGAGCAACAGCTCCAGGAGCTGCAGCAAAAGTACCGAATTACCAATCCGGAGACAGAGGGGGCCAACTTAGCCCAGCAGGCCAGAGACCTAGAAATTCAGCGGTTGGATGTACAGCGGAATTTGCAGGCCAAAAAGTCACTCTACGCCAACCTCAATCAGCAGTTAGGCTTAGCGCCCAGCGAAGCAATCGCCGCCTCTTCCTTAACGGAAAATCCGCGCTACCAACAACTAATCGGTGAACTCAAGCAGGTTGAGACGGAAATTGCCGCTCAGGCCGCCACGCTAACCAACGACAATCCTCTGATGCAAGACCTGCGGGCAAAGCAGGCCAATCTGAAAACGTTATTGAGTCGAGAGACCCGGAACCTTGCCAGTCAAAACCTCGCTGGCAATGGCAGCGTCAGCAACGTTCCCAATTTTCAAGGTTCACTCCAGCGTGATCTCAGTCAGCAACTGGTCGGAACCCTCAACGAAATCCAGGTTCTAGAGGTACGCAGCCAAGCAGCTCGGCAAGCCGCTGAAGCGGTGGACAAAAAACTCCAACAATTTCCGGCGATTCAGCGCCGCTACAACGAAATACAGCGTCAGCTAGGAGGCGCCACAAAGTCTTTAAATCAGCTCCTAGAAAACCTAGAAACGCTGAAGGTTGAAGATGCTCAGCAGCAGGTACCGTGGCAGCTCTCCGTTCCCCCAAGAATTCGCCGCGATCAAAATGGTAATCCCTTCTCACCGGAGCAAAGTCGGCCAGTCAAATTAGCACTCGGCGTATTGGGGGGGCTATTGCTGGGCTTGGGATTAGCGCTCCTCAGAGAGAAACGGCAGAACGTCTTCCACAGCACCGAGGATTTAAGGGATGAAACCCGGCTACCGCTATTAGGTGTTCTCCCCTTCAGCGAGAAGGCTTCCGTTTTCGAGACCGAAGATTTCGGTGATCGTCAGCACCCATCTGTCCAATCTCAACAAGCGCTCAAACGGGCTGCCGAAGACCTCTACGCAAAACTGAAGTTCTTGAATTCTGAGATGCCAATCCAGTCGCTTGTGGTCAGCTCAGTCACCTCTCGAGATGGCAAAACGACAGCTGCTATGCATTTATCTCAGGTGGCCGCCAGTATGGGGCAGCGGGTTTTGCTAGTCGATGCCAATATGGCAATGCCCCAACTCCATAGCTATTTAGGAGTTCCCAATTTTGAAGGGCTCAGTGAAATCCTGCACCAAAAGCTTGATCCAACCCAGTACATCCAACGATCGCCCTATCACTCTAATTTGTTTATTCTTGCCTCAGGCCAGGCCTTAGAAGGCGCAAGCCAACTGCTAGCATCCACGCAGATGCAGTATTTGATGGGGCAGTTGCAAAATATGTTCGATCTGGTGGTCTATGATACGGCCCATTTATTGGACTATACCGATGCTCAATATCTCAGTTGGCAAGCTGATGGCCTCGTGCTGGTCGTCGGCATCGGTCGAACAGAACATTCACTGGTACTCAAAGCCATCAAATCATTGACTAGCTCTCGCTTACCGATCCTGGGAACTGTGGCTAACTTTGCAAAAGGCTCTCTGGACTCCTTTGAGGGAAGTCGGTCATCAGGTGTGGGCCGTCCAGAAGACGAATTTGAGATTTTTCGGGCCTAGCCACTCTCCCCAAAAACAGTGACCATAAGGCCTCATCAATATTCCAGAGTGAAGGGGAACTAAGAGATGGCCAAGCGATCGCAACGAATTCGTTCTTCTAAAATTGCGGTTGCGACAACATAGGTATGCACCTCTAGCTCAGCATCGGCACCCGCTTCAAAGAGGACTTGAGCACCAGGCAAAACAGTGCGCTCCAAGAAATCGTCCGTGGGCCTGGCAATTCTTACAATCTGAATCCGCTCCGTAGGATTGGTATAGCGATACCGCATCTTACGCATCAGATTCTTAACCTTAGGACCTTCAACAATCATTTTGTTCGATCGGGTTATCATTTCGGCT
>CALFCG010000020.1 GCA_937951315.1 uncultured cyanobacterium
ACCTATATACAGCCGTAGTTCAGATTGCGTTTTGTTGCGGGTTCACTTGCGAATTGTTGCGTAGCCTTACCTTCACCGATTGAGACCGTTAGGGTGAACATAACTTTGGTGGAGGTTAAAGCCAATGAGTCGTACATTTCCCACTTCAAACCATCAAAAAGATCAATTCTCAATGGCTGTTGCCACCCATGCGTCACTCTGGCGCAAGAGTATTATCGTTGTTCTCGTCGCTTGGCTGGGTGCCAGCTTGCTGCTAGATTTTGTCGTCATGCCGAGCCTCTACGGTGCTGGCATGATGGATTCCTCGGGCTTTGCCATGGCCGGAGATATGATTTTCTCCGTCTTCAACCGGATTGAACTCCTCGCGGGTTCTGTGGTGTTGACAGGCTGCTTAATTTGGTCGGCGATCAACAGTCCGCATCCCTTAAAACAGCAATCGGTTTTGCTCGCCACGGCAGCCTTACTCATGGCCATTCCACTGGTGTATACCTATGGTCTTACGCCCAATATGAGTGCCTTGGGCATACAGCTCAATCTCTTTGAAACCGCCACAATTCCCACGCAGATGGATCAGCTCCATCACGTTTATTGGGGCTTAGAGCTGCTCAAGCTAACAGCCGCCGGTCTCCTTCTCTCCCACTTCTGGAAGAAGTCAGGTGTTGCCTTGGCCCGTTAGGGAAGTAGACACCACACATTGACAGCAACAGTAAACTTAGTCTTCAGCAGATATGCTGGAGGCTATTTTTTTAGCCAGCGCACCGTTAGTCGTACCAGTTATGGAGAAAAGCAACGCGCTGGGACTGATGCGGTAGACGGGCAAAGTTGAGAGCCAAGCTGTAAAAATCATCCCTGAATCCTCGCTCTTGAGGAGAGAGGACAGCAGCCTGCGGAAACATCTGATCTAAGGCCGCCTGCGCCTGACGATTGGGCGTCAGGAAAGGGCCTTCTGCGTGGTACAGACGCTGGGATTGAATCCGGCGAATAGCCTGGGTAAAAGCGCCCTGGGTAATCAGGTCGGCCGCAAACAGCTCCCGATCGAAGGCCTGAACCCTCGCTGTCAAGACATCGGCACGGGAGGGATTAGAGGTTTCTTTTTCAAGCAAGATCTGGGCAAAGGCAGTTTCACGGACACACCCTAAACCGGTCCAGACCTCTGTCATCGGCACAGCCATCAGATACAGACGGGACTGGGTCGGGTCAAATTCAAATAGATTGGCGCGCCGCTGCTGCGCCATCTCAACTTCAGTCAACACAACCACAGCAAAACGACCGCGTTCGGACTGCGAAGCATTGTCCTGTTGAGCGTGGGCTTTATAAAACTCAGGAAGCGCTTGGAGTTGGACATGCCCCGCAGTGACGGTTTCCATTCCCTGCAGACAGTTGGTCAAGGTAACCTTCCGGATATCTTGGGCAGGACTAGGAACACCCCAGAGGCCCACAAGCGAGATCACCGTTAACGCAAGGGGAAGACGCGGCATGAAGGGCTGAAGAAGCAATGTACCTTACCAGTATAGGCGCCTAGCCCCCAAGATCAGACGGAGAAGGGGGTGGGACGTCAAGGCTGGAGGGAACTGCTTAGAGCCCCGATTGCACCCAGTCCAGGTGCTGAGGCAGTAACGTTGCCAAGTCATAACGCTCTTTGACCGTTTGACGAGCGTTCAGTCGAATGCGCGCCATGCCGTCAGGATGATCGAGCACTTCTAAGATGCGATCGCAAATCTCGGCTGGCGAAAAGAAGGGGACCAACACCCCATTTTCCCCCTCTGTAATCACCTCTTTAACCGGCGCAGTATCGGATGCCACCAACACACAGCCGACGGACATCGCCTCTAGCATCGACCAAGACAACACAAAGGGGCGGGTCAAGTAAACATGCGCAGAGGAAGCCTGCAGCACCTTCAAATAAAGGTTATAGGGCAACCGCCCGGTGAAATGGAGACGGGATAAATCGAGCGGGAGCTTCTTGAGCATCAGTTGCTTAAAGGTTTGGCCGTCAGGCAACTGCTTACCATAGGCCACGCGATCTTCCCCCACCACAACCACATGGGCCTGAGGCCGCCGTTTCTGCAGCAGGGCCACAGCCTGCATAAACTGCGGAAAACCACGATAGGGTTCCATCCCTCGCCCCACATAGGTGATCAACTCCTTAACGTTCGATAAATCCAGATTGCACTCTGGCAACACCAGCTTTGCACCGGGCTGGGGCTTGAAAAACTGAGTATCCACGCCGTCATGTAATACCTTCAACTTGGAATGAAACTCCTCCGGGAATTGTTGGCGTTGCCAACCAGTCGGACAGAGCCCTTGATCACAACTGGCCAAATCAATCAGGATAGGGGCATTTTTAATCCGGATGCGCGCCTCATCATCCGCCTGGAGCGGATCGGCAGGGTCAAAATCCGCATCAGACCCGTGGGCGTGATAAAACCACTCAAAAAAGCTACAGAATTTGGCCTTCGGGAAGATATCCTTCACGAACAACCCAGGGCCCCAGCCGGAATGAGCATAAACCACATCCGGCACAAAGCCACGCTCTCGAAGCTGCTGAGCCACCCGAAAAACAGCCTGCCCCTGAAGAACAGCGCTCTCTAGACTACGAACATAGTGATGGGTTTCAGGCCGAACCTCACGAGACGGCTTGTAGAGGACCTTCGTCACACCCTCCATACTGCCCTCCGCACGGGCTGTTCCGAAGACAACTTGATGCTGAGGATTTTTAGCGAGCACAGTGGCCAAATGGCGAAACTGAGCCGGGAAATTGGGATGAAGAAAAAGAATCCGCATGATGATTGGCTACTACAGTACGGCTCGCTCGGCTGCCCAGTTGCCCTTCATAACAAATCAGCGACGATTACACTGGCGGTTGCACAAAGCGTTTCTAGTTTAGACGATGGCCTAAAGATCAGAACAAGCGGTACCCTTTTCAGGACACGGAATGATGTTAAATTAAAGGCCTCATATTGGCTAGAGGCAAATTCGTGGCGCAGGTTGAACTCAAGCAAACCCCTCTGTTTCAGCAACACCAAGATCTCAAAGCTCGGATGATGGGATTTGGCGGTTGGGATATGCCAGTACAGTACCAAGGCATTACCGCAGAGCATCAAAGTGTCCGCCAGCAGGCCGGAATGTTCGATATTTCTCATATGGGCAAGTTTCTGCTCCAGGGGAACGCACTGCGGGAACAGCTGCAAGCCCTTGTTCCTTCTGATCTAGGACTGCTGCAGCCCGGTCAAGCAAAGTATTCTGTCTTCCTGAATCCTGATGGTGGCATTATTGACGACTTGATTTTCTACTATGAAGGTCAAAATGCAGCCGGCCTAGAACAGGGAACACTGATCGTTAACGCTTCAACCACCGACAAAGACAAAGCTTGGCTTTTAGAGCATTGCTCCGAGAAAGAATTAGGTTTCGAAGATGTATCCGCAGAACGGGTACTGATTGCCGTCCAGGGTCCAAAAGCCGTCGAGATTTT
>CALFCG010000021.1 GCA_937951315.1 uncultured cyanobacterium
GGTGTGGTTGCTCTGATGAAGGGAGAAGACCGCAAGCGACAACTCTCTCGCCAACAAATGATGGATATTTTGGCGCAGACGTCGAGTTACCAGAATCTTGAAAGACTGCCAGCCCTTGAGAAAAAGCGTTTCTATGGTGCGGGTCTTGTTGATGCTCAGAAAGCGGTGCAGGCTGTCAGCGCCAAACCCTAATGAGCAAATATCCCCGTCGTTTGTGGTTCGATGGCGGGGATGTTCTATGACTCTCGATCTGATGAGTAGGACTGCGGCCCTTACAACATGGCAGACTTGAGGTGTTAACGAATGATGCCTTGAATTTTGCCTGATGGATATCACGCAAGCACCCGGTATACCTGATCAAGAGTGGCAAATTTCAACTGCATCACGGCCACCGGATTGGTTGATTACAGCCGTTCGGCAAGGAAACCCGTCTCTCTCAGGAGAGTTTGCTGCTCAATTGCTTTGGCAACGCAATATTCAAGAGCCGCAGCAAGTGGCTGGTTTTCTCGACCCGAATCAATACCAACCCACTTCTCCTGATGCGTTCGGCCTCGAAGTTCAACAAGCTGTGAGGCGTCTGATGCAGGCTCGAGAGCAACAGCAAAAGGTTGCTATTTGGGGGGACTTTGATGCTGATGGTGTCACAGCTACTGCTGTTCTTTGGGATGGTCTCGGCCAATTTTTCTGCCAGCAGGAGACGTTAACCTATACGATTCCCAATCGCTTAATTGAATCCCATGGGTTGTCAAGACGCGGGATCGATCAGTTAGCCGAACAGGGCTGTGATCTCATCGTCACCTGTGACACGGGAAGTACAGACCTCGAAGAAATTCAATACGCGCAGTTAATGGGTATAGATGTGATTGTCACCGATCATCACACCCTACCCGATCAGCGTCCTCCGGTTGCTGCAATTCTCAATTCTCGGTCATTCCCGAGGGAACATCCCCTGGCTTATCTATCGGGTGTGGCCGTTGCCTACAAACTTGTGGAAGCAATGTATTTAGCGCTTCCCAATGTTCCAGAGAAACCCCTTGAACATCTATTAGATTTAGTGGCGATTGGCTTGATTGCTGATTTAGTCGAGCTTTCAGGGGACAGTCGTTATCTGGCTCAGCGCGGAATTGCACAACTGCAGAAGCAACTCACGCGGCGCACACGGCCAGGGGTCGCTCAGCTCTTAGAACTCTGTAAACGGGCAGGCGATCGCCCGACAGATATTTCCTTTGGCATTGGCCCCCGCATCAATGCTGTGAGTCGTATTCACGGTGATGCGAGCTTCTGTGTGGAGTTGCTCACCAGCCAAGATATCACCCGCTGCCAAGATTTGGCTGCAGAGACCGAACTGGCCAATACGCGCCGCAAGGCGCTGCAGAGAGCGGTGCTACAGCAGGTAACAGCGAAGTTAGAAGAATTAGACTTATCTACGATTCAAGTGATTGTTCTCTGTGACCCGCAATGGCCATTAGGTGTCCTGGGTCTAGTCGCGGGACAGGTTGCCCAAACCTATGGTCGGCCTACGATTTTGCTCAGTACGGATGGTCTACTTGGGGACGAAATCGCCAGGGGGTCAGCGCGTTCTGTGAGCGGTATTGATCTCTATGAGTTAGTGAAAGAGCAGGTCCATCTCTTACAGAGTTTTGGAGGGCATCCTTTTGCGGCAGGAATGAGTCTGCAGGTGGAGAATATCCCGCTGTTGACTGAAGCGATTAATCAGCAGTTTCGACAGCGGTTTCAGACTTTACCGCTGCCAACAATCAAGGTTGATTTAAGTCTCACGGTTGCTGATCTCGCCCAGGAGGGCGGGCAGGCGCTGTTTAAGGAACTGAAGCTTGTAGAACCCTGTGGGATGGGAAATCCGGTGCCGAAGCTTCTCATTCAGGACTGTTGGTTTGAAAATGTCTGGAATCGCAATATCAAAGATCGAAAGGGGAACAAGGTTCAATACATCAAGACAGAATTTGAACTCTGGGATGACACGGTTGAGCAGGGCTTTCCGGGACTGTGGTGGGGGCATTATCGCGATGAAGTACCGCTGGGGAATTGCGATGTGATTGTGGAGCTGGACTTCAATTCCTATCGTGGTCAGAAGGGAAAATCACCGTATGAGGTGCGCCTGATTGCTGTCAGGCCTGCTGCTCAGCCGACAACTGCCAGTGATGAGACTTTTCAGGTCTTAGACTGGCGACGGGCATGTCCTTTAGATTGGTCTCCGGATACTGTCACTGTTGTGGAGCAATGTCCGCTGTCGTGGGATCAGTTAGGGATAGATCTACAGCAGGCCCATGAAGAAGGGAAACAGGCTGCAATGTCCTATGGTCTACCGATGAGGGTATTGGAGAATGCAGGTGTGGTACCCACCCAGACATCGGTAACGGCTGCTGCTGTTGAATGCTGGCAGCATTGGGTGGGTCTTGCAAAGTATCTGGCTCGAACAGAGAAACGGGCAACTTTCAAACAGCTCCAGGAAAAGCTGTCTCTCAGCTCCCAAACCGTAGCATTAGGCATGCAAACTTTGAGTCAGCTAGGGTTTACCTTCCACGTTACAGAGAACGATGTTCAGGTGAGCTGGACGAAGGTAGAACCAACGGTAGATTTCGAGAAACAGAGACAAACCTTTCTACAGGCTGTGCAAGAAGAGCAATTTCAACGGCAATATTTTCAAACGGTTCCCTTAGAAACCATTCAGGCGACCGCGAGGTAAAACCCGTGATCGCCTGAATGATTTAAATGGCAGTCTTTAGAGACCTATGCTGGCGCAATACCCCGTTCTAGGTGGCGACGTACGGCTGCTTTCTCAAGTAGCCCCACTAATGCCCCCCCTTCTTTAATGACTGCTAAGGCTTGCATTTTTTCTTGATCAAATAATGTCACAACATCCAGCAAGGACTGGCTCGCTTGTACAACTTGAGGTAGCTCAACGGTGGGCTGCAAAATCTCCTGCACTGACACTTGGGGCCATTGAGCCGTGGGCACGGTTTTCAAGAGTTCCAACTCAACCAGACCGACCATCTGTCCCTGTTCATCGGTGACCAAAAACGCTTTCACTTTGCCTTGGAAGGGAATGGCTTGGTTGGCTAACTGGCGCAGAGAGTCCTGACGACCAATGACAAGATGTCCCTCAGCAATTACGTCAGCAACAGTGTACTGACTCAGCGCCTCTTGGATTCTGGAGGACTGCAATGCCCGACTTGCATTTTGAAGTAGGAACCACCCAATCAACAAAGTCCAGAGACTGATGGTGATCACACCAGAAATCATGGCCACGTAGGCAACAGCTTGTCCGGCTCGGGCAGCCACTCTAATACCGCGATAGCGATTGTTTGTGAACTTCCAAACGGCAGCTTTCAGCACGTTACCGCCATCGAGCGGTAGACCCGGAATCATATTGAACAGAGCAAGGTAGAGATTAATGGTCGCCAATAGGCCAACGATAGCGGCGGTGGGTCCAGAGATAGGGAGTGCAAGACCCGCGAAATGGAGTAGGCTCCAAAGACCGATGCTGACGGCTGGACCTGCGATCGCAACTGCAAAAGCTTCAAAGGGCGTTTTCGACTCTTCTTCTAAGCTGGCGAGCCCACCAAACAAAAACAGCGTAATCGACTTAACTTCAATCCCTTGACGCATGGCAACCAGGCTATGTCCCAATTCATGGGCCAGCACTGAAGCAAACAACAAAACTGCAGAACCAAGACCTAAGGCCCACGGTACAACGCCAGTCAAGTCTGGAAATTGCGAGGCCAAGCCATTGCCATAGCTCCAGGTCACCAGTAGCAGTACAAGGAACCATGATGCATTGATGTAAAAAGGAATGCCAAACAGGCTACCCAACCGAAAATTACCGTTCATTATCGAAACTCCTGTTCGTGGTAGGAGCCATAGCTGCAGCCTAAAGACTTAACGGCAACTTGATCTCCTTGCTCACAATTGTAACGAAGTATGAATGGCCGATCGCTCGTACTAACCGCACTTGCGAAGATCGGTTTACCAAGGTCACCCAAGGATGGCTCACCCTGATCACACCAGGAAACCAGGGTAACACCCCGAAAAGGCAGGAAGGCAAATTACGTTCTAAAGCCACATTCGCTCTTCCAAGACCTCTTTTTCTAGTCAATCAACTTGTGCCACATCTGCTTGAAGTGATCCGCATTCAATGGCTGGAAAGTGGCTTCGGAAGCACTTGTCTTGCTACTGCTGTCGCTTGCGCTATTCGCCTGAGCACTTTCTTTTGAGGGTTCGGGATTTAGATCTACGAGACGTTTAATGGTGGCAATGGTTGCCGCAAAAACGGTTGCAATCGTACTCAGTACTTTCATGACCTCAGGGGTCTGCAGACTCTCCTTGAGTGAGGTTTGAGTGCTCTGACGGTCGGTGAGCTTACACCATAGTGGGGGGAGATCCTCGGCGGTTGGCGGTTGAAAACTTCCTTCTTTATAAGGCTGCTCAACTTTGAGTTGATGGCTCGCCTCTTTGGGCAGAGGTTTACCCTGCTTTAGCAGCTCAATCTGTGTATTGAGACACTGGCTAGTGAATTGATAACGAACTTGCAGAATGATGGTGATGATGAGCAACGCGAAGAAAGCCATAAATCCATAGGCTGGCGATATATCTGTATTCATGGTTTCTCTCACATTCGTGGATGAGTTATCTGTGGATACCCGCGTGGGTGGTTTATTAATAGGTGGGGTTGTCTTTAAGGTCAGATTTTCCTGTTTTGGGACTAATATTTGATCGGAACTGGCATTAGTACCTCTTGTCTGTGCTAATGGTTTTGCAGAAGACTTCTGCCTTATTTTTTCTGTTTTCTGGGCAGCTTTCTGGATAGGTGCGTTGGACGTTGGTATGGATGGAGTTTCAGGCTTGGGTGTTGCAACAATCGGGATATTTAGTTGCTTAAATATCTCATCAAAGTCGGCCACAAACGCTTGATATTGTTCAATTACGAGTTCACTTTTTCCCTGGCCAGCTGAGGAATCTATCCGATTTAGATGTTGAGATAGACTGCTAATTTTTTTATCTAACGGGGATTGTTGAGAAGAGGGCAAAGATGTTTTTAGGCGGTTTAAGCGAACTTCTAGCTCTCCTAGGGGCCCTCTAATAAAGGATCTGACCTCTCCCCACTCTTGCTTATCGATATAGGTTTGGAGCTCGGGTAGCCGATTACGGGATGATTGCAAGTTCGTTGTATATCTCTGAATCGTAGCCGTCTGCCGATTGGAACTATCCGTGGTGACGACGCTACGAGCTGGTGAAACGTAGCTAGCAATAAAAAAAGGAGCTAAAACTAAGCTCAAAACCAAAGTTGATTGGCGAAACTTCATTCTTAATACCCTTAGCGGACCTGGAAACGGGCTCGAAATCCCTGGGTAAGCTGTTCCTTGAACCGGAGTCTCTTTCAAGAAGAAGGATGCACTGCGATCCTCAATCTAAATGAGGAAATGCGTGAAGACTGGACTATTCCAGATAACTTTTCCTCATTGCTTCCAAGGGAAGTTCTAAACATTTCTTGAACCTCGGTTTGGGGCTCAAGAGAAATATACTTGCTCTAATTACAATAGGAAATTCAGGGTCTCCAAGTCTCGACTACCTCTCATAAAGTCATAAAATGAAACAATAGCTTTTAGATTCAGCCCCCTCTTGAAGGGTCGTTCAAAGCCATGGCTTGGGGTGCTCTTAGTTCTATTGTCGTACAACTGGTTTGCCCCGGTTTCATTGTGTTGTCTCCAGCGATGGTCCCTTGCTGAACCGGAGGCACAGGACTGGTGAAATGCTAGAATAGTACAAATAAACTACTCTCTAAAAGACCAGAACTATTATGGGCACGGCTAAGGTTCGCCCCTCCTTGGATACGAGCGTTTTGCGAGGCTTCAAGGTTTCTGGTTGCCCACTGCTGAATCACTCTCGGAGTTCCAGTTATGCGCAATCTAGGTGATCATTCTTTCTCTGACAATGCTCTCAAGCTCGATCCTTCAATGGCTGAACAGCGATCGCAACTTCAATCCCTCAGTCATGAGCTTTCTGATCTCCAGAAGCAGGTTGCCGCGCTGCGTTCTGAAATCCGTCAGCAATCAACGCTAGGCTTCAGTAATGGTCGGGACTATATCATTATTGAGCGGGATAAAAATATTCTCTGGCATCGATTTGAGAATGATGAGCCTGTGCCCATCAAGGCCAAAGTTTTAAAGGGGTATATTCGGCGCGTTTTATACGTCGATAAGGAGTATCCAAAGCTGCATATGTTTGTGGAAGGGGATCGTGAATACGTTCTGGTGACCGGATTTGAAACCCATTTTTCGCGAGAGTTATTAGCTGCGATCGCAACCCTCACGCCAGAAGCCCTGACGCACCCAGTGATCATCAAGCCCGATGTGGGCGAAGGCGAAAGCAAGCACAAGCCGGTATTTTGCAACGTGATCCACCAGGGGCGCACCGTTAAACCCGACACCCTTCGCAATCTGGATATCCAGCAGTTATTTCAGCGGGCAGAAGCCGTTCTCAGGGGTGACGCCCAGCTTCCTGTCAGAGCCTCGGAGCCTAAAGAAGGTCAAGCGCCGAGGATGCATTTGGCTCCCTCACCCGCTGCCGTGGATTGGAAGAAAGTCTGCTGTGATCTCAATATCACGCCGCAGGAGTTGAAGGCTGTGGCGCAAAGTCTAGACTTGCCTGAAGGGAAGTTGACGCGATCTCAATCGGGGAAGCTGTACCAAGCGGTTCATCAGCGGTATCAAGTTGCCGGTTAAGCATCTGATGTCTCAGGCGACAGTCTTAATGAGACATTTGTTCGTGAGATTCACCCTGAGGTGGGGCTTCAGTTGAATGGACGTGGGGCTCGATCAGACTCATGCTTTGCTGCCCCATACTCAGCAGTCCCATGGTCACGAGTCCAGAGCTGAGGACTCCCATCGACACGAGACCAATTGAAACAACCCCCATTGAGATCACACCAATGGAGATGACGCCATGGGTTGATACGCCCAGTGCCACTAAGCCATGGGCCGAAATGCCAATGGCCACACGCCCATGGGCTTCAACGCCAATCGAAAGCCAAGGTAGCTTCTTCTGAACGGGTTTGATCTGAGTTGTGGTTTGCACTAAAAGCGAGTCCTGAAGAAACGTAGGGATGTTGAGCGTAAGATGCATAGAGCCGCGAATCAAGGGGATGATCTTTGGACCAGATCACTCCCCATTTAATTTGGGTAAGCATGATGTGTTCTGCATTAAGGGAAACAGACAATACCATTGTTCGTCAAACGACAGACCGTCGAAGGGCTCTACTTTTTCCCGTTTGACAAGCGAGCAATATCATCTTGCTTGGACCGTTGTAGAATCTCTGTCTATCGATGTTGAAAAGCTTGATGCCAGGTGGTGGTCCCCAAGCCTTGGCTCGATGCATTAGAGTGAAGCCGTGGACAGCTTGGCGATGCGTGTCTCGCCATCGTATTGCCGCAGCGTACTCACTATCTAGTTTGGGGAGTAGACTCTTGGAGCAGCGAACGGAACTGAAGCAAGAACTAAGGACAACCTTGCAGAAACTCCAGCAGGGCACTCGACCGGATGCTCCGATTACCGATCTTGAGATAGCGGCGGCAGAGCATCAAGCGCTAGATTCTCTGGCTCAATCCCTAGAAAATCTGACCCCCTATCCCCATCCCCTTTCGGATGATGCTGCTTTAAAGCAGATTGGTGGCACATGGTTGCTGCGTTATTCGAATGCCCGCGAAATTCGGTCCTTATCCTCTTTACCTTTGGGATTAAGGGTGGGTAAGGTTTACCAAATTATTGATGTGGCTTCCACCTCCTTTGAGAACAAAGCCTATGTGACTCACCCGCTGGGCGTTATCAAGGGCTACGTTCGCATCACCGCGACCTTTGAACCCAAGCCCGAAGCAGCAGG
>CALFCG010000022.1 GCA_937951315.1 uncultured cyanobacterium
ATAGATATGAATACTCGGCGACCCGCGCGATGGCTTTCGCACTGTCTGCTCAGTGCTGCAATTTTGATGGCTTCACCCGCCATTGGTTTGGTGGAGTCAGCCCTCGCCGCCGATCCCTTTCGTTCAGGACAAGCGGCCCGAACCTTAGATACAGGTACGGCAGAAGCCTTTGAGATGCTCTTCAAAACAGGGGACTATCCGCAGGCAAAAAAGCTGCTCCAACAGGCTCGCAACACGACCACAAAGCCCGATCCCCTGACTTATGCCATGCTCGCCACCTTCTCCTATCTAGACGAAGACTGGAAGACCTTCAAGACCTACGGTACCCGCACCCGCCAGGTGGCAACAGAACTATCCACCAGTGGCTCTGATCCCTTGCGAGGCAATCTCTATCAGGCGGTGGGTTACTTTCTAGAGGCGGCCTATGTGGTCTCTGATGCGGGGGAAGGTTTGCCAGGCGGATTGCCAACAGCGCTCGATAATGTCCAGAAAGTGTTTAGTCATTTGGAAAAGGCCACCGATATTAATCCTGAGGATCCAGAACTAAATCTGATCACCGGCTATATTGAGTTGCTGCTGGCCAATGAAGTGGCGCTGGTCAGTCCCCAAAAGGCGATTAACAAATTACAGAATTACGCTTCGCCCCGGTATCTGTCTTTGCGTGGCGTGGCGCTGGCCCACCGCGATCATGGTTCACAGGAGGACGCATTAGCAGCTGTCGATCAGGCGCTCAAACAGGCTCCTACGAATCCAGAACTGTTTTATCTTAAGGCGCAAATCCTGCGAAAGCAGGGTAAGCTAGCAGCCAGTCGCGAATTTTTTGATGGCGCTTTGGCCCAAAAAGATCAGTTACCCGCAGGTCTAGTGAAGCAAATTACTAAGGAACGAAGCAAACTGTAGTTTTTCTATGAACGTATCTTTCCGGGAATTTAACGCCTTTGATCTCTGGATTTGGGTTGGGTTTGAGACGGCTCCGTCAGAACAAGAGAAACAGTATCTAGAAGAGGTGTTTAATTCCTGGTTCTTTCTTGGGAAACTGGGGGGGTTTGATGCTGAGAATTTACAGGTTCAAGATGCAGGGGTTGATCTCAGCTATATGCCCTATAACGAGACGACCTCTGACACACCTTTGATGGCTTTGATGCATAACATGGGGGAGTTTGAGTACGAAGGCTATTGGTGTCGGATTTGGATGGACTTGGGCACCAGCGATGCGATCGCACTGGATGTCTTGATCAACACCCTGAAGCGATTCAGCCAAGACTTTGTACAGATTCAAGACTTGATCATTGGCGGTGAAAATCCCGACTGGCCCATCGAAGATCGCGCTAATCCCCTCAAGATGGTGGATGATGGTGAGGTTTAAGTTGCCTTAACCGACGTCACGTTTTTTCGAATTGAGCTGGAACACGGTAATCTCAGGCCGACTCCCAAACCGAGCGCGGGGATAGACCATGCCAATGCCGCGATTGGTGTACTGAATTAAATCGTCAATCTGATATTGCCCGCTTGGGTATCGCTTGGCATAGGGGGGCAATACCGGCGCAAATAGGAACGGAATGGTCACTTGGCCACCGTGGGAATGGCCCGACATCTCTAGATCAAACCGATGGGTTTTGACCACTGTATCCGCAAAATCTGGCTCATGGGCTAACAAAATTGCCGCCCCTTCCTGGGGCAGTTTCGAGAGTACAAGATCGAGATCAGCCGCTTCTGCCCAAACATCATCGACGCCGGCGATATGGAGCTGGGCTGATTCTCGATATACGTTGTATACGTCATTGCCGATATCGAGCACTTGGCTGTTATTGAGAATCTGGCGGACCTTCACCGGATCGGACCAATGGTCATGATTGCCCAGCACGGCCACGGTGGGGCCTTCGAGTTGACTGAGCGCTGCCTCGATCCTCGATGCATGTTCATACGGATTTTTGGTGACAATATCCCCGGTAATCGCGACTAAATCCGGTTTCTGCTGGTTTGTCTCTCGGATAATTCGTTCTAGAAACGGCTCTGGCATCTCATCAACAATGTGTAGATCGCTGAGCTGGACAATGCGGTAGCCATCAAATTCCGGGTCTAAATGGGGCAGGGTGAGGGGCACCTGTTTGACCTGCAGCCAGTAGGGTTCGATGTTGTATCCGTATTCAGGGATTGCGATCGCAAAGAACAACAGCAAGCCCAAAGCAAGGACGAATCTACGCAAGAGTTTCCATCTTTTTTTGCGCTTATGCCGGTTGCGCTGTCTCATCTCTAATCCTTTACCTGGGGGCCTCGATATATCTTACGTCAGCTATCCGTTTAAACTCTCTCCAGAGCGATATAAGGCTGGGAGGGCAGCTCCATGCGAATCGGATCATGGGGACTCACCGCACCATCAACCAAAACGATTGCCATAATGCCAGCTTTGCGAATCAGCTTGCCCTGAGCATCGTGGTCAAGAACTGCAGCCATTAATCCCGGCTGAAACTGATCCAGCTGTGTACAGGGATTGCGTAAACCTGTCACCTCTATGATGGCTGTCTCTCCCAAATGGAGTCGTGTCCCTTGCGGTAAGTCCAACAGCGGGATGCCCTGGGTCGTTATATTTTCCCCCATTTGGCCTGGGCCAATATCGAAGCCAACGGCTCGTAGCTCGTCGAAGAGTTCCGTCTGGATCAGATGCACTTGCCGGAGATTGGGTTGACTCGGGTCTGCCGCGACCCGTGACCGGTGCTGAACCGTTTGTCCCATATGGGCATCGCCTTCAACGCCAAGCCCTGCCAGCAGTTGGATCTGAGCCTGATTGGTCTTATGGAATGTATGAGTCTGATGCCGACTCACGGCAATGACCTTGGCTTTTGTCATGCTGCCCCTCCAATCCCCATCAAAGACAATTTATTTGCGTTTTTTCATTAGGCTGTTTGTTCCTTCGGGAGGGAGCTATGTAGAGTTTAGCAACTGAGTCCCACATGACCAGAGGGGCGAAAGGATTGCTAGGGGGTTTCATGGGTCTCATCGCTCTTTTTTCCTACGGGTAGGGTGTTTCAGGAGCATCGAGAGGGATGGAGAAAAACGCTCAGTCTGTTGGAGCTAGAAACAGGGCTGAAAAGAGGGCGCTGGGAATCTATACTTTTCGAAAGGGAGTCTGTCACATCAGGGCTTCATGTATAGATTGCTAGAGGAATTTAAATGTACATCGTTCAAATCGCATCTGAATGTGCCCCCGTCATTAAGGCTGGTGGTTTGGGCGACGTTGTATATGGGCTGAGTCGAGAACTTGAAATTCAGGGCCACTGCGTCGAACTGATTTTGCCCAAGTATGACTGCATGCGCTACGACCACATTTGGGGACTGCATGAAGCCTACGCGGATCTCAAGGTGCCTTGGTATGGTGACGTGATTTATTGCACGGTCCACTGTGGCTGGGTGCATGGGTCGCTGTGCTTCTTTATCGAGCCGCACTCTAGAGATAACTTCTTCCACCGGGGGACTTACTATGGTGCACCTGATGATCCGATGCGGTTTGCCTTTTTTAGCAAGGCGGCGCTGGAATTTTTACAGCAGAGCAACAAATGTCCTGACGTGATTCACTGCCATGATTGGCAAACGGGCCTTTTGCCGGTCATGCTCTACGAAATGTACCAGTATCATGGGCTTGAATTTCAGCGCGTTTGCTTCACCATTCACAACTTCAAGCACCAGGGACAAACGGGCTATAACGTCCTAGAAGCTATCGGTCTCAATCGCCCTGATTACTACTTCCACCCAGACCGCCTTCAAGATCCCTTCAACCCCTTTGCTCTGAACTTTATGAAGGGGGGAATTGTCTACTCTAACTATGTGACCACGGTTTCCCCCCACCATGCCTGGGAAGCCAGACATACAGAAATTGGCTGCGGTTTGGGACATACCCTCCATCTGCATCAGGGCAAGTTCTCTGGTGTTCTCAATGGCATTGATTACGGCTTTTGGGATCCTGAAAACGATCGCTACATTCCGTTCCCCTATTCCCATGATGACTTCAAGAGTAAGGCCCGAAACAAGCAGGCGCTCCGTAAGCAGTTGGGGCTTCAAGATGAAGAAGATAAGCCCATCATTGCCTTTATTGGCCGGCTTGATCAGCAAAAAGGGGTGCATCTGGTTCACCATGCCATGTATTACTCGCTCCAGCACAGAGCGCAGTTTGTCTTGCTAGGGTCTGCAACAGAGGATGCTATTAATGCCCAGTTCTGGCATGAGAAGCATTTTCTCAGCGGTAATGCGGACTGTCATTTAGAAATTAGCTTTAATGAAGAGCTGGCCCACTTGATCTATGCTGCGGCTGATATGGTGCTGGTGCCCAGTAACTACGAGCCCTGTGGATTGACCCAAATTATTGGGTTGAAATACGGCTCTGTGCCCATTGTGCGGGGTGTGGGGGGGCTTGTGAACACAGTCTTTGATCGGGACTATGACACCAATACAGAACCCGAGGAACGCAATGGCTATGTGTTCTATCAAAGTGATTTCCCGGCCCTTGAATCTGCGATCGCAAGGGGTGTGGGTCTCTGGTATGACTACCCTAAAGAGTTTACGAAGCTAGCGATGCAGGGGATGGAATATGACTACTCCTGGCGTAATCCTGCTGCAGAGTACGTCAAAATTTATGAGGGCATCCGTCACACTTGGGGGCCTGCAGAGCCAGATCTTCCAGAACCAGAGCCTGTAGAAGCAGAGCCTGCAGAAGTCATAGAGCCTCCAAAGGTGGCACAAGTTGGCGTTGAAAAAAAGATCGGCACTCAGCCCAGGGTTGTGCCACAGAAGATTGATACAGGTGGAGATGGAACGAAAACATAGATGAATGAGAACAGGGGCCTGAGGGCACAGTGTGAATCAGGCTCCTGCATCGTCTTTGGGGGCATCTCAGAAGAGGGGCTTGTCCTGAGATGTTGAAGGATGCTCTATCTCAGGAATTGGTTTGAACGGCTATTCCATCTCCGTTTCTACGGTGTCATCGCTCGTGAATTGATAGAACAGATAGGCATCAGCGAAGGCATGTTCATTTAACACATGGCGAATGATGCCTTTGAGTATCAATGCTTGGCCGAGGCGAATGGCTTCTTCTTTGGTTGCTTTTTGGGTTTCCATGAGCCAGTCAACGGCTTCTGAGCCGATGAAACATTGGGGATAGAGGTTGAGTCGATAGCGTCGATCGGCAATGGTGATACCTGATCGCATCTGTGCCGCTAAAGTCTTGAGGTCGAGGTGGAGGGTCGGAATACTTTGGAGCGGCTTTAGATTCTGTGATCCTCTCCTGAAGGTTTGGGGCTCTGCTAGTTGAGCATCTGCTGCTTGAGATTGGCCTGGATAGTAGAGATGGGGTTGATCGGGCTGCTGCTTTTGGATCATGAGGCCGAGCAGCTGATCGAGCTGTTGCGATCGCACATGCAAATCCCGCTGTGGAAAAGGAATTTCAATATCGTATTGCTGCATGCTGGCTTCAATACGGTAGTACAGATCGCTTTTGATCCGGTATTGCAGACGCGGATCGCTGAGCCACACCAAGATATCGAAGTCCAGAGAACTTTCTCCAAATCCCTGAAAATTAATTTGGGGTTGAGGATAGGCCAGTACATCGGGATGATCCTTCACCGCTTCCAGGAGGGCAATTTGGACGGTGGCCAAATTAGAACCGTAGGCGACCCCCACGGGCAGATGAATCCGGGCGACTGGGTTGCCGTGACTCCAGTTGACGACTTCCTTTTCAGTGAAGTGGGCGTTGGGGACAATGATGCTCACCTGATCAAGGGTGCGAATTTCAGTGCTACGGGGGTTGATGCGTTCTACCGTGCCCACGAGCTCCCCCACATGGATAAAGTCACCGACTTCGATGGGCCGCTCTAGCAGGATAAGAATGCCGCTGAAAAAGTTGTTGACGATGTTCTGAAGACCGAAGCCAATGCCGACGCCCAATGCGCTTCCGAGCACTAAGAGAGAACTGACATCGACCCCCACCAGCTGCAGAATGACGACCAAGCCGAGCAACATGAGCGCGTATTGTGTACAAAATGCGATCGCATCTTGTACACCGCGAGCGACCCCCACCATCGGCAGAATTCGGGTTTTGAGCAGGAGGGTAAACCCACGGACCACAAGCCAGAGGCCGATGACTAAGGCTGCTAAAAAGGCTAAATCAATGAGGCTGTAGGCTTGGGTACCCAGTTCAAAGAGGGTTTGACTAAAGGTTTTCGTGATGGCATATCGAACTAGGCGCAACTGAGGGAAGCGCTCACAAATGACATAGCCGCCCCAGAACCATAGACTCATCTGGAGCGCTGTTAGCCCCAATAAAATAGAGTTGCGTCCCTGTCCCCGCCGCTGTTGTCGACGGAGCCAGCGGATACTGAAGTGCAGAACTAGCACTAATAAAAAGAGGCCCGCGGACTCTATTGCGGCTCGACGCAGATAGGCGGGGGTTCGCTCATATTTCGCTTTTCTCAGTGCTTTATTGATTTGGCGCTGCCAACGGCTGGCTTGGTCCGTTGCCTCTACGCCGGTTGGTCGATCGCGATCTGTCACGGTGAGCAAATGTTGATCGGCTAATCGCAGTGTCACGGCAGTGGGTTGCGATCTCACATCCACTTCTAAAGGTTCTGTGGTCTCCACCGCCTCCGCAAGTTGCTTGTTAGGCAGTGCGACTCGGTCGGCTGCGCTGAAGCCTTCAAGGCTATTGACTTCAAATAGCTCGCGGCCATCGAGCATGATGGCTGCTTGATCGGAACGATCTCCGACTAGGGTTTGAGGTGTTGCTGGCAGCACTAGCAAAAAGCTTAGACAGAAACCAAGGATTGCTAAACGCCAGTTGAGCATGGTGAGAAATGTGACGAGACTAGAGAGCTGAGATCGCACTTTGCGCCACTTCAGCGATGGCTTGATCAGTGGCCTTGGGTAAGTGATAGTAATTCCCTGCCGCCGCCTGTGCCAGCTCTTTGGCAAAGCCCGTTGAAATGAACTTGTTCTCAGTATCAATCACCAATAGCTTCAGATTTAAGGCCCGAATCCGTCCCGCAATCTCTAACAGCTCTTCCTTAATATTGGGCTTTTCCTCGCCTTCAATTGTTTCGCCCAGTGATGTCGCCAGCGGAATATTGCCGCGACCATCTGTAATCGCCACTAAGACAACCTGCCCAATATCCCCAGACGAGAGGGCATTCATGCCCACACGCACCGCTTGTGTTAAACCGTGGGCCAAGGGTGATCCACCACCGCAGGGCAGTGTATCAAGCCGGCGGCGTGCAGCTTCAATTGAGCGCGTGGGGGGTAATAGGACCTCTGCTGATTCGCCTCGGAAGGGAATCAAAGACACCTGATCGCGGTTTTGGTACGCTTCCGTGAGCAGACGCATCACAGCACCCTTCGCCGATTGCATCCGGTTGAGGGCCATGGAGCCTGACGCATCGACAATGAACACCACCAACGCACCAGCTTTGCGGGCCAGACGTTTAATGCGAACATCGCTCTGTTCCACAATCACATTGCGGCCTGGGTTTCTGAGGCGACGCGCTTTTTGATAGGGGGCAGCCGATCGCAACGTGGCATCTACAGCGATGCGACGGACGGGGCCTTTGGGCAACATGGGTTTGATATAGCGACCGCGATCTTCAGAGAAGATAACGCTACGGCTCCCGGACTTACCCTGCTTATTGGCTTTCTGAGCAAACAGCAAGACCTCTGGATCTAACACCACACCATCGGGGTCAAAAATAAACTCCTCCGGAATGCTGGGTGGCTCTTCCGGTTCCGGCTGATCGTCCTCGTCGTCCTGATCGTCTTCGTCTTGATCCTCATCCTGATCATCTTGATTCGAGGAATCATCTTGAGGTGGCGGCGGTGGCGGTGGCGGCTGTTGTTCCTCGGATGGCGATTGAATCACTGTGGCCCGAGGAATAATGACCAGTTCCACAGCGCAGCGTAGATCTTCGGCGGTTACTTCAGAGCGACCGTTGAGGGCAGCATGGGCCTTGGCGACGCGCACGGCAAATAACTCTGCCCGATGTCCCTGCACCCCGCCGCGCAATGCTTCCTCTACAAGGTACATAATCTGTGAGGACTGGATTTGGACATCCTTAAGCCATGCCCGGGCGAGAATGATTTGGGTTTTGAGATCGTCAATCTCTTCGGCGTATTGATCAACAAAAGCCTGGGGTGAATCAGCGTAGGCGTTGACCTGTTCCACGGCCTGCACCCGTTGTTCTAAATCCAGCACGGCATCAGCAGACAGTGAGATCGCAATGCGGTCGAGCAGATGCTCCCGCAGGTCTCCTTCTTCGGGGTTATAGGTGGCAATGAATAGGGGTTCGCAGGGATGCTGAAAACTCAAACCTTCCCGTTCAATTTGGTTGCGGCCTTCGGTGAGGACGGTGAGCAAAAGGTTGGAGATTTGCTCATCTAACAGGTTAATTTCATCGACGTATAAAACACCCCGGTGGCCTTCTGCTAAGAGTCCGGGTTGAAAGACCGTTTCGCCGCGCTTCACGGATTGGCTGACGTCAACAGAGCCGAGTAGCCGATCTTCCGTCACGCCTAAGGGGACCTGGACATAGGGGCTGGGAATGATTTGGGTCTCGGGCTGTCCGTCTTTTTGGGGCAGCGTGCCATTGTCGCGTTCGGCTAGCAAGAAGTCATCCCAGTTGCCTGGATTTTCAGGGTCCGCGTTGCAAATCGAATCCTTGATCACTTCGATGGGGGGGAGCAAAGCGTGGAGTGCTCGTGCCATCACTGATTTTGCGGTGCCGCGTCGACCTGCGATCGCAACTCCACCTAATCCAGGATCCACCGCTGCCAACAACAGCGCCATCTTGATTGCCTGCTGGCCCACAATTGCGGTCAGTGGAAAAGTCGTAATCTGAGGCGCTTCAGCAACGGGCATAGGAGAGATACTCTAGGGATGCAGACCTTTAGGATATCAACATCTGGCGGGCTAAACGTCAGCCTCAATAACTCCCTTCACTTTTCACTGGCTTGCAGAATCCTTGAGCCAACCGCCACTCGGTCTAGCTTTTTGTCGATCGCGCGAGCGGACGCGGGCCAGCCGTAGGATCATGAAATTCTCGATAATGCGGAAATGTGGCTGCCTCCAGCAATTCTCGATCGCCTAGGCTATCGCCATAGGCGTAGAGACAAAACCCCTCTAGATTACCGAGCAATCTCTGTAGCCGTTTCACCTTTTCTGGGCCATAGCAATTCTGCCCTGCAAGTTTCCCTGTCAAACGTCCTGAATGTTCAGCCAGCCGACTGCCTAAGACATGATTAATTCCCAGGGATTGGGCGAAGGGGATTAAGTAGGCTTCTAATGACGCGCTGACGAGAATCGTTCGATGCCCTTGGCTTTGATGCCAGTGTAAACAGTCTATGGCCTCCGGGTTGAGGAGTTTAGGTATTTTCTGAATGGCAAAGCGCTGGCCGAGGCTCTGCAGTTGTTCTGTGGTCAACCCGGCTAAGAAATGTGTGAGGACTGCCTCCTTTGCTTTCCAATTGGGAATGTGCTTGAATGCATATCCTGCCAGGATTGGACTCGTTCGCAGCAATCCCCAGAGGAAACCCCACGGCCCTGCAACCATCCGTAGAAATGGCATCAATGAGTCTTTGCGGGTTAAAGTCCCGTCAAAATCAAATGCTGCAACGATGGTGGGGTGGGAAGTCTTGATTGATTGAACCATGATGTTGTTGATCGAACCCTTGGCTCATCAATCCTACAGAACCGTGTGATCCAAGAGATCTGATCGGCCATTCCCGATCGAAATAAACGGAACCCAATAGTAGGAATACGCTAAGCTTCGGGGCCATTGTATGTGGCCTTGAGAGTTGTTTCTGACGCCTTCAATTGCCCTACGCTCACCATCGATCTTGCTAAAGACGCCGCTCATTACATCTCTTTTAGCTTGCCTGAAGGCATCTGCTTTTGGCCGTCTCTTTTGTATGCCGGCATTACAATGCATTCATCAAGATGTGTGCTGCCTCACTGATCTGCCATAGCGGTGGCTTAAAGACGTAGCTTTGACCGATGGATCTTTGATCTCATGCGCCAGCGCTAGAGTCTGCAGATGAAACGAAATTGTCTGTTCATCGTTTTTTCGATTGTGGTTTACCAGGCCCAAACTCTTTAAGGTTTGGTCTACTCCCCGATGGTTGCCATCGTTTCGGTATAGCTCCAAAGCTGTTTGCAAAGCAGTCATTGCTTCTCGGAACTGATTGCTCTGATAGTGTGCGAATCCTTTCTCAAATAGTTCATCGGCTTCGTGATTGGAATTTCCCGGTACTGGAAAGAACTCGTAAGGCACAGGTGTGGGGCGTGAGGAATCAGGCTCGTTTCTAGCCAGAGTGCTACCAGAGCAAGATTGACTCTCTGATCGGCCATACATGGTATTACCCCTAAAAAGGTCTTATAGAACTATGTTTTAAACCCGTCATTGCTTACACAAAACTGGTTGCCAAAAATTAAACGAATTGACCCCAGTATTGATACTTCTGTTCCAGATACTGACTTCAATATCGACTGTTATATCTCACAAACCAACTCTTACAATGACAGAGGCTGTACTGAATTTATGACTGCCTGTGAAAACAGATTCCATTTTCTATCGAATCTTTCAAACTAACCCTGGCTTTCTGTTTGAAATTTTGGGCCAGCCGTCTGAGTTGGCTGCAGAATATAAATTCCGCTCAGTGGAAGTCAAGCAACTAGCTTTCAGGATTGATGGTATTTTTCTGCCAGATCTGACTGCTTCGGATCAAACCGTTATTTTTCTAGAGACTCAGTTCCAGAAAGATACGGAGTTCTACCATCGGTATTTTGCCGAGATTTTCAATTATCTGAAGCAATATCCTCTTACTGAAGACTGGAAGGCAGTGGTGCTCTTCTCTCGGCGCTCTGTGGAGCCAACTCATACTCATCTCTTCCGTAAATTGTTGCAATGTGAGCAATTCCAGCGAATCTATCTGGAAGACTTCCTGAATATTGAGTCTGAGTTGGTGGGTGTTCAGCTGATGCAATTAATTTTGGCGAAACCAGATGATGCAGTGCCTCTAGCCCAAGCATTATTTAC
>CALFCG010000023.1 GCA_937951315.1 uncultured cyanobacterium
GGAACTATAGGGATCTTGGAAAATAATCTGCAGGTTTTGCCGCAGAGTCCGGAGGGGCTTTCCGCGCAGGGCCGTGATGTTGTTACCTTCAAAATTGATGTAGCCGCTGCTGGGTTGAATTAAGCGCACTAATGTTCGCCCTAGGGTGGTCTTTCCACAGCCTGATTCGCCCACAAGTCCCAAGGTTTCTCCGGGGTAAACATCGAAGGTGACACCATTAACAGCGGTGACATAGCGGGCGGTTTGTCCGAACATGCCCCGGACGGGGAAGAATACCTGCAGATCCCGAACCATCATCAACGGTTCACGTTGTTGAAGATCGGTCAGACGTTGCTGAATGGTAGCCTCTGGAATCTCAGCAATTTCGAGGGGCTCTGAGGTTCCATTGAGCCCAGAGTCTGAGACCTCGGCTTGCTCGGCTGCATCAGCTGCAGCCATAAAGGCGCTAATGGTGGGTAAATACTCAAGGCGCTTATCGGGCTGGGGACGACAGGCTAGCAAACCTTGAGTATAGGGGTGCTGAGGATTGGCAAAAATTTGCTGAGCCGAGGCAACTTCAACGATTTTGCCTCGAAACATGACAGCCACACTATCGGCAATTTCGGCGATGATACCCAAATCATGGGTCACAAAAATGATCGACATCCCCCTTTTATCACGCAGTTCACGCAATAAATCTAGAATCGTTGCCTGAACCGTAACATCCAAAGCAGTGGTGGGTTCATCTGCAATTAAAACGGCTGGATCACAGGAAATAGCCATCGCAATCATCACCCGCTGAATCTGCCCACCCGACAGTTCATGGGGATATCGATCTAAGAACGAGCGCTTCCGCTGATTAATTTGCCGTTGCAGCTCGGGTTCATCAATTTTTTGACTGCTGGCCTTGATCGTCAGCTGCTTCAGCTCCTCATCACTGGGAATCAGCTTTACCTCTTGCAACAGCGCTACGGCACTACGACGAGCTTCTGCTTTAGAAATATTCTTATGTAGCAGCAGGGCTTCAATCAGCTGGAACCCACAGGTATAAACAGGATTGAGAGAACTCATGGGTTCCTGAAAGATCATTGAGATCTGCGACCCGCGATAGTTCTGCATATCACGTAGCGGCAGCTGCAGCAGATCAATGGGGGCTTGATCTTGGCGCCCATGGAACCAGACCTCACCATTAATGATTTCACCCGGTGGACTGGGCACAAGCCGCATTAAAGAAAGGGATGTCACCGATTTTCCAGAACCAGATTCTCCGACAATCCCCAAGGTTTGGCCTCGCTGAAGCACAAAGGAAATGTCATCTACGGCCGTCACAGGCTGTGTCTCAGTTTTGAACTGTACCTGCAGGTTGCGAACGTCCAAAATGGGGTCGGGCATGGCAATAGAAGTTACGGCTTTTCTATCTTACTATCGGCGATTGTAAAGCACCGGTCGGACATTTGATGTGATGCTTCTGTTGATCACCTGTTCTGCCCAGGATGAGTTTGTTACAATTTTGGCCGGGTATCTAGATAGAAGTGATGCATAAATTTCTCACACGTATTCTGCTCATCTCTCTGTTGATCATCGGCTGCTGGACAACTCCCCCCGCAATGGCTACCAGCCTATCGGGGCTCAAGATGATGAAGGAGATGGCTCAAGAGGCGATACCGTTAGACGTTGCGATCGCAACTCAAAAACCCACCCTCATAGAGTTTTACGCTGACTGGTGCTCTGTCTGCCAATCGATGGCTCCAACAATGCAAGCCCTAGAGCAACAATACGGTGGCGACATTAACTTTGTCATGCTTAATGTCGACGAAGCACAGTGGCTACCCCAAATGGATCAGTACGACGTCACTGGCGTACCGCAATTCACATTGCTTGATCAGCAACACTCTCAGGTTAAGACCCTAGTGGGTCGAATTCCGCAACTCATTTTGGCGGAGGAATTTGAGCAGCTTTTCTAATTTTTTCTAAATATCTTTTGGAATCAAGAATCCCCTGCCTAACGACAGGGGATTCTTGATTTTCTATGAGATCAAAGACGACGCAATTTAGCGGAAGTTACCACTTAGCAGCAACATACTCAGCCAAGTCTAGAACGCGCTGGCTGTAGCCCCACTCATTGTCGTACCAGCAAATGACCTTAATCATGTTGCCGCCCATCGTCATTGTGAGAGCTGCGTCAACGATAGAGGAGCAGTCATGCCCCTTAAAGTCTCCAGAAACAAGTGGAAGTTCAGACACTTCAATAATGCCCTTCATCCCATTCTGGGAAGCTGATTTGAGCACTGCATTCACTTCTTCAGCGATGGCTGGCTTCTCAATTTGAGCCACGAAGTCACAGACCGAAACGTTAGGCGTTGGAACCCGCAAAGCAATTCCATTTAACTTGCCCTGAAGAGACGGAATCACACTACCAACCGCAGCAGCAGCACCAGTAGAGGTCGGCACAATATTAACGGCAGCAGCCCGAGCTCGGCGCAGGTCGCGGTGACTTGCATCCAAAATTCGCTGATCACCGGTATAGCTGTGGGTTGTCGTGATTAGACCCTGCACAATATTAAAGTTCTCATGCAGAACCTTGGCAACAGGCGCTAAACAGTTAGTTGTACAGCTTGCATTACTGAGAACAGCATCATTGGGGTCATAGTCTGTGTGGTTAACGCCCACAACGTACATGCCAACGCCGCCCTTACCAGGAGCCGTAATTAGAACTTTTTTGGCACCTGCTTCAATATGCTTAGCAGCACCATCTTTAGTGACGAAAACACCGGTAGATTCAACTACCATGTCAATATCCCAGGCACCCCAAGGTAGATTCGCGGGGTTGCGATCAGAAGTACATTTGATGACGTGCCCATTAGCAATAATCGTGTCGCCATCAGGTCGAATATCCGCATCAAGCTTCCCGAGCATGGAGTCGTAGCGTAGCAGGTGCGCATTTGTCTTGGGGTCAGAGGTATCATTAATGGCGACAACCTCAATGTTGCTGTTTTCCCGCAGCAACCAGCACCGCATAAAATTTCGCCCAATCCGTCCAAATCCGTTGATCGCTACTCTAATCACTGCGTCTATCCTCTACGTAATTCTTAACTGTCAAAAAATCCAACCGATTATGACCGTAATTATCATATCGTAGAAGGCTCCCCTATCCTAAAGGCGATTTAAGACGAGGACTGTCAACAAACTAATCTCCCTGAGGCAGCTCATCCCACAGAAATGTTGTTTGCCGTAGGCTGCTGTATTGCCCATTCCCAAGAATGAGATGATCGAGCAAAGGAATGCCCAGCAATTGGGCCGCCGCTAGCAATTGACGTGTTAACTCTAAATCTTCCGGGCTGGGTTCCGTACTGCCAGAGGGGTGATTATGGGCCACAATCATGCGTGTGGCCCCCTGTCGAATCACCTCACGAAAAATATCTCGAGGATGAGCAATCGTTTCGGTGGCGGTGCCAATGCTAATCACATGGGTTCCTAACAGTCGGTGTTTGATATCTAAGAGAACCACTGCGAATCGCTCTTGGGTCTGCCACATTAGGTCTGCCGCCAGTGCTGCCGCCGCCACAGCGGGATCATCAACAACGGTTAACTCTGCGGGTCGAGTCTGGAAAACGCGCTTTCCCAACTCAATGGCGGCTAAAATAGTCGTCGCCTTTGCAGGGCCAATCCCCTCAATTTGCATGAGTTCAGCCGCATTGATATCACGCAACACGGCAAGGGGTTCATGCTGCCCATCTCCAAGCTGAGAGAGAATCAGTTGCCCCAGTCCCACAGCGGATAGTTTACCAGCCCCCTGTCCCGTGCCCAGTAGAATGGCCAATAGCTCAGCAGACGTTAAATACTGCGATCCTTGGGTCATCAGACGTTCCCGAGGGCGATCGCAACTCGGCAAATCTAGAACTCTAGGGCTATAGGTCATGGTGGGAAAAGGGAAGGGGAAACCTCCCTTTTATCGTGCCCTCAGTCGCAAAAAGGAATGACATCAGCGGACAAAGCGACAATCTCGAAGCCAGTCTTGAATCGCAGTAGCGACGGCACCGTCACTGCTATTTCGAGGCGGAGGTGGTGGATTCTCCTGTGGATACTGTCCAGTAATGGAATACAACATGGAAAAGCGCCAACCGGTGTCGCTGCGAACGAGAAACAACCAGTGATATTCCTGTAGATCTTCAATTTTCTGATTTCGATACTGTCGAGTCAGGGTTGTAAAAAAGACCTGCTGCGGGTCTGAGATCGTCTCCGGCTTTGGCCGTCGCGCCTGACGCTGGAGCGGCAGTGCTTCAAAGTCAGGTGTACTTGCGATTACCATATATCGACGTTCCAGACCCGAGCGCGTGTAGATTCGATTGGCAAAGCTGGGTAAGGCAGGCAACATCTGCTGCACCAATCCCTGAAAGTCGGCTGCGCAGCTTTGGGGACGAGGCACCAAGTCGAGCAGGGGCCTCGCCTGTGCAGTCTGAGCCATGGAAACAGACACCCCCATTAAGCTCCCAAGACAGACTGACATAGCGGTGGCAATCCACTTTTTCAAGACCCTGCGAGCTCCTGACAAATTTCGTGGAAGGCGAGGGCCGGATCAGGGGCAGTGGTGATCGGGCGCCCAATCACTAAATAGTTGGCTCCTGATTGGATCGCCTGGGTCGGAGTTTGCGATCGCATCTGATCTCCCCGATCCGATCCCTGCGGACGGACGCCGGGACAGA
>CALFCG010000024.1 GCA_937951315.1 uncultured cyanobacterium
GCTAATCAGACGCGAGTTCATCCTCAGGTAATAAATCTTTCACCTCTCGGCATATGGGGTATTAGCAGTCGTTTCCAACTGTTGTCCCCCGCCTAAGGGCAGATCCTCACGCGTTACTCACCCGTCCGCCACTCGCCACCATGGAGCAAGCTCCAAGTGCTGCCGTTCGACTTGCATGTGTTAAGCATACCGCCAGCGTTCATCCTGAGCCAGGATCAAACTCTCCATGTTGGTAGAATTCGATGACTCTATTATGTATTCAAGAAATGGCAGTAAACTACCAATCCTTAGTTTCTTTGAACGAGGTTTATATGTGCTATTATGGCTTTCAAACTATTAACTTATCTAGGTTCCTCGCGACTCCGAAAGAGGTTACTCTCTCGAGCGCTTTGCCAATGTAACCCCATCCAATGGCCAAGTCAAGCTTTTTCTAAAAAATATTTATTCGGGTATCGATTGCAAGCCTGTATTACCTACGGATGGGGACTTGCAGGACAGCATGTAGTTTTGTATCTTGAGGCATGAGCAGAGAGATTGGTCTCTTTCGATATCTAATAGCTTTGTTTGTTCTTGCTCTTTTCTTTGGTATTGCAGGGTGCGATCGCAACATTCCCCCCCAACATTCTTCTGTCACTTTGGCTAGGTCGGTCCCCTCCCCTCTGATAGAGGCAACATTAGCAGGCGACCTAGAAAAGGTGAGATCTCTACTACAGTCCGGCACCGATCCGAATATTGTTCATAACACCAATACACCTCTGATTTATGTAGCCCGAGATGGCTTAACAGTGATCGTCAGCTTATTGATTGATTCTGGCGCAGACATAAATTGGATTGATGGCGAACAAGTTACACCACTGATATTGGCTTCACTCAAAGATCACCGGGAAATCGTGGAGCTTCTGCTCAAGCATGGAGCCGATACAACAATCATTGATCAATGGGATCGTACGGCCTTAGATTATGCGCTAAGACGAGGTGAGGCGGACCCCATTGTGCAGCTACTGAGATCTGCACAATAAGAATTTGAAGCTCTCTTTTAGGCATAATGATTTGGTTAGACGCAAGATGCTGCTTGTTTAACGAACAATCAGTTTTCACTCACTCAACATCAGCATGTCAGATCGTCAAGACTTGTCTCAATACGTTGAACAAACCATTTGAAGAGACCAGAACAGGTAACAGAACCATCCGGGTCAATGAGTTCAACAGCAACCTCGATGGAGCCCCGTCCTTTTTTTTGAAATTGCTTCTGAAAAGTTGCAAAAGCATCACCTGGAACGGAGACATGAGCAGAAATAGAGATTGATGCTGGCTTCCGGTACTTATTGGTTGCGTCCCGCAGGAGGGGAATAACCTGATCTGCCAACTCAGGAAACAGCTCTTGTAAGTGTTCACCACTTGCAGTTTCCGCTAGGGCAAATTGAGCACTCGCATGAATTGTTTCGAGGTGGTTCTCAATCAGCTTATGGGTTGAGAATTCTAAATTACCAGTGGCGTCATATCGAATACCCGTATGTTCCACAAAGGGGACTTTCGTAATTTCCATTGCCCAGCTCCCGAAGGTCAATATGATTCAGCCTAGCAATTGAGTCATGAAAGGATGGCACGTGTATCACCACAGTTTGAAACAGACTCGTTATCCTGTCAGATGAAGTCTGCCAAGTCAGAGCAACATGTTCGAGCATTTTTCCGATACCGTGGTCTTGTCGCGGATGCAGTTTGCACTGACCAGTATCTTTCATATGCTGTGGCCCATTTTGACCACAGGTATGGGTATTTATCTAGTGATCGTGGAAGGACTATGGCTCAAGACCCAGAATCCTGATTATTACTATCACGCTCGTTTTTGGGCAAAAATATATCTTCTGAACTTTGGCATTGGTGTCGCCACTGGGTTACCCATGGAATTTCAATTTGGGACGAATTGGGCCCCTTTCTCAGAATCTGTCGGTGATTTCTTTGGGAGTATTCTCGGGTTTGAAGCCTCAATGGCCTTCATGCTGGAGGCCGGGTTCCTAGGCATCATGTTATTTGGCTGGACCCGTGTCCCCCCGGTCATGCATTACATCGCGACCATTATGGTAGCCCTGGGCGCTAACCTTTCGACCGTGTGGATTCTAGTGGCGAACTCCTGGATGCAGACGCCCAATGGAGGTGACTTTGTAGAAGGCAAGTTTATTGTTCAAGACTACTTTCAAGCCATTCTTAATCCTGCAGCAGTCATCAGCGTTTCTCATATGTTTTTAGCAACATTGGAAACATCACTGTTTGTGATTGGGGGAATTAGTGCTTGGTACATCCTGAACAAACGTCACTCAGCATTCTTTGCAAAATCTCTCAAAATTGTGTTGGCTGCAACCATTGCTGTTGCCCCCCTCCAAATTTTTGTGGGACACCTCAGTGGTGAACAAGTCTACGAAAATCAGCCCTCAAAGTTAGCAGCCATCGAAGCTCGTTGGGAAACGATCCCAGCCGGTGAACCCGCCCCCTGGAGTGTAATGGCATGGCCCAATGGTGAAACCGAAACCAATGAGTGGGACTTAAATATCCCCGGCGGTTTAGGCTATATCCTAGCTCTGAAACCAACCCTACCTACCCCAATTTTAGGTCTCAAAGAATGGGTGCCCAGCGATCGCCCTCCCCTTTTGGGTCTGATTTTTTATTCATTCCGAATCATGGCTGGCATTGGCGTTTTCTTAGCTGCGCTGATGGCTGGCACTGTATTGCAGTGGCTTAGGGGGAAACTTTCAGACGACGCAATTTCTCAACAACGCTGGTTACTCCGCACCTGGATGCTTTCGGCGCCCTTGGGTTATATCGCCGTTGAAACCGGCTGGACCGTCCGGGAGATTGGCCGTCAGCCCTGGATTGTCTATGGTCAAATTCGGACAGCAGAGGCTGCTTCAAATCTTCCACCTGGGGATGTCTTAACATCACTCACCCTGTTCACGGGGATATATACACTCCTACTCATTTCGGCTCTGTTCTTTGGTCGGCGAATCCTACAGGAAGGACCGAACCTATCCCTCCCCATCCCCGGTGTGACCATCGATCCAGATGTCGATATCACCCCAGCAGAATTAGTACCCGATCAGCGTCCCGTCGAAGCTCAGCAATAAACCCAGAAATCTTATGGATACGTTGATCTATTTTTTACCTCAGGTGTGGTTTGGCATTCTGGCTCTCTTTCTATTCCTATATGTGATGCTGGATGGATTTGATTTAGGCGTTGGCATTCTATCCCTCACGGCGTCAACGGAGGAACGTCGCAGCATGCTAATGACCAGCCTCGGTAATGTCTGGGATGCAAATGAGACTTGGCTTGTACTCATGGGAGGAGCATTATTTGGGGCCTTTCCACTGGCCTATGCCACTATTCTGAATGCGCTTTATATCCCGATACTAATGATGATTTTTGGTCTTATCTTTCGGGCAGTCTCCTTTGAGTTCAGAGAACATTCCGACAACAAGCGCATTTGGAATTTAGCATTTGCGGGCGGAAGCTTCTTGGCGGCGCTTGGGCAAGGTTTGGCTTTAGGGGGAGTCCTTTCGGGGATCCAAGTTGATGAATTCGGCCACTTTATCGGTTCTACTTGGGACTGGCTCAGTTTACCCTCGGTAATTATGGCACTGACGGTGATTCAAGGTTATGTCCTCATTGGGTCCACCTATCTGATCACAAAAACAGAGGGCGACTTACAGACCAACCACTATCGAACGGCAAATCTAGCCGCCTGGACGACTTTGTTAGGTGCAGTCGCACTTACGATTACGACCCCCATCTTTTTTGCGTATGCTCGGACTCGGTTGTTTACTCCACCTCAGATTTATATCTTTGCTGTTATTCCGCCTCTGGGTATGCTGTTGATTGGTTTACTGCTGCGTAGCCTCAGACAACGAAAAGAACGGGCACCGTTTATCTGGACGATTCTCATTTTTCTGCTAACGTTTATTGCCTTGGCACTGGTCGTTTTCCCCTACATTATTCCGACAGAAATCACCATTTATGAGGCATCAGCGGCTCTTAGCTCACTGGTCTTTATGTTGGTATTTATTAGTGTATTGATCCCAATCATGCTGGCCTATAACGTTTATCAGTACATCGTTTTTGGCGGCAAAGTCACGGGAGAAAACTACGAAGCATAGAGTCACAACAATGGTGATGTTCGAATCCTGGATTGATGCAGCTTTCTTTTAAGACAGCAATAGTTAGCGCAGAGGAGATTGAAAATTTTTGTGCCTTAACAGGAAGGTCTTTGAGCACTGAAAGTCATAAGATGCGAACCAAAGAAGACCTGAAAGAAGTTCTCTAATACTCATTACTTTTAGTAGAAAAACTCAATTTATTGATCTAAGGTGGGGGTCTTAGGGGTTAGTTGTAGGTAAAGCCCTGGAACCACCAAAAGGGCAATCAAAGTAGCTGCAAAGAGACCACAAATAATTGCCATACACAGTGGGAACCAATTGGCCTCACTCAAAGCAAGGGGGATGAGGCCAAAAATTGTGGTGATGGAAGTGGTCAAAATTGGACGGAGGCGATCGCTTGCCCCCAATGCAGCAGCTTCACGGACAGGTAAACCCTGTTTCCGACGTTCATTCATGGTTTCGACCATTACAATCGCATCGTTAACAACAATGCCGGTTAAAGCGATCACCCCAATTGCCGCCGGAAAAGAGAATGGCAAATCGAGTAAGAAAAAGCCCATGAAGGTCCCGATCAACGCAAAGGGTATCGTGAGGATGATAATGAAGGGCTGACTGTAGGAACCAAATTGCAGGACTAAAACTGCAAAAACCAGAAAGATGGCGACTAAAAGCATCTGTCCAGCAGAACCAAAAGTTTCATCACTGGTTTCAGCATCACCACCATATCGGTAAGCATAGCCCTGAGGCCAAGATTTCTGTAGTTGCTCTAGCTTTGGCGTTAGTTCTTCAAGAATATTGGCATCATAAACACCAATGCCAGGGATGCTTTTGGCAAATACCGTCACCGTTCGCTGGCTTTTGCGATGCGTAATTGAGAGGGGCACGGCATCTGGTGAGGGTTCGAGAACAGCTTCGGCAGGAACAGTGTTGCCGTCAGGCGTGATAAATCGAATCGATTGAAATTCATCTTGCCGGGAGGGGCCCCCTACAGAACCTTGCTGCGATGGCCAGAGGGTACTGAGGTGAATTTCGACATCTTCCTCACCACTCCCGATTGGGAAATCGCCAATATCGTTATCGATCATCAGGTAACGCCCCTGGGAGGCTAAATCATCCTGGGTTAGACCATAAAACTCCAAAGCCTCGCGCTTCGGAATTAGTTTGTAATCTTCTCGAAGATTGCCAAGATCATCACGCACATCCATCGTGCCAGGAATTTCACGCAATGCTTGCTGGACTTGAACCGAGATCTCACGGAGAACCTGCATATCATCCCCACTCACCAAAACCTGAACCGGGTCATCTCCGCCTCCTGCTGCTGGATACTGCATCGATAAAGTGGAGCCAGGATAGTTACGGAGAATTTGACTTTGGAGGTCTTGGCGTAAATCTCGGACATACTCAAAGGACTGCTGCTGGCGTTGACTTTGGTCCACGAAAACAGCAGAAAAACCTATGTAGTAATCAGCATTGGCGGGTTTGAGTTCGCTGGAGGCAACTAATCCACTCGGTTTGCCGACTAATTTGACCAAACTTTCAAAGATCGGTTGTCCCCCTGGATCTTGGTAAGTTCGCAACATCTCTCCCATTTGATCGGCTACTTCCTGGGATCGAGAAAGTGTAGCGCTGGGTGCCAACTGAACATTAATGCTGAGCTTTGCTTCGTCATTGACTGGAAAAAGACTCGGTGGCAAAGAGTTGAATAAAACACAGGAAAATATAAATAATCCTAATGTGCCAAGTGACCAAAGACGGGCAACCAGTCGATTGGGAACGGTGAATCGCAGACTCCAATCAGCAAAGCGTGCTGAAACATCTTCAGTAAGTCGATCCACAAAGGTCCTTGTGTTCTTTCCTTGTACGTTCCCTAGCAACATTTTAGACAGGGGAATCACCACCAACAGAGCCAACACATAGCTGAGAACCAAGCAGGTAATCGCACTAATGGGAATGAGTCGAATAAACTTACCCAGCGTGCCCGAAATCGCCATCAGTGGTGCTAGAGCAAAAATAGTCGTCAACTGTCCTGTAAAAGCGGGGCCAGCATAGGCTTTTACGGTCCGTAAAGCTGACTCAGAGAAGCTCAGTCCCTCAACGAAAATGCCCTCATGCATCCCCTCTAGCATCAGAATAAAGACATCAACCAGTAATCCAAGGGCCAAAATCATCCCAATCAAAACCATTGTGTTGAGGGTTTGGCCCCCCATCCACAGGAAAAAAGTAGCCCCAATAAAGGTTAAAGGAATCGCTAACCCCGCAATAAGAGCTTCACGCCAGGTCAGAGCGATCAGTAAAATCAAAAACACCAACACCGAGGCTTGGGCAACATTACTAAAGAGATTGCGCTGATCTTTTTGGATAATATCGGCATCATTACTGAGGATGCGATATTCCATGCCATTGGGCCAAATTTCTGGATCTTGCTTGGCTTCTTCTAAAGTGTTAAGGGCATTGGTCACCACCTCGATAGAATCACTTCCGGCAGCTTTAACGATCTCCAATAAAATCGTGGGCTGAAAGGACTCACCTTTCCAACTTAGAGTGGCGCGATCTGTTTCTCTTTCTAAATCACGCCGAACATCTGCCACTTCGTCTAATCGAACCACACGATTATCCGTCAATCGAGACACTGGCAAAGCTTTCAGATCCTCGATCGTCCGAAACCGTCCAAAGAGACGAACCTGGGCTCCAATGGCATCATCCCGTACCCGATCCCAGGACGCATCACTGTTCCCTCCCTGAATGGCATCTCGAACTTGGGTGGAGGAAATACCGAGGGTCGTCAGACGATTAGGGATCAGTTGAACCTGAACGACTTCATCACGATTGCCGGAAAGATTGACCTCCCTCAAATCCTGGACGGACTCTAATAAATCCTGTAAGTCTTTAGCTGTTCGACTTAAGGTGACAACATCTAAGTTGGGACCATCTAGGCCAATGGTGAGGACAGGAACGTCTTGCTGTGAGACTTGGACAAAATTGGGCTGTTCTCTGCCCTCTGATTCAGCAGGTAATTCCGACTCGGCATCATCTACTTTGCCTCGAAGTTCTTGGATCGAAGTCCCGATTAGGGCTTCGGCTCGAAATTCAACATCAATAATCGAGAAAGAGTTGAAGGTGGCACTTCTGACATCTTTCAAACCTTGAAGGGATTTGATCTCCTTTTCTAGCTTGTCAGTCACCCGATTTTCGATGGTTTCGGCATCGGTGCCCCCCCATTCAGTGGTGATATTAGCGCGGGCAATTTTAATCTCAGGGTCAGATTCTTTGACCATTGAGGCATAGCCCATCAGCCCCCCCATGATCAACAAAACACAAAGGAGAATAGCAAAAATCTGACGCGTAAAAAAGAAGCGTGCCAGAGGGGAGGCATTCTCTAGTATCGAGTCGTGCTGCTCGCTCTCAACTGAATCCCAAGAATCTAGCAACTCAACCTGAGACGGATCTTCCGTTTGCATAACCAGCCATCCACCTTAGAATGCATCGAGACGTAATTTCAAAAAGAACGATTCACTATGGTGCTTAGCTTCCCCGCTCCACAATCTCAATAGGGGAGTTGTGAACTAAACGATTGCTGCCTTCGGTGACGACGATTTCGCCAGGCTTTAGCCCACGAGCAATGGAGATGCGTTCGAGACCTTCGATGTCTAGGACAACTTCTCGCTGTTCTACCCTGTTTGTTTTCTCATCCACCACAAAGACGTAAGATTTACGCCCCCTAGAAATAACGGCCCCGAACGGAAGGGTAATAGCCTGCGCTTTAGATTGAGCCGAGATCCAGGCTTGTACTCTTGCGCCCAATCGTAGATTTTCTCGCCCGTCCGTAATCCGGATCCTCACCTGTACCGCTCTTCCACCAGGGGTTACTGCAGGTGTGACGGAAAAAACAACTCCTCTAGCTTTTGCCACACTGACCAGACTGCGCTGGTCCAGCCCCCCAACAAAGGCTTGGCTGATGTCATCATCTAGGGCAATATAAACAGCCTGATTTGGCTTAATCAAACTACCTTCAGATGCAGATAGTTCAAGAACAACTTCAAAGCTGTTGGGGTCGACCACAACAATCGGTACGGATTCCACGATCTCTTGATATGTGGTTGCAGCCTGCACCTGATTAGGACTCCAATACTCACCATCTCTGATATTGAGGTAGGCCACCATTCCATTCATGGGCGAGATCAATTGCGTATCTTCCCTAGCGACAACGGTGTTATTGAGTCTCGCCTGGTTCGCCTGTAAACTAGCTTGGGAAGCTGCAACCTGGTCTTGTGCAGACTTTATATTTTCTTGGGCAACCTGAACACCGACTTCAGCCTGCACCACCCGGTTATTGTAGGTATCTTTCTCCGTGGCAGGCACAACGCCCTGCTGATACAAGTCCAGTCGCCGTTTTGCTTCTACCCGGGCCAAGGAAAGATCAGCCTCTGCTTGCTTGAGATTTGCTTGGGATTGGCGCAGGCTAGCTTGGGCTTGATCTCCGCTACGCTTAGTTACTTCTCTATCTGCTTGGGCAGCCCTGATATCAGAACGATATTTGCGATCATCAATTGTGGCGAGTAATTGCCCTTTGCGAACAAAATCCCCTTCACGGAGATAACGGCCACTTAATTTAGCCAGATAGGTAATCTCTCCGCTGGCTTCGAAGATGAGTTGTTTATACCGCTCAACCCTCACTTCTCCATCAGGGCTCGTCACCCAACGTTGAATGGGAGCCAACTTTGCGGGTACGACCTGCACAGGCAAGCTGGCATTAGAATCTGTTTCAGCTTCAAGAACCGGAGAGCTCTCTTGCGATTTCTGAAAAGCCTGCCATCCCAAAAGCCCGGCAATAAACAGTAGGCTCAAGAAAAAGATTGACCAGGGCAGTTTTCGACGAGAAGACTGACCTTCAATTGCATCAGGACTCTCAGAATCGGATAGTGGAATTTCTAGTTCTAGCTGTGTGGAGGAATGGGTAGACAATAAGAAATCCTTCGTACTCGTCGTAGAAAAATCATTTCTCTCCATGATTCTTTTCCTATATTGGAGTGCCTATCTTACGATCCCTACCGCTGAGAAACCTCTTTTCGAGGGGGCTTGGTAACACCGAAAACATTTGCATATGAAATGAGGCTCCCCTAGATTTGTCGCAGAAAATGTATCAGGAAGTACTTTTACCTTCATTTTGGCTCATCATAATTATCCCGAGAACCAGCTGAAATTTGATGGTCATCAAAGAGCTTAAATCATCTACAATTCACAACCTACTGCGATTACCTCAAGCGGGAGTGGGCTAAGCAGTCTTAAGTGGAGTCGAGCAACTATTTTCGGAAAAGTCTTAAGTGCAGCACTCATAGGCAGTCCAGCCTGCTTCAGCCATCTTTTCACTAGCAAATCAGATTTTTGAAAGTTTGGTTTAAAGCTCTAGTCATTTGAAATCATGCTTGTTCGCTCCTATTTCCTCTGTTAGATGAAAGCATGAGCATAGAGTGCAGATCGACAAGGGAGCGATGATTAGCATCATGCTTGCAACCTTTCTCAAACTAGTTTGCAGAGTCCGCTCATGAACTCAGCCAATCAGCCAGGAGAGTAACGGGGCCCCTCTTACGACTTACAACTTGTTCAGACTCAAGTTGACTGAAGGTACGGGAAAGGACTTCAGGAGACAGGCCTAGGTTAATGGCCAATACCTTGAGAGAAGTTTTAAGTGGAATCGTCGATTCACCAGGCTGGCGTTGTTGAGTTAAATAACGTGAGTACGGGTTAAGCCATTCCTGGTAAAGCCCACTCCATTTGTAGCCCTGGCTTTTTAGGCTGGTGACAATAGGCAATCAATCCACAGACAACATTGACCAGAAAGTTTATCGGACTTCGATGCCTTGAATGCTCAATCTGCGAGATGTTCTTGAGCTGGTCAATAATCGTTTCAATGATAGAGCGCTTGCGACTGAGCAGCTTATCGGTCCATCGCATCAGATGATTTCTCATATTCCGTCGCGGTTTAGCAAAGAACTCAATGCCATAGTCTTTGAGCAATTTCTCAGCTAGCTTTCCTCCGACATAGCCTCGGTCAGCAAAGATCTTGCCAGAGAGTGAGCGCAGCAAATCTGGTACTGGCTTGCGGTCATCAGTATTGCCA
>CALFCG010000025.1 GCA_937951315.1 uncultured cyanobacterium
CCAGACCCTAGCCGATCTACCGTCAGCCATTATCCGTGATCCATTGGTGGTGTCTCCCGAGATTGCCACGATAGATGCGATCGCAACCCTCTACGACGCCCAACGCAACACCACCGATCAGCCCCACCACGCCAGAGCAAAATCAAGCTGCATCATCGTGGTAGACAACACCACAGTTATCGGAATCTTCACACACCAGGATGTCATTCGCCTCACCGCTGAACAACAGCCCCTCACACAACCAATCCAGCAAGTGATGTCAAAGCCAGTTGTCCATTGCACTTCCATACAAACTGAGCTGCAAACCGCCCTATCGCTCTTTGAACAACACCGCATTACCCACCTTCCCCTTCTCGATGAGACCAATAGATTAGTAGGGCTAATCACCCCCGAGAGTTTATCGCACCCCCTCGAAACGCTGAAACTTAACCAACACATCCAAGCGCTAGAACAAGAAATTAGCCATCACAAAAGAGAGCACACAAACAGGATTGAAGAATCCACCGCCGCCCTCCAAATTCGGGAGCAATTTCTCCAAACAGTCTTAGATACTTTTCCCCTTTCCGTCTTCTGGAAAGACCGCCAGTCTGTTTTTGTTGGCTGTAACCATCAATTCCTGCGTGATGCGGGACTCAGCTCCCTCCAAGAGATTCTGGGCAAAACAGACTACGATATGCCGTGGGGAGAAACTGAAGCCGAACTCTACCGCGCCGATGATGCATCCATCATGGAGACAGATACCGCAAAGATCGGCATCATCGAAACCCAGAGACAAGCTGACGGTCGCAAAATTTGGCTAGAGACCAATAAAATTCCACTCCATAACCTCAAGGGCGGAGTAATCGGTATTCTAGGCACCTATCAAGACATTACGACTCGTAAAAGAGCCGAAAAAGCGATTAAGCAACAACTGGCCGCCATTGAAGCAGCCGTTGACGGCATTGCTATTCTACAGAACAACACCTATCGCTACATTAACAAAGCCCATTTAAAGCTTTACGGCTACAACCAGCCCAAAGAGCTGCTAGGCAAAACCTGGCAACAACTATACTCACCCGAGGAACTACAGCGATTGGAGCGAGACATCTTGCCAGCATTAGCGCAGGATCGAACTTGGCAAGGAGAGGTCACTGGAACACGCAAGGATGGCTCCACATTTGCCTCAGGACTTTCCTTAACACTCGCAGAAGACGATCTCCTCATTTGTGTCTGTCGAGATATTAGCGATCGCAAGCGTGCCGAAGCCGCTCTGCAAGAAAGTGAGGCGAGATTTCGGTATTTGACCGACCATGCCCCCGTGCTCATTTGGATGACTGGCCCTGACAAGATGTGCACCCATGTCAATCAGCAGTGGCTCGACTTTACAGGCAAGCCCATGGATCAGCAGGTCGACATCTGCTGGTCAAAGGGGATGCATCCTGACGAATTTCAGACATGTCTGGACATCTATCTCAAATACTTTGAAGCCCATCAAAGGTTTGAACTCGAGCATCGGCTCCAGCGATTTGATGGCGAATATCGGTGGTTTCTAAATACCGGCATCTCCCGCTTCGATATTGACGGAGAGTTTTTAGGCTACATCGGGTCCTGCGTTGATATTAGCGATCGCAAACAAGCCGAAGATAGCCTGCGTGAGCTCTCGACGCGCCTCAATCTAGCGGTAGAATCGGCCAACATCGGCATTTGGGAATGGGACATTCCCCATAACATCCTGCACTGGGATGCTCGGATGCATGAACTCTACGATAGTCCTCCAGAGACCTTTAGTAGTAATTACGATGCTTGGTTTAGCCGCTTACATCCAGACGATCTCGCACAGGCCCAAACAGCCTCACAGCAAGCTCTGAAAGGTAAAAAAGACTATGACACAGAATTTCGAGTGATCCATCGAGATGGCAGCATCCACTTCATTAAAGCCAATGCTCTTGTGCAATGCAATGACCGAGGCGAAGCCCAATGCATGATCGGTATTAACTATGACATTACCAATCGCAAACATGCTGAGGAACAAATTCGGCGATACACAGCTCAGCTCGTCGCCTCTAACCGCGAATTAGAGTCTTTTTCCTACTCCGTTTCCCATGATTTGCGCAGCCCCCTGCGCGCCATTGATGGCTTTAGCCAAGCCCTCCTCGAAGATTACGGCAATAGCTTGGATCAAGAAGGCCAAGATTTCCTCAACCGCATCCGTCGCAACGTTGACCGCATGGGAACGTTAATCGATGATTTATTGCGACTCTCTAGCGTCTTTCGCTCAGAGATCCAATACACCACAGTAGATTTAAGCGCCATAGCCCATGAAGTGTTACGGGAGCTGCAATCCTTAGATCCTGAGCGATCAGCCAACATTGTGATTACCCCAAATGCGAAGGTCTCTGCCGACGCCACACTAATGCGGATTGTGCTAACAAACCTACTCCAGAATGCCTGGAAATTCACCAGCCGTCGCACCACCGCATCGATCGAATTTGGCCGCAGCCAAGCCCACGGTCAAATCATCTACTTTGTTAGGGATAATGGCGCTGGTTTTGATATGGCCTATGCCAAGATGCTCTTTGGCGTTTTTCAACGGTTACATAGCACCCACGAATTTCCAGGCACAGGCATTGGCTTAGCCACTGTGCAACGAACCATTCATCGTCACGGTGGCACCGTTTGGGCTGAGGGTGCCGTCGACCAAGGTGCAACCGTTTATTTCACAGTGCCCGAACCCACCCCCAATTTAGGAGCCTAAAATAGACAATGGTGTCCCGCCCCATATTGCTAGTTGAAGATAATCCCGACGATGAAAAGCTGACGATTAGAGCACTGCGGCGAGGTAAAATTACGAACCCGATTCAAGTCGCTCGTGATGGAGAAGAAGCCTTAACGGCAATCTTTACAGCCAATCCATTGCCCAGTGTTGTGTTGTTAGACTTGAAGCTCCCCAAGATTGACGGCCTAGAAGTGCTCCAACGTATCCGAGCCAATGAACAGACTCATCTTTTACCGGTTGTCATATTTACATCTTCCAGCGAAGAACGCGATGTAATTGAAAGCTATAGTTTAGGGGCCAACAGCTATGTGAGAAAACCAGTCAACTTCGAGCAGTTTATCGAAGCTGTCTCGCAGGTTGGGCTATATTGGGTCGCAATTAACGAAACCTTGCACGGAAATTAAAGACCCTGGGGGAGGGGGAGACAATGGGGGAGCCACTCAAAATACTACTGATTGAAGATTCAGAGGATGATGCACAATTATTACTCCGAGAATTACGCCGGGGCGACTTCGAGCTGAGCTGGCAACAGGTACAAACAGCCCCGTCTTTTCAAGAACAACTGGTAAAGCAAACCTGGGATGTCATCATCTCAGACTACCGTTTGCCTCGGTTTGATGCTCCGACCGCCCTTGACATTGTTCAACAGAGTGGAATTGATATTCCCTTTATTGTCATCTCAGGCACTGTTGGCGAGCGTTTAGCCGTGGACATGATGAAGGCCGGTGCCCATGACTACCTCCTGAAGGGCAACTTAATCCGCTTACCAGAAGTTGTCAGACGAGAAATGCGGGATGTTCAAATTCGAGCCGAGCGCAGGCAAGCAGAGGTTGTCATTAAACAACAGCTCGCAGCCATGGAAGCCTCTATTGATGGCATTGCGATTCTGAAAGAAGAAACGTACCTCTATGTCAACCAAGCCTATCTCAGACTATTTGGTTATGAACGCCCGGAAGAGCTGCTGGGCGAAACCTGGAAACTCTTATATTCCGAGGAAGAAATTCACCGCCTAGAGACAGAAGTCAGGGACATCGTGGAAAAAGACCGAGCTTGGCTCGGAGACATGACAGCAACGCGCAAAGATGGGACAACCTTTATTCAGGGTGCATCACTCACCGTGACGGACGAAGATCTCTTAATTTCTGTCAGTCGCGATATCAGTGACCTCAAGCAGGCCCAAGAACAAATTGTCCATAACGCACTCCATGATGACCTCACAGGTTTACCCAATCGAGTTCTATTTCTAGAACGGCTTGAGTTGGCCATTAACCAAGCCTCAAGAGATGAGAACTACCGTTATGCAGTCTTATTCCTCGATCTAGACCGCTTCAAGGTAATCAATGATAGTTTGGGGCATGCTGTAGGCGATCAACTCCTACGGGAAATTGCAGAACGTCTTAAATCCCATATCCGCAAGATTGATCTCGTTTCTCGCCTCGGAGGAGACGAGTTTGTTATTTTGCTCGATAAAATTGACGGCCCTGAAACCGTTACTCACATTTCAGAACGGATTTTAGAGAGTTGCAAAACACCTCTGACGATTGAGGGGCACAAGATTTTCACCAGCATCAGTATTGGCATTGTGATGGGAACAGGTGACTACCATCAGGCCTCTGATCTGCTGCGAAATGCCGATATTGCCATGTACCGGGCCAAGAAAAAAGCCCACAATTCATACAAGTTTTTTAATGCGATGATGCATACCCATATGCTCAATCGCCTCACGCTAGAAACAGACTTCCATAAAGCTTTGGAGCAGGAAGAGTTTCTTCTCCATTATCAACCCGTTTTTGATCTCTTCAATGAGACACTCGTTGGATTTGAAGCTTTAATCCGCTGGCAACATCCAACCCATGGTCTAGTCTTCCCCAATATATTTATTCCGATTGCGGAAGAGACGAAACTAATCAGGCGCCTTGATAAATGGGTGTTTAACCAAGCCTGTCAACAAATGGCCAGTTGGAAGACGACGTTTAAGAAATCCTCTGATCTAAAGATCAGCATCAACCTCTCAGCCCAAGATCTACAAACCCATGAGTTAATCGAGAATATCGATGCAAGCCTTGCGCGTTCAGGGCTAGACGGCAACTCAGTCATTGTCGAGATCACCGAAAGCATGCTGATTGAAGACATTGAAAAAACAGTTGATATCCTTGCTCAAATCGAGTCACGTAAGATTCAGATTAGTATTGACGACTTTGGGACAGGGTATTCATCGCTCAATTATCTCCACCGGTTGCCTGTCGACAACCTCAAAATTGATCGTTCTTTCGTCACCCAGCTCCAGGCAGAGAATCGCAACTGTCAGGTTGTTAATACAATTCTCGCCCTCAGCAATCAACTGGAGTTAACGTCCGTAGCCGAGGGTATTGAAAGACCCCAACAACTACAAAAGCTTAAGCAACTTGGCTGTCGCTTCGGTCAAGGCTACCTATTCTCAAAGCCCCTTCCTCCTAAAGAGATTGAGGCCAATTTTTTAACTCGGTGATTTATGTCTACCGCCGTGAAATTCCTCTATGAGCGCTCCTTGGTTTATCGGGGTTACCTGATTATTCCGTTCCCCTACAGCACGTTAGCAGGTGTAGTCGTTTACTCTTACTGTTTACTATCGCTAGTTACCAATCAGGCACCTTTTCACAGAGCGGAGAACCCTGCAGCGCTTTACGAAGAGACAATTGAGAGCATCCTTGAGATTGCGAAAACGCATCTAGATCAAGAACTCAAGGAAGTGCAGCCCCCCGATTACTGCCAACAGCACTATGTCTATCGCCATAATCTGATTATCATCTCAGCTATCGGAAATAAAGTGTTTTACGATCACTACCCCCCCGATCGCCTCAACAACATTGCGGCACCAAAAATTTTTACGAGCGAGCAAGACTGCATTGCCTGGGTCAAACAGGGACTTGATCGTTGATAAATTCAACCGGCTTTGACTGCCGATGGGCTAGAGATTGCGATGTAAACGCCCACAATAACAATGAGGAAAGCAGTGGCGTTGAACAGACTCAGGGTTTCTGAAAATAGAATCCAGGCTCCCAAGGCCGATAACACCGGCTCTAATAAGTAGGATAGAGCCACAATCCCCGAAGATAGGCGGTTCAAACTAAAGGTAATCAAGCCTTGCCCGAGCACTTGACTCACCAAAGCCAGGCCAATGACGGCAACCCACCCTTGGCTCGAAATCGGCAATAGCTGATGCTCAACATTCAAGGCGATCGCACCGGTGATCAGAGCGCCAATGCTCGAAGTACTCAACAAAATGACAGGGGCCGACAGTCGGGTTCTTAAGCGCTCTAAGGTGAGTAAATAAGCACTCAAGAACAGGGCCGAGAGCAAGGCAGCCCCATCGCCAAAGAGCTGAAGAGGATCAAGCTGAACATCTCCAATGCCAATGGCAATCGCACCCATCAAGCTAACAGCCAGCCCCACTAAAAAGCGAGGATCAAATCGCTGCCGCCACAGGAGCCAAGCGCCCAAAGTCGTAAACAGTGGCGCCAAGTCACTGAGGACCATGGCATTTGCCACACTGGTACGAGACAGCGAGAAGGCCCATAGCGGTAAATCAACGGCCGCAATCACACCCGCTAACAATAACAAAGCCCATTCATCTGGCCGAAGGGGAGCTGACGGTGTCTCCGGCTGCAGCAATCGTTCTCCTCCAGCCCAGACGCTGAAAGGCACAATCGCAATCCAAAAGCGATTGCTGATCGTCGCAATCGGCCCGATTTCTGCAAGACTGATCTTCACAAAAATGGCGGCACAGGCAACAGCAACTATGCCCACAAGGAGAGATGCGATCGCAACAACGGTCGTCCCTTGCCGTGCCTGAATCTTCAGTTGCTCCGTCATGAATTAAGTTACATACCACGAGAGGTCAAAACGTATCATGTCGCATAAACCGGGTAACGGTAGCACGCTAGAGGGTAGTCCTACAGAATCACTCGAGCTATTATTTCTCCTGTCGCAACGCCAAGTAATCGGCTAAATGCCAAGACACTGACGTATCTCGTCCCTGTGACTTTGCTCGGTAGAGCGCTTTATCAGCAGCCTGAATCAAAAGCTGAGGGGTAATTTCAGGCGATGGGGTTGCACTCACAAGTCCAAAGCTGACAGTAACAACAGAACTCACGCGCGACGTCGCATGCGGAATCTGTAACTCCTGAATATTCGTCCGCATATTAGCGCAGAGCTGCTGAGCCCCCTCTAAAGTGGTTGCGGGCAAAATCACTGCAAATTCTTCCCCCCCATAGCGAGCGACTAAATCAGCAGGACGTTTTGCCCCCTGTTCAATCGCCTGAGCCACTTGGCGCAAGCAGTCATCTCCCACCTGATGCCCATAGCGATCATTAAAGTTTTTGAAATAATCTACATCGCACAAGACTAAGGAAAGAGAGATTTTTTCGCGTTGGAGGCGCTTCCAGGTTTGATCAAGGTAATCATCAAAGCGGTAGCGGTTCGCAACCTGCGTCAGAGCATCAAGGTTCGCCAATCGTCGCAGCGTATCATTGGCCTGTGCCAATTTAGCTTCCGTTTGCTTGCGTTGTTCAATTTCTTTCTGGAGTGCTTCCCGCAGAGAACGCAACCTCAGATGAACTTTGATCCGTGCTAGAACCTCTTCATCTTGAAAGGGCTTAGTGACATAATCGACCCCCCCCAAGGACAGACCCTTCACCTTATCGACAGCATCTTTATGGGCCGTCATAAAAATAATGGGAATCTCACAAGTCTCGGGATTGGCCTGTAATCTCTTGCAAACCTCAAAGCCATCAATATCAGGCATGCGAATATCGAGCAAGATCAGATCAGGCTGTTCATGGGCAATTTGTCCTAGAGCATTGTGGCCATCTGTCGCGAGCCACACCATAAATCCAGCCGATCTAAGCGTTTGTGCAAGCACATGCAAATTGGTCGGCACATCGTCAACGATGAGAATATTCGCTTGTGACGTTGGTGCAGCCTGCACGTGAAACCTCGCCCGTTTTAAATTGCTTGAGTCGAACGCCAGCCTCAAGGAAGCAAAGCGATGGTTCATTCATTATCTATTGTGAAGCATCCTTTAGATTAAAAGCCTCCGCGAGATTACCGAAAATAAACAGAATTACTGTCTTCATCTCTAAATTGTGCATTTATGCTCCATGGGTCTCAAGAGCTTTCGTTAGAAAGGTCTTGAGCTGGTTCACCTGCAATTCATCAATCAGATGTGAAAGATAACGGCAAAAGGGCTTAAGTTTTTCATCGGCCTGCTCCAGCGGTGCCAGTTGATCTAAGATTTCATAAATGCTGCCCTTCTGAGCGAGGTAATAGAAAGCTTCTAAATGTTCAGTGGGCGGCAATGCAAAATTTTCTCCAGACGGAAGAACATCAGCAGAGAGATCTGAAGCCTTTTCCTCAACCCACTGCAATCGTAAATGCTGTTGCAACAGGTGCAGAAGCTGATCAATTTGGACAGGCTTAGAGATAAAAGCATCACAGCCCGCCTCTTGACTACGCTCTTGATCTAACGGCGAAACACTCGCAGAAGAGGCAATCACTGGCAGACTTTGCAACTCAGGCACCAACCTTAATGCGCGAGTCATCTCTAAACCATCCATAACAGGCATCACGAGATCAACCAGCACCAGATCGGGCAGATATTTAGTGGCTATTTCTAGCCCCTCCTGACCATTACCCGCTTTTAGAACCTTAAATCCCAGACGCCCTAATACATCACTAAACATTTCGCGATTACTGGTCTGATCATCCACAATCAAGAGCGTTTTTGGCTCTCCGTGATACTTGACAATGGCACTGGTGTCTCTCAAGCGCTCGATCGCATCATCGCGGGAATCAACAACAGGCAAATCTACAAAGACTGAAAAAATACTGCCTTCTTTCAAGCGACTTCGAACTTGAATTTCTCCGCCCAAAAGCGCCATTATTTTTTGGCTAACAGCTAACCCCAACCCCGTACCCTTACGGCGAAAAGTCCCTTCTCCCGCCTGTTCAAAGGGCAGAAAGATTCTCGAGAGATCCTCGGGTGGAATCCCTACACCCGTATCTACAACCTTAAATCGAAGACATCGCACTTGAGCAAAACTTTGGTGCTGTGGGGACTTCGGTAGACGCTGAGACTGTGCATATTGATCACAATCCACGGAAAACGTCACATTACCTTGCAGGGTAAACTTAAAGGCATTATCTAACAGATTCATTAATACCTGCCGGAGCCTTTTCTCGTCAGTATGAATGGCGCTTGGCAAGTTCGGAGATAGGTGATGGGAGAAGGTTAGCCCCTTTTGCCTGGCTTTCAGCTGAGAGACATGAACCAACTCCATCAAAAAATCTTGAAGGTGAATGTCTGCTGTCTGCAACTCCATCCGCTCCACTTCAATTTTTGATAGATCTAGCAGATCATCAATTAAATTAAGCAGATGCTCACCACATTCGACAATGACGCGAATCCCTTTTTGCTCCTGAGGTGATAGAGCTGTTGAGCGGCGCAGAATCTGACCATAGCCCAAAATACCGTTCAGCGGTGTCCGTAATTCGTGACTCATGTTTGCCAAGAAATTACTCTTTGCCCGGTTGGCAAGGTCCGCTTCTTTCTTCGCCTGAGCAAGGGCCACATTTTTTTGAGTTAGTTCTTGCTGTTGCAGCTTTTCTTGTTCCAGCAAACGCGCATGGGCAAGGGCAATCCCAACCTGGCTAGCCACAGCTTCCAAGAGTTCTATCTCTTCTGGAGTCCACTGACGCATCAGTTGCTCTTGCTCCAGGGGAGGCAATGCCATAAATTCTGGCCGCGACAGAGGGCGACGACAATGCTCGAGGATAATTGCACCATTTGGCTGTCCTTGGTAGGACGTTCTCACGACGAGAGAAGACTTTAACTCTATCCTCCGATCATCCGGAATCGATACCTGTAAAAGCGGCTCAGCATAAACATTGGCACAGGCAAGCGCCCGCTCTTGAGACATCAAGAGCTTTGCATAGGGCATTTTCTCCACAGAGATATTCACCCCCAACATTGAGCTAAAGCCTTCCGTTAAATATTCAGCAACAGCTGGGAACACGCCACCATCAGAGAGGGAGTAGGTATGAATCTGGCAGCGGCTAACTTGGAATGCCGCACCGATGCGATTGACAGTCGTTTGATAAATCTGCTGAGCATCTAAGCTTTGACGGATTTCTTGAGTAATATCTCGAAGTAGCAACTCTCGCTGCACCTGGTTCTCTAGCGCTCTCTCAACCTGTTGCCGCTCCGTAATGTCTTGAATGACAGCGAGACAATAGTTAGCCTCACCTGCAGCGGAACGGATCAATGACACAGTGGTATCAGCCCCTAAAATAGAGCCATCCTTACGCACATAGCGCTTTGGGAATCTCAAGTGAGAGGTCTGACCGGAGACAAGTTTTTGAATATTCTGTATGGAGGTATCTAAATCCTCCCCATGAGTCACATCGGCAATCCTCATCCCCCCACAGAGTTCAGCTTCGGTATACCCCACCATTTCACAAAAGCGACGATTCACATGGGTCAGATGCCCTGTTATCACGTCACTTTCGGCCAAACCCACTGCCGCTTGCTCAAACGTAGCCTGGGCCCGAGCCTCTCTCAGCTGCAGCGCCTCTGCACTCGGTCCTTTCTCAGCCCCAGTCTCGCTAGCCATGGGAAGAGGTTGAGTCTGACTGAGATGCTTCACGTGGGCCAGAGTTCGACCCACGTGACTCGCGATTAAACTCAACAGATTTAGCTCATCGGGAGTCCATTCGCGGGCGGAGTCACATTGGCTGAGGGCAATAATGCCATTGGCTTGTTGTTCATGGGTTGTTCGCACAGCCACCATCGATCTTAAGTTGGGGGTCAACACTTGCGAACTCAAGGAATCAAGCTGAAATTCTTGCGGCACATCTTCAACGACGATCGGCCGCTCCATCGCCAACAATTCCTGGGCATAGCGGTTACTGACAATGGGGAAATTAAGCCCGATTAAAGAAAGAAAACTAGCAAATTGGTACTCTGCAACAGCAATTAAATGCGGCTCAGGTTCATGGCGATAAAGATGAATGTGACATCGACTCACATCAAAAGCGTTGCCCAGCCGATCAGCAATGGTCTGCAAGCTATGCTGAATTTGGACAAGATGGTGGTCCATGAGGCTACCACGAACATCCTGAGTAATCAGCTCCAGCAATTTTGCTTGCTTGAGATTAGGCTCATAGTCTTGCGGCGCTGCTTGCAACTTTTGATGGGAAGGGACATGGCGCGCCAGACTCTCTATGCCGTGAGGTGCATCAGAGATGAACTCCACAAGAAGAGCCTTGCAATCAGCCTCGATTTCAATCTCAGACAGCCGACAAGCAAGCGTGGGCCTAGCCCCAGATGCTGCCCCTAAATGCCATGGCACAACAACTTGTCCATCTTGCCGCATCCGCTCTCGATCATGATGTAGACGCAAGAGTGCATCATTGAAGCCCTCACGCTGTTGCAGCTCATCACGACTACTGACATGAAAAAGCGCTAATCCAGCCTGATTTGCATACAAAACTTGTAGCTTTTCAAGGTTCAGAACCAAGATTGGCGTTTTGAGACAGTTGTAGGGCAACAGATCGAATGCTGTCATGATCACTAACCCTTCACAGAACCACACACCCACTGTTTCAGTTATAGAGAGTTTGCCCCATTGGTGAACATCTCTACCCCTGCATCTGATATTAGTCAACAAACCGCCTGCCGCTCGGACCGGACTTGGTTTAGAATATTAAAAAAACTTTACGATTTTATGGAGCAACCTCAAAATTTGCTCTTGATGCTCACTTTTTACGTACCTGCCTGGACCGTCTTATGACACTTCCCATTCGCAACGTCGCTATCATCGCCCACGTTGACCACGGTAAAACAACTCTGGTTGACGCGCTCTTGAAGCAATCGGGCACCTTTCGAGAAGGGGAAGACATTCCAGATTGCGTCATGGACTCCAACGATTTAGAGCGAGAGCGGGGCATCACAATCCTGTCAAAAAATACGGCGGTGAACTATAAAGAGACGCTCATTAATATTGTTGACACCCCAGGTCACGCAGATTTTGGCGGTGAAGTAGAGCGAGTCCTGGGTATGGTGGATGGCTGTCTGCTGATTGTAGATGCCAATGAAGGCCCCATGCCCCAGACTCGATTTGTCCTGAAAAAAGCACTAGAGAAAGGGCTACGCCCGATAGTCTTAGTGAATAAGATTGATCGACCTCAGGCAGATCCTCACGGGGCCGTTGATAAGGTTTTAGATCTATTCTTAGAGCTGGGTGCTGATGATGATCAGTGCGATTTTCCCTACTTGTTTGCCTCAGGACTTGATGGGTTCGCGAAGGAGGAGATGGAGGACGACAACGAAGATATGCGTCCGCTGTTTGAGTCCTTTTTACACCATGTTCCACCTCCTGCCGGTGATGCAGAAAAGCCACTCCAATTGCAGGTCACAACACTAGACTATTCTGACTACCTGGGTCGGATTGTAATTGGCCGACTTCACAATGGAACCGTTAATGCCGGTCAACAGGCGGCATTAGTCACCGAAGATGGCTCAATTGTGAAGGGAAAAATCTCAAAACTGATGGGCTTCAAGGGCTTAAGCCGTGTCGAGCTTGAGTCGGCTTCGGCAGGAAATATCGTTGCGATCGCAGGTTTTGCCAACGCCAACATCGGCGAAACCATCACATGCCCCAATGAACCCCAGGCTCTACCTTTGATCAAGGTGGACGAGCCAACGCTACAAATGACCTTCTGTGTCAACGACTCTCCCTTTGCGGGCAAAGAAGGGAAATTTGTGACCTCTCGACAAATTCGTGATCGCCTGATGCGGGAGCTTGAGACGAACGTAGCGTTAAGGGTAGAAGAGACCGATTCACCCGACCGATTTGCAGTCTCAGGACGTGGAGAACTACACCTCGGCATCCTCATTGAGACCATGCGCCGCGAAGGGTATGAATTCCAGGTGTCACAGCCTCAGGTGATTTACCGCGAAGTGAAAGGCCAACCCTGCGAGCCCTACGAGTATTTGGTACTCGACATTCCGGAAGAAGCGGTGGGCGGCTGCATCGAACGCCTCGGCACGCGCAAAGGCGAAATGCAGGATATGCAAATGAGCAATGGTCGCAGCCAGCTCGAATTCGTCATCCCAGCCCGGGGGCTAATCGGCTTCCGAGGAGACTTTATGCGGCTCACCCGAGGCGACGGGATTATGAACCACAGTTTCTTGGACTATCGCGCCATTGCGGGCGATATCGCAGCCCGTCGGAATGGTGTCATTATTTCCTTTGAAGAAGGCAAAGCCACCTTCTATGCCCTCAAAAATGCAGAAGATCGGGGCACTTTCTTTATCGAACCCGGTGCCAAAGTGTATAAGGGCATGATCGTGGGCGAACATAATCGTCCCCAGGATATCGATCTCAACGTTTGTAAAACCAAGCAACTGACCAATCACCGAGCTGCATCGGGCGATGAACTGGTTCAACTGCAAGCGCCAGCCGATATGAGTTTAGAGCGCTCTTTAGAGTACATCGGTCCTGATGAATTGGTGGAGGTTACACCTGAATCGGTGCGACTGCGGAAGCTGTCTAACAAAAAGCTCGCCAAGCGATAAATTCGGCAATTCGGTAACAAGCCACTACAACAACAGCTCTCCGCAAGTGTTAGCCTCAGGGCGAATCAACATGCGGGGAGTTGCTGGTGATCAATTTTGCACAGTCACGCACACAGTCTAGTCAGTGGCGAACAAGCATTACGCTCTGTATAGCACTCCTATCGGTCTCCTTTGCGCCTATCTTTATTCGCCTCAGCGAAACAGAATTAGGAGCAAATGGCACCATCCTTAATCGCTTCTTGATCTTTGCAACCGTATTTGGGACAGGTCGCCTCATCACCCAATGGAGAACCACCCCTTATGAGAACACGGTGGAAATCCCTCTGTCCTGGCAACAGTGGGGTTTGCTGATCAGTGTTGGCATCATTTCAAGTACCTCATTGGGTTTGTGGGCGTTATCACTGGAATACACCAGCGTTGCCAAATGTATGTTGCTCAGTAACCTAACCCCGATTTTCACTAGTCTGGGGGCTTGGTTGTGCTTTGGAAAGCGCTTTGATAAACGCTTCCTCATCGGGATGGCCATTGCACTATCTGGGGCGATTTTTCTTGGCCTGGCAGATGTCAAAAGTACTAATGGATTTATAGCTGGAGATCTCTATGCTCTTTTATCAGCCGTATTTCTGGGCATTTACTTCTTGATGGTCGAGCAACTCCGACAGCGTTTTTCAGCAACAACTATTTTGTTATGGCGCTGTGCCATCGGTAGCACTCTATTGCTACCGATCGTCTGGTGGACGGAGGGCCAATTATTTCCGACCACCCGGGTCGCCATTCTGTCAGTTTTGGGTTTGGGACTGATTAGCGAAGGGCTAGGGCAGCGACTAATCGCTGTCTGTATGGCTCAGCTATCCTCGAGTTTCGTTTCTTTATTTCTGCTGTTAGAACCGATTATTAGTGCGATTTTGGCTTGGTTCATTTTTTTGGAACATCTCAAAATCAGTACTGCGTTCTGCTTTATCGTGGTCTTAAGCGGCCTTGCCCTCGCTCAATCAAGCCAATCTTCCCAAAGCGAAGCAGGCGAGACGGCCCTCGTCTCAACCACTCACTCATGAGACTCAAATGTCTCGCTTCCGTTCGTGATCAACAGCGTTAACTCGCCTGGAGATGCAGTTGCCTTTCGGGGAAAATATTCCCGAGAGATCGCAACAGTTCCTGAAGCAGCCAGTGATCCGTAAAACCTTTGGCGCGATACTCAATCACAAGCTGTTCATAGAACCATCGAGTTTCTTCTCGACGCGACTTAAAATACAAGTCCCAAAGCTCTTCTCCGTGACTATGAAGACTAGCTTCTAAAGACCGCGCATTGTGGAGTTTGTCAGCCAGAGAAATCAAGACCGCTTCTATCGGAGCAGCTCGAAGCTGAGAAAGATAGCGTAATTTACGCTCTTGCCAAGGCGGTTGCGGATCAGTTGTGAATTCAGTCTCGGTTACCGCCGCCACGTAGGTTGCAACGGTTGCTCCGAAGCGCTGTTCGATTTCGTCCAGAGTCACTCCCTGATCTTCAACGGCATCATGGAGCAGCGCAGCAATGGCCTGCTCCTCAGTACCATTATTTTCCAGCACCAGAGCCGCTACACTAATAAGGTGGGCCAAATAGGGGGTTTCATTAATTTTTCGGCGTTGGCTATGGTGCAGAGTGGCTGCCCAAGCCAGAGCTTCGCTGAACTTTTCAGTAATCATAAATTCATTGTGCCCTCTAAATGAGGTAAATATCGACTAAGCGAACGTCCATGAGTAGCCCCTTAATTACGCTGATCACTGATTTTGGTCTGACGGATGTCTATGTCGGCATCATGAAAGGCGTCATTGCCCAAATCAATCCTGAGATTTCGGTGATCGATCTGACCCATACGATTCCACCGCAGAATCTTGCTCTTGCCAGCTTTCAACTCGGGAATGCGTTTCCCTACTTCCCTGACAATACGGTGCATGTTGTTGTAGTCGATCCTGGGGTTGGGAGCCAGCGGCGCGCGATTGCTTGCCAAACAGAAGCGGGGGTATTTGTCGGGCCCGACAATGGCGTTTTGAGTAGCGCTTTAAATCAGGCCAAAACAGTGACTGTGGTTGAACTGAATCAACCCCAATTTTGGCGCACAGTTACCCCCAGTAACACGTTCCACGGACGGGATATATTTGCCCCCGTGGCAGCGAGTCTCGCCACAGGCTATCCCCTGATGGCAATGGGGACAGCCCTTGATCCGCAACAACTGGTGCGAATGAGTCCTGTCCCCCCCCAGAAATCCGATCAATGGTTAATGGGAGCCGTCCAAGCCATTGACTACTTCGGTAACTTGATTACGAATATTCCAGCTGCAGCACTTCCCCCAAGCTGGACAGTCAAATTAGGGGAACATCTCATTCCTAGCGGCACGACCTATGGCAATGTTCAGGCAGGGAAGGCCGTCAGTTTCATTGGCAGTCATGGCTGGCTGGAGGTGGCGATAAATGGGGGCAATGCTCAGGCTCTACTGAATTGTAAGGTTTGCGATCGCATCCTTCTCTTAACCCCAAAATGAGTCCGTCTCCTGATTGCTCAGTACAATAGAAAAGTTCGAGACGGATCACATCTGGAGCCACAGCATGTTTTTGCAAGCCCTTGAAGAAACTGGCGAGATTTACCAGGGTCACTTCGGCGAATTTCAAGTCACCAAACACGATCGCATCGGCGTCGTGGTCTATCGCGGAGCATTAATGGTTGCCGCCCTCGCCTTTGCAGTGAGTGCGATTCTCATTCTGCGCTGGGGACCACAGACTGCCGTTCTCAATAGCCTCACGGTTCTGTTTCTGTGTTTTTGTGCAGCTATGGGCGTCAGTCTGGCCACAATTCATATCTACATGGTGTCTTTACATCGAACGCTGCAAGTTTTCTGGGCGGTGGGTACAGGGTCAGCTCTTTGGATTGGTCTTCGAAGTGCGGAACCGCTGGCAGCAGCCATTTACAACCATCCTTTCAATTTGATGGCGGTGGGCTGGATTTTTGTGGCCCTGACAGGTTTGTTCTTCAAGGAGGCATTCTGCTTCAATCGCCTGGAAACAAAGTTTTTGACGTTCATTGCACCGGCGCTACTCTTGGGGCATTGGCTCAATTTTCTTTCGATTACAACTGAGCGTTCACTACTGGGAGCATGGGCTGTTCTCTTTCTAATTTTTGCCCTACGGAAAGTGATACAGCCGATTCCGCCTGACATTGGAGACAAGAGCGTCTTTACTTATCTTGAGCAACAAAACGCTGCCTAGCGGAGTAATTTCAAAGTGAGTGAATGTCTGACATTCCATTTTTGGATACAAAAGTATCACCCTCAGCCCAGGCTAGGAGATCTGAGTAGCGATCGCTCTAAACTCTGACTGAGCGGTTGTTCATGATCGAAATAATAGCCCTGGGCAAAATCAACACCCATATTAGACAATATTTCAACAACATTTTGGGTTTCAACATACTCAGCAATTGTGTCCAGATTCATCAATTTAGAAATGTTGTGAATAGCCTCAACAATCGCTCTTGCAACCGGATCCTTACCGATATCACGAACAAATAAGCCATCAATTTTGACATAGTCCACCGGAATTTTAGTGAGGTGTGCAAAGGAAGTTGTGCCACTACCAAAGTCATCCAATGCCACCTTGCAGTTGATCGATTTGAGTGACTGAGTTAACTCTGAGGTCATTTCAAGATGGGTAAAGGCAACCGTTTCAGACAGCTCAAAACAGAACTTTTGCGGGGCAAGATGGTAATGCTTAAGCCTCTCTTGGATAAAGGTAGCAAAGCTTTGGTTTTTGCAGGTGGCACTGGAAAGATTAATGTAGAAACGCTCATCAGGTCTCGGCCCTTGGGTCTGATGTTGCACTAAGGCGGAAAATAAGTGTTCAACAACCCAACGATCAATGCGGCCTAAAAATTCATATTGCTCTGCAATGGGTAAAAAGATTCCGGGAGTGCAAATCACCCCTGGCGCGTCGCACAACCGTAGCAAAATCTCAAATTGATGGTTGGGGCTATTGCTCTGCAAAGATTGAATAGGTTGGGCATAGAGTTTGAATCGATCTTTCTCTAGTGCCTGTCGCAGACGCCCCACCCACTGCAGTCTTTTACGGGACCTTAATTGCTCATTGGAACAATCAGTCTGATAGGCCTGTATCCGATCTCGCCCATGCTCTTTTGCCAGATATAGTGCTTGATCGGCAGCCTCGATAAGCTGTGACGGTGGAATATTTTCACTGGGGACTTGGCTCGAAACGCCAAAACTCATCGTCAAATAAGGACTGGCTGCGGAACTTCGGTGGGGCAGCTTCAACTCTCGCAGCTCGGCCCGAATCGCTTCTGCGACCGCAGTGGCTCCCTCTAAATCAGTATTAGGTAAAGCTACGATAAACTCTTCACCACCATAGCGAGCCACAAGATCAGCAGGACGTTTTGTCGCTTTAGAGATCGCTTGGGCCACTTTCTGTAAGCAAAGATCACCTGCGGGATGTCCATAGGTATCGTTGTAGGCCTTGAAATAATCAACATCTTGCATAATCAAGCCAAGAGGTCGTCCCTCACGGGCTAAGCGATTCCACTCCGCCAAAAACATCTCGTCAAAGCGTCGTCGATTATAAATACGGGTCAGGCAATCTGTCACTGCCAGCTGTTCTAAATTTTGATTTGCCTGGACGAGTTGCAGGGAAAGCCCTTCAAGGGCCTGTCTCTTACTTTCTAACTCTAGGCGCTGTTCCTGTCGCTCAATCGCGTAGCGAATGGAGCGGCCTAAAAGTTTTCCATCAAACCGCCCCTTGACTAAAAAGTCTTGCGCCCCTAATTTCATTGCCAAAAAGGCCAACCTTTCGTCAGCGTTGCCACTCAGAACAATCAAGGGCATATCAGGAAAGGCTTCATGAACACATCGAAAGGCCTCCATCCCTTGACAACCTGGTAATCCTAAATCCAACAGAACAAGGTCAATATCAGAAGACTTCTGCAGTACTTCAAGACCACGCTTGAGGGTGTTACAACATTCAAGGACGGGGGAAAACTGCCGCTCTTCTCCTAAGTAAGCCTGAACCAACATGACATAGCCATGATCATCGTCGATCATGAGAATCTTGGTATTACTCATTAACTCTTGGCCCTCAGAAATATCACCGCAATTATTTTCTGACAAAGAAATACAGTCTTTTATGACTCGGAGAGTGGTTTGCGAGGTTACTCTTCCGCCTCAGGCGACCCACGGGAGTGCGTTCTCTAGCATCCATTCATGGAATCTCATCAACCCGCATGTATACAAATAGACTTGAGGATGAGATCAAGATATACAATTCATGGGCGTAAAATATACATTTTGGAGCTGAAGATATACAAATCAAACACTTTCTAAAATACCGCATTTATTCAGAAATGTATTGAATATCGATCTTTACGCCGTAATTCCAAGAGGCCAAGGTCACTAACCTAAGCCTTAAAATGTGTATTTGAAGCGATGTATAAGGGTTCAATCCCCCTCACCCATCAGCAATAGATCGATATTCTTTTTTATAAAGGAAAGATACATATTTTTTGATGCAGATATTCGAGAATGAGGACTTTCATATTACCTAATATTCTTAAATATCAGTAGTATGAATGGAATGACAATATCGGACCTGAGACATAAAATTCTATAATTAAAAAACCCACTTATAGACCTATTTATTCAGC
>CALFCG010000026.1 GCA_937951315.1 uncultured cyanobacterium
ATACGGAGTTATCAAGATATCTGAAGCATAAATCCGTAATTGCAGATTAACACAGGAAGATAGTCAAAGAAACAGGGTATAAGCTATGTTTCAAGGCGACGAGACAGAGTAGGATGTGAAAACGAGTACTCTATCGCGATACACAGGTCCTAGGGGGAAGACCTGAATCTTTAGGAATAGTTTGATGGATCAAGAACAAGCGAATGATTCGCGTTCAGCTTTGCTGCAGCGTTGGCTTGATGTGTTGCACCGCTGGGAAGAAAAGCGATCGCAATATCAAATTGAACTGGACAAAACCACTGATGTCTCGAAACAGCAGGAGCTGGTGCAAGGCATCGAATCTTGCGAGCATGTTATTCAAACCAGTCAAGGCTTGATTCAGGCATTAAGCGATCGCAATCCTCAACCCTCTATTCCTGATGCCGAGCCGCTGACTGAATCGTGGTTGCCACCAGATGATGCCACCCTTGCTGCGCAGGTCTCGCTGCCATCATCAGCACCGGAGTCTTCACCTTCTGCCCTGGCTGGCTTGACTCCACCCGGTGTCTCCTCACCCTTCGTGGAATCTCAGTCCATCTCTACTCCTTTGATTGAGGGAGAAGGGGGCGGCTTAGACCTGGGGGCGGCAGAGTCGGGTGTTGCGACGTCAGTCCCGTCCCCATCATTGCAGCCGTGGCAGGTTCCGTCCCCGTCTGGGCCTGGATCTCACCCGGCTACTTCTGAGCCGTCAATCGCTAAGCGCTGGCTGCAGGTGGCACTGCCTGTGTTTATTCTGCTGGCTGTGGGGGCCGCGATGTTTCGACCTAAAAACGTTTGTAAATTAGACCCTAACGGTGCCTATAGTAACTCCGGTCTAGCGCTTTGGGTTAGACAAGCCCTGACCCAAAGTCAATATGCCGATAGTGCACGCACCGTTTCCATTGGTCAGTATGGATGCACCATTGAGTTGAACGGGACCGTGGCCAGTATCGAGGATCAGCGTAATATCATGGCGTTGATTCAGGATGTTCAGTTGCCGAGTCAAGCTCCTATAGAACGGATTAAGCGTTCCTTTGGACTAGAGTCAGCAAAGATCAATCCTGTCCAGGGGGTCGTTTCTAAATTGAAGATTACAGGTGTTTCTGGCGTTGAGCCATGAATAACCCACACATTCGAGTCTATGCGGTAGCGAATGATGTCGCGCTTTACTGGGGGGAGCGTTTTCCATTCAGTCTTTAACTCTTTTCCGGCAATGTATATGTTGAGATCTAAAGTGAGTCGCTCCACTTCCCGTTATATTTATTGGGCTGTGGCCCTTCTGACAGTATTCCTTTGCTGTGTCGGCACCTTTGATTCTGAGCGTCTTGTTGCCATTGCTCAAGAGCCTGGCTTAGCCCAGCGTCTGCGAGCATTAGAGGTTGCCCAGCAAGCATACCAAGTGAATCTGAACACGGTGTGGGTTCTTTTTTCGGCTGTCCTTGTGTTTTTTATGAACGCGGGGTTTGCGGTTCTAGAGTCTGGCTTCTGTCGCAGCAAAAACTCCATTAGCGTGCTAGCCAAAAACCTAGTGGTGTTTTGTTTCGCGACGATCGCCTTTTGGGCGGTTGGTTTTGGCATTATGTTCGGAGACGGTAATGACTGGATTGGCCTCACGGGGTCTTTCCTGCAGAGTCCCGCTGAGAATAGTCCCACAACCGGCCTCAATTACCGAGGTGCTTTTGATTCCCTGAGTTTTGCCCAATTGCCGCTGAGTGCCAAGTTTTTCTTTCAACTCACCTTTGCAGGGATTGCTGCGACGATCGTGTCTGGCATTGTGGCTGAGCGCGTCAAGTTTTCAGCTTTTCTGATTTTTGCCTCCCTATTGGTGAGTTTTTCCTATCCGATCACGGGGCATTGGGCTTGGGGGAACGGGTGGTTAGCAAAACTGGGCTATTGGGACTTTGCGGGATCCGGTGTTGTCCATGCTGTTGGGGGTTGTGCAGGCTTTGTGGGGACTCTCATGCTGGGTCCCCGAGTCGGGAAGTATCGAGATATTTCGCAGGCAGAATTTGATGTTCTGCCCCCTCGGGCAAAAATGTTGCCTTGGTTCCGCAAAACGGACGAGCCGCTCAAACAAGTGCTACCCATGCCAGCTCAGAGTCTGGGCTTTGCCACGCTGGGATGCCTCATTCTCTGGATGGGCTGGATGGGTTTTAATGCTGGATCGACCCTAGAGGCCAATGGAGGGGCGGTGTCTCATATCCTTGTTAATACGATGATGGCAGGGGCTGCTGGAGGTTTAGGGGCGGTACTTAGCAGCTCGGTCTATCTGTCGAAGCCCAGTTTGGCTTTTATGATTAATGGCATTCTCGGTGGATGTGTGAGTATAACGGCGGGCTGTGCCTATGTTGCACTTGCGTTTGCGGCCATTATTGGTTTCTGTGGTGGCATCATCACTATTCTGGCCATGGTCTTTTTCGATAGGCTGTGTATTGATGACCCTGTGGGAGGGGTGCCGGTTCACCTCTGTGGTGGTATTTGGGGAACTGTGGCTGTAGGACTCTTTAGTGAGGGGCCACTGGTTTATCCCGAGTATGGGCTCACTACAGGACCGGGACTCGGGTTGTTATTGGGCGGTGGCATTGCGCCCCTTGTCTCTCAATGTGTGGGTATTCTATCTATCTGTGGGTTTACGCTGCTGTTTAGTTGGATCGCGTGGATGTTGACCGCTAAGCTGCTCAATAACACCCTTCGGGTTTCGATGACCCAAGAACTGAAGGGCTTAGATGACGCCTTTGATGATCAGCTTTAAATGGTTACTGTCCTGTGCTGAACTCAGGAGTTAAATTCAGCTGTAACCGCTCGGCGTGGCCCCAAAAAGCCTCTAACTCGTAGTAATCTCGTTGCTCAGGCATGAGGATATGGGCGATGACGTCGCCGTAGTCCAGTACAATCCAGGTCGCTTCTGATTGCCCTTCTTTGCGGAGGGGTTGCCGCTGGCATTTCTCTTCTGTCTGATGTTGAATGGCTGTGGCAATGGCCCTGACCTGAGTTCGAGAAAAGCCGGTGACAATGACGAAGTAATCAGCCAAAAAAGAGACTTCATCCACCTTCAGAACCTGGATGTCACCGCCTTTCCGATCGTCGGCAGCTTGGGCAATGGCAATGGCAATGGCAAGTGTCTGACTGATATCCGTTGGGGCAGAGCTTGCTGAAACTGAAGGTTGATGGGGTGACAAATTGTGCTCCTTGGCTTTCTTCTTCCACTGTAATCCAGAGTTTAAAATCTGATTGTCAAGATTGGTGCTATTTCTGCTTGCGGTCTATTTTTGGGGGGACTGTTGGAGAGCCCAATTGCGTGTTAGCACCATTTGGGGATGAACGAGCTGGTTGTTCTTAAGTAATCGACGCAGCTTGCGATCGCAAAGTAATGTGACTGCCCGGTGCAGATTTTGCTGACTGACGGTTCGTATCTCCTTAAGCTTGGGATGCTCTCCCCGTCCGGGTTCAGTGCCATCAGCCAGAAAGACGATACAGCTTAACGGGCTCATTCCCGGTGAACCGAGCGTGTGGTTTGCGATCGCATCTAACACCTCTAAATCTTGAACCTGAAACTGCTCACGCGCCACAATGGCTCCCACCGGGCCGTGGAGCAAATGGGGATTTTCTTCAACGATAGGATCGAGATTCAGATGCTCTTCTCGGGCCATTGAGAGCAGTCGTGTGGTCTTAAAGTACTTGGCTAAATCGTGCAGGAGTCCTGCTTGTCCCGCCTTGACCTGATCGAGATTATGAATGCGCGCTAAATTCACGGCCATTTTCTCAACGCGTAGAATATGATTAACGCGAGGTTTCGTGACATGAACTGCTAACCAATCGAGTACGCATTTCCGGTTCATTGCCTTGTCTCTTCCTATGCCTCTTGTTGGCCCCTTCTCGTTAAGTCGCCTCAGATGTCATTATTAAAGTCAGTCGATATCTGGGAATCTTACAAATTACCACTCTTTTTGACAGGATTTGCCCTTTCCGTCCGTAAAAATACGTAGAAAGCTGAGATATCAAGTTTGGATCTGTTGACAAATTAAGTGCATTCACGCATATGTGAAAGGACTGTAGCTGTCCATCCTAAGTACATAAGAATAATAGGGAAGACTCTCTACCAAGATTGTTGTCAAAGCCGTGGGGTATTCGCCCAGAGGTTCGGTTCTCTGACCTCAGATAATTTTTATATATGACGTATTCTCTGAGTCTATAGTCAATGCCTGCTCAACAAAATACACCTTTGGTTTCCCCTGCTAAGGCTTTGCAAAAAGTCATTGCCGAACAGCGATCGGGGCGCCTGCAGATTCAAGATATCAGTGATCCTTCCATTGGTTGGCGCGTCTATTTTGGGGCTGGGCAAATCCACTTTGCCGAAAGTACCACAGGATGTGGTGATCGTCTGCGGTATATTCTGCGTAAGCATTCCCTAGGCTTAGAAGGGCTATCGACGCCTGCCGATGCAACCTCTGATTACCCATTGCTGTGCAAGTATTGGCAGGCCCATAATCTGCCCCTCAATAATTTTCGCAAGCTCTTGGCGATTTGTACCCAAGAAGCTTTGATTCAATTTTTGGCGATTTCTCAGAGCCATATCGCCTTTGAACCTACGATTGGACTCGATCCATTGCTACTGTCGGTTCCATTTCGACAACTGATTCTGCCGGTACGTGAGCGTATTGGTCAGTGGGCACAGATTCGTGCTGATATTGCCTCCCCTTTTCAGCGCATTTTTATCCATGATCGGGAACAATTTCTCAAATTTGTTTGGCAAGAGGCCGAAAAATGGCAGCAGCTTCAGGGTATTAGTCATGACCCGGCTGAAGCAACCTGTCTCTATGATCTGGCCCACCAGTTGGGGATAGATGCTTTAGAGCTAGCTGCTGGCCTCCAGCCCCTTTGTCGTAGCGGTGTATTGGGTGTGCAGCCCTATCAAGTGATCACTGAAGAAGCCCAGCCTGTGATTGCCTGTGTCGATGACAGTTCCACGATTCAACAATTTGTCAAACTGTCTCTTGAATCTTCTGGGTATGAAGTTCTATCTTTACAAGACCCGACTGAAGCCATCCCTCACTTGCTTGAAAGTCAGCCCCTCGTGATTTTGATGGACATTGAGATGCCAAAAATTGACGGCTATGAACTGTGTCGCATGGTGCGTCAAGTGGATGAACTGAAGGATGTGCCGGTGGTCATGCTCACGGGACGTGATGGCATCATTGACCGCGTGCGTGCTCGGATGTCAGGTTGTACAGCATATTTAACCAAGCCCTTTAATCCCCAAGATCTGCTGGCACAGGTGCAGAAACTAGTGAATGAGCCTGCGGTCAGCGTCTAGTTGGCCTGTTTGTATCCGCGATGCTTCTCGCAGCCTATCTTGCAGCTTTAGACGTTAGGGACGGGCCGGGGCAATGTCTCGTTGGGGCAACGTTTCCCCATTGTTGGGAGTGTCTTCGCGATCACTCAGCAGGGCCATGCCCGAAACGCGACTGGGGTTGAAGTTTTCTGCTGATGACAATGGTGGATATTGTTGCCCTGTATACCGCAACATTTGGTACCGCGATTGTCCGGATCCATCTTCATCGACGAGGACCAAGTCTTTCCATCCCCAGGTTTTGCTGTCGTTCACAATCACGGGAGGAGCCACGAGGGGGAGCTTTGTTAGCAATCTGTAGTCTGAAGGCTGGGTCTCAAAAACAAGCAGCGGACAGCGTTGCCCATCACAGAAAGAAGAGTTCTCTAAATAGGCAAAGATCTCGTCTTTCCCATCCCCATTCAGATCCGTACGATTGTATACGTACCGGAAGGTTTGGGAGGCTTGCTCCTTCTCTGAAAATTGAGCCAGAATCGCCTGTTCCAGTTCCCGATCTGGAGTGGTCTCGGGGGCGATATTCTTGATGGTCCCCGTGCCGGTTGTCGTTGCCTGGACTCTATCACGTTGGATACGGCTTTCTGCGGGTCCAAAGTTGAGCTGGCCTTGACTCACGAGCTGCCCGTTGAGCAGGGGACCATTATCAGATAACTGACACGCTGCGCTTCCCCCAGTGCCTGCGCGCGTTTGGCAGACCATTTGTAGCTGATAAGAGGTGGGGGTTGTGGGACCGTAGTTGTAGAGGGCCAAGAGATATGTATATCCGCTCTTGCCGACATACAGTCTGGATTGATCATCAATGGTCCATTGGTAGGCATCGAGGTCAAGACTACGGCCATTCCCCTGTATCAAGCGCAGAGCGCCGAATTGAGAGCCTTGAGCGAGGGTCGCCTTGCGATCATTTGTCGTCTCTGTCTCTTGTAAGTCCAAGTCAAAGGCAATTCTGGCATCCGTACTGGTCTCGGTTGTATTGCTGGTGTCCGCTGTAAAGCTAAGGGTCCAGCCTGCTGGCGCTGGGGTAACAGAACGCCGACCGGTCTCTGATGCTGAGGTGGAGTTGGTTTGCGGGGAGGCGCTGCTGGTTGTCGGTGGTCCTAAAACTGCCTCCTGCACGATCGTTTCTCCACTTTGGGTAATCCGTAATTCTTGATCGTTAATACTGTAAGTCCCGGCCTCTGTTGCTGCGCTGTAGCCGCGGCCGTTGCGGTAGGCCGGCAGGGTAATATCGTTGATGACTTGGTTGGTATTAGGTTTAGGAATGCCGTGATAGTAAGGATCGCCCTCGGCGGTACGGCAGATGGCCACAGAATGGTTCTCCGTTTCGTACCAAGCCACCTGAACGGCTGACTCGCCAATGATGGCTTCTGCTTTACTCGGACAATTAGTTCTATCTCCCTGGGCAATGCGCTGTGGCGTGGAGAGGTCCCCCGAGGTATTTGCAGCGGACTCTGCTGCAAACACTCCTCCGGTGGATACAAGCAGTAGAGATATGAGAGAGAGCAGCTTTGTTCCACTGCACCATTCTGAAGAGAGTCTTGCCATATCTTTACCTTGAACCGGGTGTTTAAGTTGTGCTGATTGAGTTGATGCCCGAGGGCTCTTCTTTTTGATAAAGTACGTGACCCCCAAGGTATGACGCAAATTAGATTAAAGGAATTTGACGTTGTTCTGTGGAATAAGTGCCAAGAGGCTGTGCTAGAAATGTGCAGGCATTCGTTAGGCTAGAGAGGGTTTAAACTTAGGTCAATATGAGACGACGTGAGCTGCTTCAGGGCTTGACGACCCTTGCCGTGAGCCAAATATTGTTAGGGTGTCAATCGGGGAATTCCACAGCCTTGCAGGTGTATTTGCTGCGAAATGCTCTGCCCCCCCAGCTGTTGCGCAAAGCACGTCGAACGATGTCTGCTACGCCCAACCTGAAAGTCAAGTCAGATTTGGCCCGTTTGTTTAAGAAGCTAGAGTCCTGGAAAGAGAAGCCGAATGCTGATGCACCGCCTCGCTTGGTGAGCCTGGGTGATTACTGGCTGGCTCCGGCCATTCGGCAAGGGTTGATCCAGCCTCTAGATTCCCAAAAGTTCTCTCACTGGTCTGAGCTATCGCCGCGTTGGCAAGCGCTGGGACAACGTGACGACAAGGGTTTTTTAACGTCCTCTGGTCGTCTTTGGGGAGCGCCGTACCGTTGGGGGATGACGGTGTTGGCCTATCGACGGGACAAATTTAAATCTCTGGGTTGGACACCGACGGACTGGTCTGATTTGTGGCGTCCTGAGCTGAAGAATCGCTTCAGCTTGCCCGATCAAGCCCGGGAAGTGATTGGCTTAACGCTCAAGACTCTTCAGCAGTCCTACAACCTTGAAAATCCAGCGGCATTGGCAGAGCTGCTGCCTAAGTTAAAAAGCTTGAATCAGCAGACAAAGTTCTATGATTCCAACCATTATTTAGAGCCTTTAATTATGGGGGATTCTTGGGCTGCAGTGGGGTGGTCTACAGATATTCTGCCGATTTTGGCTCGAGAACCCGAGATTCGCGTGGTTGCTCCGGCATCGGGTACAGCACTCTGGGCCGATCTGTGGGTGCAGGCTCAGGGGGGAAATGTAGATGCTGGTAGCGCTTGGGTTGATTTTTGGTGGGAGTCAGAGATTGCGGCAGCTCTCTCTCAATTTACCGATGCGCTCTCACCGTTGCGTGAGGATTTTTCCGCAGAAAATAGCCGTTTTGAAGCGTTGCTTGCAGATAACTCAGTCTTTGAGAACAGTGAGTTTCTGAACCCCTTGTCCGAGGAGACTCGACAGCAGTTTCAAGAGCTGTGGCAACAGATGCGATCTCAACCGATCTAAAAGCCACTTTGGCCGGAGATGGGACTGAGCCAAAGCTGGCAGGCCGATCGGCTTTGAGAGCTCGTGAGGGGATATTCAGGAATGGCCTGCTGCCGGAAGTCTAGGGCTCCTGACACAAAGTTGGGGGGTGTTTTAGGCAGATCACAGACATAGGCTGCGAGGGGAGTGCTTTGCCGGTTGAAGACGACCAGCTGATGGCCGTATTGGTTGGCAAAGGTGCCGAATTGATTGATCACGGCATACCGTTCTGAATAGGAATACCGGGACCAAATATCGGAGCGGATGATTAAATTGACCTGCTTGTCGCCGGCTGTATTGGGGGGGTAGACCAGCCAATTCACCACCAGTTTTTGGCCGTACTGGCGGTCAGTCCACCAGAGGCTGGGGACTGTTAATCCTTTCTGAGAGGGGGTTAAAGCCGTTGCCAGAGGTTCCGCCGGACGATCTGTGACGAGCTGTTGAATGACTGCGGGTGCGGTTTTGAGAAAGGGTTGTGCCCTTAACTTCCCGGGCATCCCTAGCCCCAGTATCAGCGTCAGCAGTCCTAACTGAAATTTACGCATCGCAGCTCACCCGCTTAATCAAGGCTTTCGTCCTTCTAGTATCAACTGCACCGGTCGATTACCGTTACATTATTAAACATCGATAGCAAATTCTAGGGTTGTGTTCCCTCATGATTGCTGGAGCTGTTCAATGTGGGACAAAGGAGTTATTCGAGAAATGAATGCGGCGGAGCAAGCCACTAGCCCTGAAGTAGCAGCGAAAATTGCTGCAATTGTGAACCTCTTTAAGCAGCAGTTCCCGAAGGTTAAAGCCAACCTGAAACCCTGGACGAGTGATTCCGAAACCCAGGAATGGGTTGATCCTGACTCGATCGATATGGGCTTTAACTTGCCCGCAGGGCATACGCTGATCCAGCTTCGTCTGCAAGGTCAGCGTCTATTGGGGGTGGAAGCGGCCTGTTTTGGTCCCTTTGGCAACGAACGCTGGAAATTCTCCACCATAGGAGATTGGACATTCTTGGGAACATCGCCACCGCCGCCGGGTTTTCAGGAGCAGCTTAAGCAGATCTGTAAAGAAATTTTTACCCTCTTTAATCAGGCGTAACGCCGTTCAGCAGTGATCCTGTTTGAATGGTGTCCCTTGGTTTAGGATTTGAACGGCGCGCAAACTCTTCATTTAGAAATTATGAACCCTAAGCAGCCCCACCCGCCCCAAGAGGCTTCCGTTCCAACAGAAACGCAGGTGCTGGACGGAGGCCCTGGTGCTCAATGGTGGCAGCGCCTTCCAATGCAGACGTTGACCCCCTATTTATTTCTGTTCCCAGCCCTATTTATCTTGACCCTGGTGGTTTTTTGGCCGGCGGCTCAAGCGTTTTACTTCAGCTTCACACGTTACGAAGATTTGAATAAAGCGCCTGAGTGGATCGGTCTCGGTAATTTCCAAGAACTCTGGCAGGATGAAATTTTCTGGAAAACCCTTGGCAATACTCTGATATATCTAATCGGTGTTGTTCCTGTTTTGGTGGTGGTGCCCCTAGGGTTGGCTATCCTTGTGAACCAAAAATTGAGGGGTGTGACCTGGTTTCGCACTGCCTATTACACCCCTGTGGTGATCTCTATGGTGGTGGCTGGTATCGCTTGGAAGTGGCTCTATGCTGAAACCGGCCTCCTCAACCAGAGTATTAAGCTGCTGGGTCTGTCTGAAAATGGTGTGCGCTGGTTGACAGACCCTAACATTGCCATCTTTTGTGTCATGTCTGTCACTGTGTGGAAAGGTCTGGGCTATTACATGGTGATTTACCTGGCTGGCCTGCAGGCTATTCCTGCAGACCTCTATGAAGCGGCTGCGATTGATGGGTCGGATGGACTGCAGAAGCACTGGGACATCACGATTCCGCTGATGCGGCCTTACCTTGCATTAGTAGGGGTGATTTCTGCAATCTCTGCGACCAAGGTGTTTGAAGAGGTCTTTGTCATGACCCGAGGGAACCCGCTCAATAGCTCTAAAACGATTGTCTATTATCTTTACGAAAAAGCCTTCACCATTCCAGACCTGGAATATAGTTATGGTTGTGCTATTGGCCTAGTGCTATTCCTTGGAATTTTTGGCCTCTCGATTCTCAATCTTAAGCTGGGGCAGCTGCGGGGATAGCTTCAAAAACTCTGCATTGCTGGACGCAGAACGCAAAACATAATAGAATCCAGCTCGACTACCTGTTGTTTCACTCCAGTCGGTCGTTTTCTCGTAGACATCACTTAACTTTGCAAAGGTAGGATCTAGTGGGCCTGTTTAGTCGATTATCGCGGGATATTGGTATTGATCTCGGAACCGCCAATACACTTGCGTACGTCTCTGGTAAGGGAATTGTACTGCAGGAGCCATCCGTCGTCGCTGTCGATCAGACGACGAAACAAGCGTTGGCTGTGGGGGCTGATGCGAAGCAGATGCTGGGGCGTACCCCGGGTAATGTGGTTGCCATTCGACCCCTGCGCGATGGCGTCATCGCTGACTTTGAAAAAGCTGAACTTATGCTTCAGCATTTCATTCGACGGGTACATGGGGGCAAAAATTTAGTGGCGCCTCGCGTCATTGTGGGGATTCCCAGTGGTGTGACGGGGGTCGAACGACGGGCTGTAATTGAGGCTGCAACCCAAGCGGGCGCTCGGGAGGTCCATCTGTTGGATGAACCTGTGGCCGCTGCGATTGGGGCCGGACTCCCTGTGGAGGAACCCACAGGCAACATGATTATTGATATTGGTGGCGGTACTACAGAGGTTGCCGTTCTCAGTCTGCAGGGGAGTGTAATCAGCGAATCAGTTCGGGTTGCAGGTGATGAGCTGACAGAGTCGATCACGCAGTATATGAAAAAGGTTCATAACCTGGTTATTGGTGAACGAACGGCAGAGGATATCAAAATCAGAATTGGTTCTGCTTACCCCAGCAATAGCAATGATGATGCCTCTATTGATGTTCGAGGGCTGCATTTACTCTCGGGACTCCCTCGAACGGTTCTAGTGAAGGGGCCAGAAATCCGAGAAAGTATGACGGAGCCGTTGTCTGCCATTGTGGAGTCCGTGAAGCGGACGCTGGAGCGCATGCCCCCCGAACTGGCGGCTGATATTGTCGATCGAGGCATTATGTTAGCGGGAGGCGGTGCCCTCCTTAAGGGGATGGATACGCTGGTCAGTCACGAGACGGGGATTGTCGTTCACGTTGCGGAGGATCCACTGAGCTGTGTTGTTCTAGGCACAGGGCGGGTGCTAGAGAACTTTGATCAGTTGTCCCGTGTGTTCAACAACGGCAATAACCTCTAGACCTGGCGGCGACGCGGTCATGATACGAGCCTAAACAGACAAGAGTTCAGCAGACGTTTATCGGGTGCCCATGTCATTTTTATCTCGTTGGTGGGGGCAGTACCGCAGCATCCTCTTTTTGGGTGTACTTGGTTTGGGTGCGGCTTGGACCGTTCGTCAGACGCAGGGTGAGCTGCTGGCTGAACTCCATCGCGTGATGACGCTACCGTTTCAAGGCAATCCTGAAAAACAACAGCAGCTTGTGGCGGCCAAAACCTGGGAACAGCAGCAAACTATTGTCGATCTCAAGGCCCAAAATCAGGCTTTGAAAAAGCTGCTAGAACAGCCCGTGATCAAGAAAAAAGATGCGATCGCAACTCCCATTATTGGTCGAGCTGCCGATCACTGGTGGCAGCAGATGCTGGTGGGGCATGGGGCCAACGTTGGCATTGTCGAAGGTTCCGTGGTTCAAGCGCCGGGGGGCTTAGTCGGTCGGGTGACCCAGGTGACCGCGAACACAAGTCAGGTTTTGTTGATCACGGACCCCAAAAGTCGTTTAGGGGTCACCGTTAGTCGCAGCCGCGATATGGGAATTTTGCGAGGACAATCCAGCAAATTTGTCATTATGGACTTTTTTGAAAAAGATCCCAATGTGCGTGTTGGGGACTCCGTGGTCACCTCCTCCCTCAGCCGTCTTTTTCCCGCCGGCTTAGCCATTGGTACGGTAAAATCTCTTAAGCTCAAACAGACTCCCAAGCCCCAGGCAATCGTAGAACTTTCCGTCCCCATTGATAAACTTGAATGGGTCAGCGTTTCCTCTGATGGTCAGAAAACGGCGAAAAACAACGCCCCTTCCCCTTCCCCTCCCCCTTAATCTCGTCAACGGGCTTGTTATTATCCTTTCCGCCACGTTCTGTACCCTCGCACTGACTTTGCGGTTGCCGGGCATGAACCTAGACGGCATCGGCCCCCACTGGTTGTTGGTGTGGTTAGTGGTTTGGAGTATCAAGCGAGACTTGCTGCAGGGGGTAGTGGGGGGGATTGCTGTGGGGTTACTGCAGGATAGCTTGACCGCACCTCACCCCAGTCACGTCATTGGTTTGGTGGTGGTGGGATTGATCACAGGACGCATTGATAAAAAGCGTTTGGTGGCCGAGGAATTTGTCTCCGTGGCACTCATTGTGTTTTGCATGGCTGCTTTAGTCGAAGTCATTATGGCTTTGCAGCTCAGCTGGATGGGCGATTGGCCCTTCCAGGATATTTGGCAGCGCCTGCCGCAGACTGCTTTGAGTTCCGCTATTTTGAGTAGCCTCTGGACCCCCGTCGTATACTACCCCCTTAATCATTGGTGGGATCGCCTCCGGGCCATCAGTCAACCCGACTAAATCGTGATTATAAAAATCCCGGCGCCAGGGTCTGAAATCGACTACAGTTAAGGGTAGTGAAACGCAGTTTTGACGCGAGATGAGGTCTCTATGCATCTGAGCGAGGTTGTCCACCCGAATCAGCTTCACGGGTTATCCGTTCATCAGTTAGAACAGATTGCTCGCCAGATTCGAGATAAACATCTGGATACTGTTGCTGCAAGTGGTGGCCATCTGGCACCCGGCTTGGGCGTTGTGGAGTTGACCCTAGCGCTCTATAACACCCTCGATCTCGATCGGGATAAAGTGATTTGGGATGTTGGCCACCAGGCATATCCCCACAAGTTAATTACGGGGCGATATGACCGGTTTCATACCTTGAGGCAAAAGGATGGTATCGCGGGCTATCTAAATCGTAGAGAGAGCCGATTCGATCATTTTGGTGCGGGCCATGCTTCCACCAGTATCTCGGCAGCCTTGGGGATGGCGATGGCGCGAGATCGGCGTGGCGAAGACTTTAAAAGTGTTGCCGTGATTGGCGATGGTGCCCTCACGGGAGGCATGGCGCTAGAAGCAATTAACCATGCGGGGCACCTGCCAAATACGAATGTCATGGTGGTGTTGAACGACAATGATATGTCTATCTCCCCCAATGTTGGAGCCCTCTCACGCTATCTGAACAAAATCCGTCTGAGCCCACCCCTTCAGTTCCTATCTGACAATCTTGAAGAGCAACTCAGACAGATGCCCTTCAATGAAAATATTACCCCTGAACTCATGCGCCTCAAAGGCGGAGTGAAGCGTCTGGCTGTCTCCAAAGTAGGGGCTGTTTTTGAAGAGCTGGGCTTCACTTATATGGGGCCTGTAGATGGCCACAATATTGAAGAACTGATCGCTACCTTCCAAGAAGGGCATCAGCATCAGGGCCCCGTCTTGGTCCATGTGGCAACGACGAAGGGTAAGGGCTACCAAATTGCAGAGCGCGATCAGGTGGGCTACCACGCCCAGACGCCCTTTAATCTTGAGACGGGTAAGGCCATTCCCTCGAATAAGCCCAAGCCGCCCAAATATTCGAAAATCTTTGCTGAGACCTTGATTACCCTGGCGGAGAATGATCCCTATATCATTGGGGTGACTGCTGCGATGGCGACGGGGACGGGGCTTGACAAGCTGCAGGCGAAGTTGCCGAAGCAATATATTGATGTCGGTATTGCTGAGCAACATGCGGTGACGCTGGCTGCCGGCATGGCATGTGAGGGCATGAAGCCTGTGGTCGCTATTTACTCGACCTTTTTACAGCGTGCCTACGACCAGATTATTCATGACATCTGTATCCAAAGTCTGCCGGTTTTCTTCTGTCTAGATCGGGCAGGGATCGTGGGCAACGATGGCCCCACCCATCAGGGTATGTATGATATTGCCTACCTCCGCTGTCTTCCGAATATGGTGATGATGGCGCCTAAGGATGAAGCGGAACTACAGAGAATGCTGGTGACGGGCATTAATTACACGGATGGGCCGATTGCGATGCGTTACCCACGCGGCAGTGGCTATGGTGTAGGCACGATGGAAGATGGATGGGAGGCGCTGCCCATTGGTAAAGCAGAGACCCTCCGGCAGGGCGATGATCTCCTGATTTTGGCCTATGGGTCGATGGTTTATCCCGCCGTCCAGACTGCTGAAGCCTTGAATGAGCACGGTATTCGAGCCACTGTCGTGAATGCTCGCTTTGCAAAGCCTTTAGATACTGAGCTTATTTTGCCTTTGGCTCGTGAGATTGGTCAGGTGGTGACGCTGGAAGAAGGCACTGTGATCGGTGGTTTTGGCACAGCCGTGGTTGAGGCCTTAATGGATGCCCAAATCATGGTCCCTGTGACCCGGTTGGGTGTTCCTGATGAGCTGGTGGAGCATGCCACGCCGGATGAATCTAAGGCTGCTGTCGGACTCACCATTCCTCAGATTGTCGATCGCATCTTAGAGGCTGTGAAGAAGCCGGCACTGGCGTAGTCGGGCCTCTGTTCCCTGCTCTTTCTGAACGTTTATTATCTTTTTCTGAGTCCATGAGTGCGAAGTTAAGTAGTCCGGTTTACCCCGTTACTTGGTGTAATGATCATGTACAGCTGATTGATCAAACCAAGCTGCCGGGTGAGCATACCGTCGTTGAGATCCGACGCTCGGGTGATATGGCCACGGCGATTCAAACGATGATTGTCCGAGGTGCGCCGGCGATTGGCGTCGCTGCTGCATTTGGGATGTATCTGGGGAGTCGAGAAATTACGGCTTCGGAGCCAGCCCTATTTTTGGAACAGCTTAAAGAGATTGGTCAAACCCTGGGGGCCACACGCCCCACGGCTGTCAACCTGTTTTGGGCCATCTCTCGCATGTTAAAGGTGGCTCAGGAGACCTCTGGTCCTGTCAGTGAGATTCAGGCGCAGCTTTTGCAAACGGCACTTGCGATCGCATCTGAAGACGTTCAAACCTGTAAGGCCATCGGTGAGCATGGACTTTCAATTCTCCCCGCAGAGCCTCAGAAGCTCTGTCTCTTGACCCACTGTAATGCAGGTGCTTTAGCAACGGCAGGATACGGTACTGCTTTAGGGGTTGTGCGTTCAGCTTGGACGGCCGATCGCCTGGCACGCGTTTACGCAGACGAAACGCGTCCGCGTTTGCAGGGGGCCAAACTCACCGCATGGGAATGTGTCCAGGAAGGAATTCCCGTCACCGTGATTTCCGATGGAATGGCTGCCCATTGTATGCAGCAAGGCATGGTTGATCTGGTTGTGGTTGGTGCCGACCGCATTGCTGCCAATGGTGATGCCGCCAATAAAATCGGAACCTACAGTGTGGCTCTATGTGCCCAAGCCCACCAAATTCCGTTTTATGTTGCAGCTCCGCTTTCCACAATTGACTTTGATCTGCCAGACGGCAGCCAAATTCCCATTGAAGAGCGCCATCCATCGGAGCTCTATCAGTTGGGTGATTTGAACCTCTGTCCTCCCGGCGTCGAGTTCTATAACCCCGCTTTTGACGTGACGCCCGCCGCTCTTATTGCAGGGATTATCACCGAACATGGCGTTTTCAAGCCGGAAGATGTGCAAAGCAAACTTCAGCACCTTGCCCATCGTTAGGTTTACCTGAACTGTTATTTCAAAGCAAACCGCTGGACTGCAAACAGACTGCCCACTAACCCTACCAAGCTGCCAAAACCGACCAAAATCAGGGGTAGTAAGATCACTTGACCAGTGCTGAGGCGAATCCCATCACTGACCACCTGCAAAAAGTTGGGCTGCTCGGTAAGTAGGTGCTGGATAAAGCGTCTGGTTCCACTGAGAAATCCCCAAGAAACCAATGCACCGACGATCCCAAACGTAATTCCCTGCAGGATAAAGGGCATGTAAATCCAGAGGCGAGTGGCTCCCACCAACTGCATGACCTCAATTTCCTGCTGCCGTGAGATCACGATCAGCCGAATCGTGGTCGTAATCACGGCAATGGCCGTTAAGGTGAGTAATCCGATCACCACGATGCTCAACTGACTAAAGCCCTGGTTGATTTGAATCAGATTGCGGAGGGCTTCATCTAAATAGGTGACTTCTTCAATGCCAGGCACACGGGCTAATTTCTCCGCTAACGAGGGCACCAGCGCTGCAGACCCCACACTGACCTTGAGTTCATCAACTAAGGGGTTTTGTCCCAAATCTTCTGTGGCCCCATCGATATCGGTTTGTCCTAAGTCCTGGAGGAGTTCCTTCCAGGCTTGCTCCTTGGGGACAACCTGTACTGTGGTGACTTCTGGATATTCTTCAATGGTGGGACGCAATACCTGCCCAGACACTCCGGACTCCAGATAGAGGGATATCTCTAGGCGAGAGCCCATTTGATTGAGGAGACCGCTGACCTGCCAAGAGGTCTGCAGACTAATGCCAAATAAAAATAGCAAAACCGTTACTGTACTGATGGCAGCCCAGTTCATCCATCCACCCCGACGCAGGCCCCTTAATGTTTCCTGCCCTAGGTAGCCCAGCTGTGTGAGCCAAAGTTTAAACATGGTGAAATCTTACACCTGTTTTTAGGCTGTTTTATCAGCATTCACCATATGCAAGCGCCCATTGTAGATGCGAGCGACGGGAGCTTGAGCCACCTGTATTAAATGCATGTCGTGGGTTGTAATCACCACGGTAATCCCTAAGTTATTCAGCTTCTTCAGAATGCTGAGTACCTGCAGCGCATTTTCCTGGTCGAGGTTGCCTGTGGGCTCATCGGCCAACAGCAACTTTGGGGAGCCCACAATGGCACGGGCAATGCTGGCTCGCTGCTGTTCCCCGCCCGACAATTGGCTGGGGAAGCAGTCGGCTCGTTTCTGCAGCCCCACTAACTTGAGCGTGGGACGGAGGCGGCGCTCGATCTCATCTCGGGGAATCCCTTGGGATTTGAGGACAAAGGCGATGTTTTCTGTAATGGTCCAGCGTGGAATCAGCTTATAGTCTTGAAACACAACTCCGAGCTGACGCCTGAGATGTGAAAGGCGATTGCCTCTGAGAACACCGACATTGGTGCCTGCGACTAAGACTTCACCATGATCAGGACGCTCAGCACCATAGATCAACTTCATTAGGGTTGTTTTCCCCGCTCCAGAGGGGCCGGTGACAAACAGAAAACTGCCTTGCTTGAGGCGCAGATTAACATCAACTAGCCCAAATTTTGTCTGGGGATAAACCTTTGTGACTCCCTTGAGATGGACGGTATAGTCCAAGGGAGTAGCCTGAGAGCGATGGTGGAGGGGTTGCTCTAAGGGTTTCGGGAATAGGTCAGATTCAGGTAGCAGTGCTCGGGTCATAATTCCTTATTTTAACTTGACCAATAAAGAACGCCAGGCGAATCGAGGTAGGGCTAGCATCCGCCGCCAACGCCAGGGTTCTTGATAGAGACGGTATACCCACTCCAGATTATTGTTGCATAGCCATGCGGGTGCCCTTTTACTGCGCTCAGCCCAGATATCAAAACTGCCACCAATGCCCATCCAGACTGAGTTTGGGCAGAGGTGACGATGCTGGGCGATCCAGTATTCTTGGCGAGGGACGCCGAGACCGACAAAAATTAGCTGGGGTTGGAGTTCCTGTAACTTCTGTAAAAATGGTTCGGTCTCTTCGGGTGTTAGAAAACCATTCTGGGTACCGGTGATGTTGAGGTTTGGATTTTTCTGCTTCCATTTCTCAGCGGCTTCGTTGGCTACGCCGGGTTGGCCCCCAAAGAAAAAGACAGACCATGAGGACTGGGCGGCTTCTTGCAGCATTTGTGCCGCTAGCTCAATGCCTGGGCAGCGCTGAATCTGTTCACCGAAGAGCTTGAGATACAGGACTACGCCCGCACCATCAGGAATGACGAATTCGGCCGATCGAATGATCTCTGCCAGGTCGGGGGTTTCTTGGGCCAGCATCGTCATTTCTGCATTGAGGGTGACGACGTGGGTGCTTTGTCCCTGCGCAACTCGATTGGTGAGCCACGGCCTATACTCAGAAAGGCAATCTACGGGAAAGCCCAAGACGGGAAATTTTTTGGGTGGGTCAATGGTAAGCATGAATACGCTTCTACATGTATAGACCTGAGACTGAATCGTGCCGTCTTCGATCGCTGGATCGTTAACAGGTTAACAGTAGGTTACCCCAGCAAATGAATTTTGCCGTCAGGGATCCTTCAGCCAGATGTTTAATCGTTAAGTTTAATCTAGATAGTCATTGAAAGGAAGTTCTCACTTCAAAAAGTTTTATCTCATTCTGTGATCTGAACCACAAAAATCAACTCCTATTGATTAGAATTAATTATAGGTGGGAACCGAGTGGTGGAAAGGAGAAACTGATGGGTGAATCAACCATTAAACTGATGACTGTTCTCTGTCATGCCATTGCCGTCACGGTGCTACTGACTGCCTGGTTGTGGTTTTCAGATTTACTCTCCATTGACGGTCCTCAGCCTGCTTCAAGTATTCAAAGCGAGCAAGTGAATCCTTCAAATATCGGAATTGCCTTTTAAGACTGGGGGAGCTGAACGTTCATGTTTGCATCGAGCGGATAGGAACACCAGTCACTCCAGCTTCCAGCATAAAGTTTGCCTGTGATGCCTATCGCTGCAAGGGCCATTAGATTAACGCAGGCGGTAACCCCTGAGCCACAGTACACGATAGTGTCTGAGTGCTCGAGGTCTGCCCAATGTTTGCGCAGGTCTTGGGTCGATTTGAGATATCCCTGTTCATCTGTGACGGCTTTCCAGGGATAGTTGACGGCTCCGGGAATGTGGCCGGCGATGGGGTCAATGGGTTCTCGTTCTCCCCGGTAACGATCGCTATCCCGTGAATCAATCAAGACATCATGTGGCCGGTGGGCAACGGCATGAATGTCAACGACTCGGTGAGCCTGGATTTTGGGTTGAAAGTTGCCTGAGCGCAGGGGTGGGACTTCTTCTGTGACTGGATACCCTGCTGTCTGATAGCTTGTGAATCCACCGTCGAGGACAGCGGCTTTGGGATGTCCTAAATACTGAAGCAGCCACCATAGGCGGGCCGCAAAGGCAAAATGGCTGTCGTCATAGCAAACCACTTGTGTTTCGGCGGTGATACCCATGTTGGATAGCTTGGTGGCGAACTGCTGCGGGTCTGGCAGGGGATGGCGCCCACCGTGAACGTGAACAGGAGCTGCTAAATCTTTATTGAGATCTAAGTAGTAAGCTCCTGGGATATGGTTAAGGTCGTATTGCTGTCGCCCGAGGTTAGGTTGCTGTAGCGAAAATCGGCAGTCCACAATGACGACTGATGAATGTTTCTCTGCGAGCCATTGGGGCGACACGGTCACTGTCTCTATTGCTGAATTCATGTCCGATATCCAGGCGCAACATCTGACTCCTAGGCTAACGGCTGATGGGTCTTATACGTTCTTCTCGAGTGAGTTTGGTGAGTGTTTTCATAGCCACCATGGGGCGGAGCAGGAGGCTAGGGGGAAGTTTGTTCTCCCCACCGGTCTCCCGGAGCGGGCACAGCAAGACGATCTGACGATTTTAGATATCTGTTATGGCTTGGGGTATAACAGTGCGGCGGCGCTGGACTGTATTTGGCAGGTGAATCCTGATTGTCGTGTGACGCTGGTGGCCTTGGAAACGGATGGGGCCGTGAGTGAAGTTGCGATCGCAAATAACTATCTCCATCACTGGTCGCAAAAAGTACAGCATGATCTATCAACACTTTGCACTGAACGTCAGCTCCGCACCCCGACCCTTAACGCCCAGATCCTGATTGGAGATGCCCGCCAGACCATCCAACCTTTGGCTCAAGGAGACTTTATGGCGGACGCTATTTTCCTCGATCCTTTTTCTCCGCCCCATTGCCCGCAGTTATGGACCGTGGAATTTCTGAACCAGGTCCGTCATTGCTTGCAGTCTGACGGCAGACTCGCAACCTATTCTTGCTCAGCGGCGGTGAGGTCAGCACTCATTACTGCTGGTTTTCAAATTGGTGCAAGCGCCCCAGTCGGTCGCCGCACACCCGGAACAGTTGCCGCTCTTTCCTGTACTGCTGCGTTACCGGCCCTCTCTGTTCAAGAGTTAGAGCATCTGCAAACTCGGGCTGCAATTCCCTACCGAGATCCAGAGCTGAAAGATACGATGAGCCTGATTCATGAGCGCCGACGTCAGGCCCAGCAACATTCTGCATTAGAACCCACACGTCAATGGAAAAATCGCTGGATGTCCGTATGAATTTCAGTTTCCTTATGCTCCTTAAAAACTAGGAAATTATCGTTGTTTCTAGATACCTATGGAGAGAGGGTATGCATTGCATCTGGTGAACGGATGCTTAAGTCTTATGAGTAAAGTGCTGGATTTCCTCTCGTCAATGTTCATGCTGGTAAAAGGGAGCGGGCATTATCCATTGAGTTGCTTGATAGTTTGCTGTTGCCAGATGAGTCGTAATG
>CALFCG010000027.1 GCA_937951315.1 uncultured cyanobacterium
GGTGGGGGCTACGGATGCCATTGTTGATATTGTTGGGACCTGTCTTGGCTTAGATTGGCTGGGTATCGATCGACTCTATTGTTCTGCTTTGCCAACGGGAGGCGGAACGGTTGAGGCTGCTCATGGTACCCTTTCAGTGCCCGTGCCTGCGGTGCTCAAACTTTGGGAGTCTCATCAGGTGCCGGTGTATCACAATGGAATTAATCGAGAGCTAGTGACACCGACGGGGGTTGCGATCGCAACCACACTTGCCAAAGACTTTGGCCCGCCCCCCGCCATGACTCTACAGAAAATTGGTTTAGGGGCTGGTACCCAGAACCTACCGATTCCTAACCTCCTCCGACTTTGGATTGGTGAAGCGAGGGAGGATTCCCCCTTGTTCCTGACACCTGACCTGGAGACCGTGCTCGTTCTCGAAACCCAGATTGACGATCTTAATCCCCAGGCCATTGGCTATACCTGTGAGCGTCTATTTGAGGTTGGCGCACTAGACGTCTTCACTCAAGCCATTGGCATGAAGAAATCCCGCCCGGGTGTTTTGGTGACGGTCATTTGTCACTCTGATGTGGTGGGTGCCTGTGAAACAGTTCTCTTTCAGGAAACCAGTACTTTAGGCATTCGACGATCGCAACAGCAGCGTCATGTACTGCAGCGTGAGATTCAAACGATTTCAACACCCCACGGTTCTGTGCGCGTAAAAGTTGCCTGGTATCAAGGGAAAGTTATCAACGTGCAGCCGGAATATGAAGACTGTGCGCGTTTGGCCCGGTCGCAAAATCTCCCCTGTCAAGCAATTCACCAACAGGCATTACAGAGCTGGCACCACCAAGCAATCTAAAGGAGAGGCATTGCGCCTGCGTCAACATTTCCCAAAGAAAAAGAGCTGCACCGCAGCTCTTTTTCTACTTGGATTCAATCGTCACAATGTGAGCGTTAAGCGGTGGCTGTCTCTGGTGCATAAACGCTAACCTTCTTTCCGGACCGACCTTTGCGCTCAAAAGTCACAATGCCATCGGTCAAGGCGTAAAGTGTGTAGTCGTTACCGCAGCCCACATTGTTGCCAGGATGATACTTGGTGCCCCGCTGGCGAATGAGAATATTGCCTGCTTTAACCGTCTGACCGCCGTAGCGCTTGACGCCAAGGCGTTGCGAGTTAGAGTCGCGTCCGTTTCTAGTACTACCGGTACCTTTCTTATGAGCCATATCAACCTCGAGTCATCAATCAATTACTGCTGGAATGCTATAGAACCGAGAGGTTCTATGCTTCTTCCTTCGCTGTTTCTTTCTTCGTTTTCTTGGCAGGAGCCTTTTCTGAAGCTTCCGCTTTCACTTTAGCTGATTTAGCAGGTGCTTTCTTGCTTGCTTCACCGGCCACTGCAGTGCCGTTCACCTGAATTGAATCAACCATGAACCGTGTCAGTTCTTGGCGGTGACCCCGCTTTTTGCGTGTCTTCTTCTTCGGCTGCATCTTATACACAATGACTTTGCGATCGCGAAGGTGCCTTTGAATGGTTACCTCCACGGTTGCATCCTTGACTAGGGGCTGTCCCACGGTCACGTTTTCGCCATCGTGAACTAACAATACTTTGTCGATAGACATCGTTGCATCGACATCATGGTGAAGACGGTTTACATCGTAGAAGCGACCGGGCTCAACCCAAAGTTGCGTCCCACCAATTTCAATAATTGCGTATGCCATTAACTTAATTTTGCCTCTATCTAGTCGCCGTACAGGTTCCTGACCGCAGCTCTAGCTCAAACAGGATTTCAACTGAATGACCTGATCCGAACGATAACAAGTATGCCAGTCTTACATCATCTTAGATCTGTCCCTAGACTGTCAACCTTTGTCCTTTGAAGAACCTGATCTCTGTGTCCTCCGGTGGCTGTGTGCATAGGCCGCCGACTGGGAACCAGAAGTTTTAACTCAGGATTTAGTAATGAGGGTGTGCAGGGTGTCTAAAAATTGACTTTGGTCATAGGGCTTGGAGAAATAGGCGTTGGCTCCCAATGTGCTGGATAGCTGGCGGTGCTCCTCGCCGGAATGGGTACTGAGCATCACCACAGGCAAATCGGTCATCTTTGGATCACGACGACAGTGGCTGAGAAAGTCGAAGCCATTCATCTGGGGCATTTCAACATCACAGATCACCAGCTCAACGTCTTGGTGGTTCTGCAGTTGCTCCAGGGCTTCGCTGCCATGCTGAGCCTGGAGTACCCGATAGCCTGCTTCCTCTAAGGTCATGCTTAAAATGTGGCGCAACGTTTGAGAGTCATCTACGACGAGGACGACGGGGTCGATATCTGCTGAGGGGTTGGTGACGGGGACCTCGCCCTTCCTGGGAAGAGCTGAAGGGAGACGAAGCGTTTGATCGAGGAGCTGGGCGATGTTGACCACAGGGGTTGCTCGATCATCTGAACGAACTGTATAACCGTGACAATAACTCGGAGCCCTTAGACGAGAGGCATAGGGAATAATGGTGAGTTGTGATTCCGTGACTAAAAGCTTGATATCAATATCTAGTGCTAGCCGATGAGCTCCCTGTTGGATGACCAAAATAGTGCCTGATCGTAAGGTGAGGCCTGGTGCGCTGCTAAGCCCAATGTCTGGGAAGGGCTGTTGGCTGGGTGTTTGTAAAAGTTGATAGAGAGGGAGGGTTTGATCTCGCCAATGCAATCCCTTGCCTAATCCTGTCTGAACAAGCTGTTCAGGCTTGGAGATTAATATTTCGACGACTTGAGGGGAGGGCAATACAAAAATAATGCCGTCCATCTCCCAGAGAAAGAGGTTGGCTGTTGGCAGTCTTTGCTCTAGGAGCAGTTCTGAGTTGACCTCGGGGGCGCCAGGGGGGGAGAGGTTGGTGGGGGGCTGAAGGGTCGTCGCAACCGGACGAGGTGCAGCTTGCTGCTGCGCCTGTAAAAGTTCTAGCTGATAAATGGCACGGAAGCCTTCCAGAGCAAGCTGGGCAATCATCGGATGATTGTTCGGTGCTGCTCTCATCAGCAGGACTGTGGTTTGGGCCAGGGAGACCAGCGCTTCAACTTCAAGGACTTCACCCCAGCTCAATAGGGCTGCGACTTGAGTCTTGAGGGCGGTGGCAAATTCAGGGGTTGCAGGGCTATCCAGTAGCGCCTCTAATCGTGTGAGGGTTTGAGCAATATCGCTATCAAAAATCGACTGGATCCGGTTTGCGTTGGTCATGGTCTCATCCTCCGAGCCGGAGAGCTAGCGATCATCTCTATTAAGTGTCCTGAGCGAGGGTTGGTAACTGCTCGATGGACTCGGCAAGGAGGGCGGCTTGTTCTGTAATTTGGCTCGTTAGGGTTGCGACTTCAACCATCTTGGTGCTGGCGGTTGTGGAGGTTTGCGCTTGATGCGTTGATGTTTGTAGGACCTGTGCAGAGACTGTCTCTAGCTGTTGTGCCAGCGTTGTGATCTGACTGAGCTGCTGCTGTGCTACGACCATCAGAGGCTTGCCTGAACTGGCCTGCTGTTGTCCCAGGGTCATCTTTGAAGTGGCTGTTTGAACATCAGCTTTTAGGCTACCAAGGAGTGAGTCTACCTCGTTAATGCCTTCATCGAGCTGCTGGACCAAAGCATGCAGATCTTCACCAATGTTGGCAAATTCCTCACCCTCCTCACCGATTCGTGCTGCTTCTAAGGCTGCATTCATAGCCTTGAGTTTTATATTGGCGGAGATACTGCCCACGTGGTTGAGAAGTTGATCGAGCCGTTGTATCGGCGGGTTCAAATTCTGGACCTTTGTTGCCGCTTCAATGAGCGAAACCCACATAGAGGCATGGTGATCTTTGATTTGCGTCACCGTTTGTTCCCCGACTTGAGCAGCCTGACTCACTGACTGTCCCTGTTGAACGCTCTGGTGCAGATGGGACAGGGTCTCCTGAGCCGAATGGTTGAGTTCCGTTAATTGTCGGTAGGCGGTATCAACAGATTTCGTTTGATTAAAGGCTGTATTGGAGAGGTTTTGAACCGTCAGACGGCTGTTTTCCATAAAGTTGAAAACGGTTTCCAATAGATACTCTTTATCAGGGCTATTAACCTCGTTTGAGAGACGATTAAAGGTTAGAGCCTGTTGAGATCGCAGCTTTAATGCGTGAACAGCAATCAGATTTAAATTAGATTCTAGAACGACTAGCTCGTCTTGACCTGACTTGGGAGCCGTCATTCGCTCTCCGCGACCCAGTTGTTGCACGACACGGCTCGTACTCAGCGTTGCTAATCGAAGGGGGTGCATCGATCGGTAGGCTAAGAGCGTTGCAATTGCGCCAGCAACCACGGCCACTGTACCTGTGCCGAAGTAAAGCGCTGATTGCTGTTTTTGCAATAGCTGCTGTTCCTGTGTGTTTCTAGATGACAAACCTTGACTCAATTGCTGATAGCCCACTGTGGCGATGGCGCCCACCACGAGGGTGGGGACAACACTGATGGCTAATGTGCTGAGCATGACCTTGCGCTTGAAGCTAAGGCCCCCTGCTTTCTCAACGGTTTTGCCTCTGAGACCGCTTGTCGAGAGGGGCTTTTCCCTGTTCTCGTGCGGATGGACGACATCGGCCACGATCTGCAGTGGTGGATTCTCAGATTTATTATCAGGCTCAGAAGCCGAAGATAGCTGACGCATAATGAGCTGTACTAAATTTTCTTAATGTAGCGACTACTACCCCCACAACAGCCGCTTTAAGCATCATAACGATGAAGCTGTATCAACCATTATCGACCCATTCCCCCGGTCCCGCCAGCCATTATTTGGCTAATACAGGAAATATAATGAGCTATAACTTATACGGAGTTATCAAGATATCTGAAGCATAAATCCGTAATTGCAGATTAACACAGGAAGATAGTCAAAGAAACAGGGTATAAGCTATGTTTCAAGGCGACGAGACAGAGTAGGATGTGAAAACGAGTACTCTATCGCGATA
>CALFCG010000028.1 GCA_937951315.1 uncultured cyanobacterium
GAGGTTTCAATCCCTAAAAAGCCAAGGATGGCCACAATCAAGACGATATTGAGCAGCACACCCAAGGTCGACTTGATATACACCAAGAGCGTTGCATCAATATCGCTGCGCTTGAACGCTCTCGTGAGCAGGTTCAGGCCAAATTTAATCAGCCATCGACCCACAATCCAGAGCAGAATGGCCCCAACGAGCTGCAGACCAACTGCAACTACAATAGAGCTGGCATTCGTCAAAAGAGCGTTAATATCCACTATTATTCTCCATTATTTGCAGAAAATTTAAGGTCATGTATGTCCTAGCTGGCGATACCAAATCAGATTGAGCAGTCAGTAGGTTCATAATTGAGTACATTTGTCAGAATCGTCAGCACCTTAAGCTTTTTTATAGCTCTTGAACCTCCAGAAGGGAGATAGGTTAAGATGCCAAAGCTCAGGGTCAAGACACTAGGCCATCCTCCGTGGTCTGATAGTAAATACCCGTATACATGCCATGTATTCCCCATGACCAGTCGTGACTCAAGCTCTTCTGCCTTGTCTTCTAACGAAACGCCAGAGCTGCAGCAAATAGCTGACCTCGTCAATGCCCAAGCCCAGCAAGCGGAAGGCAATATGGAAGAGCTTTTAACCTTACTTCGTTCTCTAGAACTGCTTCATCGCGAAATCCGTGACGGTTTGTTTCAAGAAGCGCTTCCAGGCAACCGGCAGGCCCTTCACCGACTATTGCGAGAAATGGAGTCTGAAGGTGGCTGGCCCTACATTCCCAGAATGCGAATCCAGGCGTTTCTACAGAAGTTGGAAGCCCCTACCGAGCCTCCCCAGTCATAGATGCTTTAAATGACTGCATCGGTATGCATCAACAACCGATCAATACGATGGACTAAATATTGTGGATCAACGGGCTTCGTGAGATAGGCATCAACATCCGCATTAGCCGCAAGCTCGTCCTGTTCAGCAGCAACCATCATCAACAACCGAATCGGCTCAGCATCAGCAGGGCGTTTGCGTAACTGATGAATCATCGCCAATCGATTCTGACCATGCTGTTCAAGATCAATAATGACCACTTCCGGCTGTAATAAGCGAGTCTGTTCCACTGCCGTTGAAATTTCCACTGTCCAAATCACCTGATAGCCTGCGGCTGTCAGCATGTCGCACATCAAATTTGCAGTCTCTTCATCCTCTTCAACTAAAATAATGCGGCCACTAGAAGTTGTGGGACTGATCACCTCCAGTTCTTCTGTCTGGGGCTGTAGCTTTTGGTTGGGAAGCTCAACGGTAAAGACCGATCCTTTTCCTTCCACTGAACTCACCTCAATCCAACCGCGATGGAGATCGACAAATTTCTTGGCCATCGCCAACCCCAAACCGGCCCCTTCATGGGTGCGGTTATAGGCAGGATCAAGCTGATGAAAGGTCTGAAAAAGCTGTGATTGTTGTTCAAGGGGGATGCCAATGCCTGTATCTTCAACTTGAAAAACAGCCGTTTGAGATTCGATCCAAACTCTGAGGGTGACCTCGCCACGAGCTGGGGTGAATTTAATCGCATTATCCAGCAGCACAAACAACACCTGCTTCAAGCGCCTAGAGTCTGCGGTGAAGAGGTCCAAATGTGGCTCGACCTTTACATCTACATTGAGATGAACTTCATGGGCTTGGGCTTCTGCCCGCACCATATGCAAACTTTGCTGCGTTAGCGAACCAATCGAGAACTCACTGAGATCTAGGGTTGCTTTCCCGGATTCTGCATGGGAAAAGTCAAGGATGTCGTTGATTAACTCGAGTAATTGTTCGCCGCTGTCATGAATACGTTGAATATAACTTCTCTGCTTTTCTGATAATGGCCCTAAGGACCAGCGGAGCAAGGTTGCAGACATGCCAATCACACAGGTGAGGGGCGTGCGGAGCTCATGACTCATTGTGGCAACGAACTCACCCTTGGCCTGATTAGCCGCCTGTAGCTCACCAAACGCACTCTGCAGCTCTTGTGTGCGTTGGGCAACTTGCTCTTCGAGTGTATGCTTTTGCTGCTGGAGTTGACGATAAAGCTGGGCTTGATAGATAGCAATTTCTAGATGTTCGCTAATCAGCCTCAGTAAAACTTTTTCGTGATGTCTCCAATGTCGAGGTCCAGAACATTGGTGGGCAATCAAAAGTCCCCAAACCTTTGACTTCACAATGATGGGAGCAATCAGCGTCGCTCGAACTTCAATAGTCTTTAAAAAATCGAGGAGACAGTCAACAGCATCGTATTCCGCAACATCGTCAACGGCAACCGTCCGATTCTGGGCATATTTCGTACGGCAGGCATGAACGTTATCCCAACGGTACTCCTCTTTGAAGTTGAGGACAGAGGAAATATGCTCAGAAGCCAAGGCCTCATAGGTTACATATCCCTGGGGGGGATTGCTCTCATCGCTGACATCATCAGGATCGGTGAATTCAGGATCGGTGAATTGATAAATGACAAGCCGATCCGTTTGCAGAAAAGCCCGCACCTGCTCAACGGCCGTTTGTAAGATGATCGGCAGCTCTAAACTTTGCCGAATTTGGCTTGTCACCTGATGGACGAGGCGCTCTTGAGCTAGCTGTTGATGGAGGGCAGCATCAACCATCGGTTGACAGACAACCGGACCAGGCGCAGGATCCAGATCAACGACTAAGGTTTGCAGGATTCGGGTCGAAAACTGACTTTGCAGTTTTGCACGGTTCGCACGGCGGTTCTGCAGCGTTAATAATTGCTCGACCTCAGGCTGAGGAGGCAATGTTTTGAGAAAGGCTGCGATCGCAACAGGTTCCACCACCAATTGCGCCTGATAATTGTTGCCATCAGGCATTATTGTCCCCTTTAAAAGAGCACTCAAGCCCAGGGAGACTAACACAGAGAAACGCTCCTCCCCCGGTGCCGTGATCTCGGCATCCGTAAACAAAGCATAGGGATCCAACAGAGATGTTGTCATCTCTGCAAACACGCCTTGTATGCGCTCAAATGTTGCGCAGGGTAGGGCTTGATCAAACATCATATAAATTCGATAAAGCACATAGTTCCGTTCTAACCCAAAGAAGAGCTATCACTCCCACTTCAACCAATTTCTTTAAAGCTTTGCGGAGATGGTGATTTCATGGGCTACGGTCTTGACCGGTTGAAGACGCCAAACGCCCATGCCGAGATCACCAAGAACGCTTTATGATTCTCTAACGACACAACTGAGAAGTGATTAGGAGATTACCATGCACCGTCTGGCGGCTATGCCTGGAGGTTGGGATCCAGGTGCGGAAGGGGTGATCTTCATTGAACAAACTCCCGCCCCTGCCGTGATTCTCACTGCAGCTGATACCGACATTCAAGTTCTTGCCAAAGCCGTTCCCCAATTGCCCGAGACATTTCCGGCATTAAGGGTTGCAAATCTCCTGCAACTGCAACAGCAGCTCACCATCGATACCTATGCGGAAGAGGTTCTGAGCCAAGCGCAGGTCATCGTTCTCCGACTGCTGGGAGGCCGCTCCTACTGGTCCTATGGCCTAGAGGTGGTACAAGAAACGGTGGCCAAGACTGGGGCCGCTCTCTTTGTCTTGCCTGGAGATGATCGGCCCGATCTTGATTTGATGAGTCAGTCTACGGTGCCACTGACCCAGGTCAATCAACTCTGGCAGTACTTCACGGAGGGCGGCATCGAGAACAGCATTGCCGCGCTGCAATTTCTAGCTCGTTTTTGGTTAGACAGTTTGGTGGATCCGCCAGAACCCCAAACGATTGCCAGAGTTGCCGTTTATCCTTGGCAAGCCACTGAAGAACGGAAAGAAGTGCAAGGTACTTCCACTCCTAAGGTGGGTATTTTGTTCTATCGCGCCCACTATCTTGCGGGCAACACCGATATGGTTGATGCCCTTTGCCATGCTCTCAATGAGCAAGGACTCCATCCTATCCCGGTGTTTGTCCAATCCTTGCAGGCGGCAGAGAATCAAGCTGAACTCCTAGATATTCTGCAGGCTGGGGAGGGAATTGATGTGCTGATCAATACGACGAGCTTCTCCTTGGCGAAACTCTCTGCTGAAACACTGAATCTCCAGCTTTGGCAGCAATTGAATGTGCCCGTGCTGCAGGCTATCTGCAGTGGCGGCACCGAAGAGAACTGGCAGAACCAGCTCAGGGGGCTCTCGCCTCGCGATATGGCGATGAATGTAGCACTCCCGGAAGTGGATGGCCGCATTGTCAGCCGCGCTATTTCGTTTAAGGCCGTGCAGGCAAGCCATGCCGCGTTGGAAACCGATGTGATCAGCTATCGACCGGTTTGCGATCGCATCTCCTTTGTCACTCAATTAGCCGCCAACTGGGTCAAACTCCGCCGCACCCCCACTCCTGAGCGCAAGATTGCTCTGATCCTGGCCAACTATCCCAATCGTGACGGTCGCCTCGCCAATGGTGTGGGTCTCGATACCCCCGCCAGCTGCATCGAAATCCTGAAGGCTATGGCCACAGAAGGCTACGCATTAGCAGATATCCCCAATGATGGAGAGCAGCTGATCGAGCGCCTGACCACAGGCATCACCAATGACCCGGAAGCCCAAGATCTGCGCGTGCGCTATCAGTATTTATCCTTGGCGGACTATGAACGCCATTTTGCAGCCTTACCCCCCACCGTTCAGCAACAAATGCAGGACCGCTGGGGACATCCCGACCAATATATAGAAGAGAAGGGATTTGCGATCGCAGGTCTCCAGCTCGGGAACACCTTCGTCGGTATCCAACCCTCTCGGGGCTACGATCTAGATCCTAGCCTCAACTACCATGCACCCGATCTAGAACCCACCCACGCCTATCTCGCCTTTTACTTTTGGCTCCGACATCACTTCAGCTCCCAGGCCATGATTCACGTCGGTAAACATGGAAACCTGGAATGGCTGCCCGGCAAAAGCGTCGCCCTCTCAGACACCTGTTATCCCGAGATTGCTTTGGGGCCGATGCCCCACCTCTATCCTTTCATCGTTAACGATCCAGGGGAAGGATCCCAGGCTAAACGGCGGGCCCAGGCTTTGATTTTGGACCATCTGACGCCGCCTTTAACTCGGGCTGAGCTGTATGGTCCTTTACTACAGCTGGAAGCCTTGATTGATGAATATTATGAGGCTCAAAGCTTGGACCCATCGCGGGTGACTGTGATTTGCGATCGCATCCTCGCCCTCATCCAAACCGAAAAC